>NZ_JBFBBC010000006.1:260878-342698 GCF_040689545.1 Streptomyces sp. NPDC051180
CTGCGCGGTGCGCAGCGAGGTACCGCCATCACGCACACAAGTCCAGGGCCTAACAAGCACACCGCGGCGCACATCCGGGTGCCGCCCGCCCCGGCGCCGCGCCGGCGCGCGACGGGGTCAGTCGCGCCGGGCCCGGTTGCCGGGCCGGCCGGCGACCCAGACGCGGATCGTGTCCGCGTACCAGTAGGGCTTGCCCGACTCCACTTTGTCGGGCGGAGGCAGCAGCCCGTGCTTCCGGTAGGAGCGGACCGTGTCCGGCTGCACCCGGATGTGCGCCGCGATGTCCTTGTACGACCAGAGACTTCTGTCCGTCATGCCGGTACCTCCCTGCGCACCGCGCAGCGGCGGCAGGGGGTGCCGTTCGGGGGCGCTGCGGGCGGGCGTTGGCGTCGATCAGCCTGTGCCCCCTGCAACGACCTCTCCCTTCAGGAGGAGAGCGGCTGTCGACCGCCTGTGACGCGAAACCCGCGTAACGCAGACATGCGTGACAGCAAAGGGACTTGTGTGACGGAAGCGGCACATCGGTCCATCGGTGTGTCCCCGTGCGTCGCCCCTGGTCAGACCGGTATGCGCCGGGCCGCGCGCCGGTCGGGCGCCGAGCAGGCCGCCGCCGGAACCGTCACACGCCGCAGGAGCGCAGGAAGTGCCGGGTCCGCAGGGCGATCGGGTACGGGACCTCCGGCTCGCAGGGGTACATGTCCTGCTCGACGATGGCGAAGAGGTCCACGTCGAGGGCGGCCGCCGCCGCCAGCACCGGTTCGAGGGCGGGCACCCCGGAGGGCGGCTCGCACATCACGCCCCGCGCCACCGCCGGACCGAACGGCACCCCCTCGGCCACCACCCCGGCCAGCACCTCGGGGTCGACCTGCTTCAGGTGGAGATAGCCGATCCGCTCGCCGTAGGTCTCGATGAGCTTGACGCTGTCCCCGCCGGCGTACGCGTAGTGCCCGGTGTCCAGGCAGAGCGCGACGTCCCCCGGGTCGGTCGCGTCCAGGAAGCGCGAGACGCTCTCCTCGCCGTCCAGATGGGTGTCGGCGTGCGGATGGACGACGATCCGCAGCCCGTACCGCTCGCGGACCTCCCGGCCCAGGCGCTCGGTCAGCCCGGTCAGATCCCGCCACTGCGCCGCCGTCAGCACCGGGTCCTCCAGGACCTCGCCCGTCCGGTCGTCCCGCCAGAAGGCCGGGATGACGACCAGATGGCCGGCGCCCATCGCCGCCGCGAGGGCCGCGTTCTCGGCGACATGGGCCCAGGTGCGCTCCCAGGCGGCCGCCCCGTGGTGCAGGTCGGTGAAGACCGTCCCCGCCGACACCCGCAGCCCGCGCCGCGAGGTCTCCTCCGCCAGGACCGCCGGATCGGTGGGCAGATAGCCGTACGGGCCGAGCTCGATCCACTCGTACCCGGCGCCCGACACCTCGTCGAGGAAGCGCTGCCAGGGCACCTGCCGCGGATCGTCGGGGAACCACACCCCCCAGGAGTCCGGGGCGGACCCGACGCGGATCCGGGACGCCTCCGGCGACGGGCGGGACGGCTGTGACGGTGACGGTCTCCACGGCTTCGTCATGACTGCCACCTTGGCCGCGGCCCGCGAGCAGCGTCAAGCAGGCCGCACGTCCGAATGTCCGGACATGTCGTTGACACGCCTCCGCGCGGACGACTAGACCTGGATGCGGGGCCGAGGGCGGCCGCGGCGAGAGGTGGCGCGTGGAGACGGAGCCGTACGAGCTGATCACCATGGGACGCCTCGGCGTGGACCTGTACCCGCTCACCAGCGGCGTCGGGCTCGACCGGGTCGAGAGCTTCGGCAGGTTCCTCGGCGGCTCCCCGGCGAACGTGGCCGTCGCCGCCGCCCGGCTCGGCCGACGCACCGCGCTCGTCTCCCGCACCGGCGCCGACCCCTTCGGGACCTTCCTGCGCCGGGAGCTGGCGGAGTTCGGCGTGGACGCCCGGTGGGTCACCGAGGTCGGCGCGTACCCCACGCCCGTCACCTTCTGCGCCCTCTTCCCGCCCGACGACTTCCCGCTCTACTTCTACCGCCGCCCCCAGGCGCCCGACCTGGAGATCCACCCGCACGAACTCGACCTCGACGCGATCCGCGCCGCCCGGGTCTTCTGGGCCACCGGCACCGGCCTGTGCGCCGAACCCAGCCGCACGGCGACCCTGGAGGCGCTGCGGGCCCGCTCCGGGCAGGAGACGACCGTCCTCGACCTGGACTGGCGGCCGGTGTTCTGGACGGACCCGGCCCAGGCCCGCGCCCTCTACGCCGAGGCGCTGCGGCACGCCACCGTCGCCGTCGGCAACCTCGACGAGTGCGAGGTGGCGACCGGCGAACGCGATCCGGACACCGCCGCCCGCGCGCTGCTCGCCACCGGCGCCGTCCGGCTCGCCGTCGTCAAGCAGGGCCCCCGGGGCGTCCTCGCGCTCGCCGCCGACGGCACCCGCGCCGAGGTGCCGCCGCTGCCGGTGGAGGTCGTCAACGGCCTGGGCGCGGGCGACGCGTTCGGCGGCGCGCTCGTCCACGGCCTGCTCGCCGGCTGGGACCTCGAACGGACCCTGCGGCACGCCAACGCCGCCGGATCCGTCGTGGCCGGCCGGCTGCCCTGCTCGTCCGCCATGCCCGACGCCGCCGAGATCGCCGAGGCCCTCGCCGTCGGCACGGGAACGATCCCGGAGAAGGGGTAGGGATCCGCGCATGAGCCCCGACCGACCCCCCTCCCTCCACCTGCCCGCCGGTACCGCCGCCCACGGCCCGTACGCCCTCTCCGTCGACCCCCGCACGGCCGGCTGGGGCCACGCCGCCCTGCGGGTCCTCGCCCTCGGGCCGGGGGAGACGCACGCGTTCGACAGCGGAGAAGACGAATGGGTCGTGCTTCCCCTCGCCGGTGCCTGTAGCGTGCGCGTCGACGGCGAGATCCTCGAACTCCAGGGCCGCGCGAGCGTGTTCGACGGAGTGAGCGACTTCGCCTATGTACCGCGCGACGCCCACGCCCAGATCGCCTCCGGCGCGGGAGGCCGCTTCGCTTTGGCAGGAGCGAAGTGCGAGCGACGACTCCCCGCCCGCTACGGCCCCGCGCCGGAGGTTCCCGTCGAGACACGGGGCACCGGCAACCGTGCCCGCAGCGTGCGCAACTTCGCCTCCGCCGACGCCTTCGCCTGCGACCGGCTCATCGCCGTCGAGGTCCTCACACCCGGCGGCAACTGGTCCTCCTACCCGCCGCACAAGCACGACGAGCACCGGCCCGGAACGGAGTCCGTCCTGGAGGAGATCTACTACTACGAGATCGCCGGCCCGGGCGGCCTCGCCTACCAGCGGATCTCCCCCTCCCGGCCGGGAGGGGCGGACCTGCTCGCCGAGGTCCGGCACGGCGACGCCGTCCTCGTCCCCGACGGCTGGCACGGCCCCTCCATCGCCCAGCCGGGCCACGACCTCTACTACCTGAACGTCATGGCGGGCCCCGGAGCCGAGCGGGAGTGGAAGATCTGCTTCCACCCCGACCACACGGAGGGATACGCATGAGCATCCGGCTGACCGTCGCCCAGGCGCTCGTCCGCTTCCTCGCCGCCCAGTACACCGAGCGCGACGGCGAACGGCACCGGCTCATCGCCGCCACCTGGGGCATCTTCGGACACGGCAACGTCGCCGGCATCGGCCAGGCGCTGGTCGAGGACGCCGAGCTCATGCCCTTCCACCAGGGCCGCAACGAACAGGCCATGGTCCACGCGGCCGTCGGCTACGCCCGCCAGTCGAACCGGCTCTCCGCGCACGCCGTCACCACCTCCATCGGCCCCGGCGCCACCAACCTCGTCACCGGCGCCGCCCTCGCCACGGTCAACCACCTGCCCGTGCTGCTGCTGCCCGGCGACACCTTCGCCACCCGCCCCGCCGACCCCGTGCTCCAGCAGCTCCAGCTCCCCCACGCCGGCGACGTGTCGGTCAACGACTGCCTGCGGCCCGTCTCCCGCTACTTCGACCGGATCGGCCGGCCCGAGGCCCTGATCCCGGCCGCGCTCGCCGCGATGCGGGTCCTCGCCGACCCCGTGGAGACCGGCGCGGTGACCCTCGCGCTGCCCCAGGACGTCCAGGCGGAGGCGTACGACTGGCCGGAGGGCTTCTTCGCGGAGCGGGTCTGGCGGGTCCGCCGCCCCTCCCCGGACGAGGACGAACTGGCCGCGGCGGCCGCGGCGATCGGCCGGGCCACCCGCCCGCTGATCGTCGCCGGCGGCGGCGTCCGGTACAGCGGTGCCGAGGAGGCCCTCCACGACTTCGCCGCGCTGAGCGGCATCCCCGTCGCCGCCACCCAGGCGGGCAAGGGCGCCCTGTCCCACGACCACCCCCAGGACGTCGGCGGCATCGGCCACACCGGCACCGCCGTCGCCGACCACCTGGCCCGCACCGCCGACGTGGTGATCGGCGTCGGCACCCGCTGGACCGACTTCACCACCGCCTCCGGCACCCTCTTCGGCCACCCCGACGTGCGGTTCGTCAACCTCAACGTCGCCGCCTTCGACTCCCACAAGCTGGCCGCGCTCCCGCTCGTGGCGGACGCCCGCGAGGGCCTGGAGCAGCTCCACTCGCTCCTGGAGCCGCACCACGTCTCCGCGCACTACGCGCACGAGATCGCCGAGGAGAAGCTCCGCTGGCGGACACGGGCCGACGCCGCCTACGCCGTCGCCGACGAGGACGCGCGCCCCACCCAGACCCAGGTCCTCGGCGTACTCGACACTCTGGTCGACGCCACCGACATCCTGATCAACGCCGCCGGATCGCTCCCCGGCGACCTCCACAAGCTGTGGCGGCCCCGCTCGCCCGACCAGTACCACGTCGAGTACGGCTACTCCTGCATGGGATACGAGATCCCCGCCGCCCTCGGCGTCCTCCTCGCCGCACCCGGCCGGCCCGTCTGGGCCCTCGTCGGCGACGGTACGTACCTGATGAACCCCACCGAAATCGTCACCGCCGTCCAGGAGCGGCTGCCCCTGCGGCTCGTCGTCCTGCAGAACCACGGCTACGCCTCCATCGGCGGTCTCTCCGAGGCCGTCGGCGCCGAGCGGTACGGCACCGACTACCGCCACCGGGACGCGGACGGCGGCTTCACCGGCCCGCCCCTCCCCGTCGACCTCGGCGCCAACGCCGCCTCGCTGGGCATGCGGGTGCTCCGCCCCCGCACCGTGCGTGACCTGCGAGAAGCCCTCACGGAGGCCCGGAACGCGACCGTTCCCACATGTGTCTACGTCGAGACCGAAACGCCAGACACAGTGTCGGGCCCGCCCCCGGCCCAGGCGTGGTGGGATGTGCCCGTGGCCGAGACCTCGACGCGTCCGTCGGCGGTCAAGGCCCGCGAGGAGTACGACCGGCACGTCACCGCCCGACGCCGCCATCTCTGAAGGAGTAACTCGTCATGACGAAGACCGTCCACCACTGGATCGGTGGCAAGACCGTCGAGGGCACGTCGGGCAACTGGGGCCCGGTCACCGACCCGGCCACCGGTGCCGTGACCACGCAGGTCGCCCTCGCCTCCGTCGACGAGGTCGACGCCGCCGTCGCCGCCGCGAAGGACGCCTTCGCGACCTGGGGCACCTCCTCGCTCGCCCAGCGCACCACCATCCTCTTCAAGTTCCGCGCGCTGCTCGACGCCAACCGCGACGCGATCGCCGAACTGATCGTCGCCGAGCACGGCAAGGTCCACTCGGACGCGCTCGGCGAGGTCGCCCGCGGCCTGGAGATCGTCGACCTGGCCTGCGGCATCACCACCCAGCTCAAGGGCGAGCTCTCCACCCAGGTGTCGAACCGGGTCGACGTCGCCTCGATCCGCCAGCCCGTCGGCGTCGTCGCCGGCATCACGCCCTTCAACTTCCCGGCCATGGTGCCGATGTGGATGTTCCCGATCGCCATCGCGACCGGCAACACCTTCATCCTCAAGCCGAGCGAGAAGGACCCGTCGCCGTCCCTGAAGATCGCCGAGCTGCTCGCCGAGGCGGGCCTCCCGGACGGCGTCTTCAACGTCCTGCACGGCGACAAGGTGGCCGTCGACCGCCTCCTGGAGCACCCGGACGTCTCCGCGATCTCCTTCGTCGGCTCCACCCCGATCGCCCGGTACATCCACACCACCGCCTCCGCCAACGGCAAGCGCGTCCAGGCGCTCGGCGGCGCCAAGAACCACATGCTGGTCCTCCCGGACGCCGACCTCGACGCGGCGGCCGACGCGGCGGTCTCGGCGGCCTACGGCTCCGCCGGCGAGCGCTGCATGGCGATCTCCGCGGTCGTGGCCGTCGGCTCCGTCGGCGACGAGCTGGTCGCGAAGATCCGCGAGCGCGCCGAGAAGATCAAGATCGGCCCGGGCACCGACCCCACCTCCGAGATGGGCCCGCTCATCACGGCCGTCCACCGCGACAAGGTCGCCTCCTACGTCCACGGCGCCGCCGCCGAGGGCTGCGAGGTCGTCCTCGACGGCACCGGCTACACCGTCGAGGGCCACGAGAACGGCCACTGGATCGGCCTGTCCCTCCTGGACCACGTCCCCACCACGGCCGCGGCCTACCGGGACGAGATCTTCGGCCCGGTCCTCTGCGTGCTGCGCGCCGAGACCTACGAGGAGGGCCTGGCCCTCATCAACGCCTCGCCGTTCGGCAACGGCACCGCGATCTTCACCCGCGACGGCGGCGCCGCCCGCCGCTTCCAGCTGGAGGTCGAGGCCGGCATGGTCGGCGTCAACGTGCCGATCCCGGTTCCCGTGGGCTACCACTCCTTCGGCGGCTGGAAGGACTCGCTCTTCGGCGACCACCACATCTACGGCAACGACGGCGTGCACTTCTACACCCGCGGCAAGGTCGTCACCACCCGCTGGCCGGACCCGTCCGAGGGCCCGACCGGCGTCGACCTGGGCTTCCCGCGCAACCACTGACGGGCCCTCCCGCGCACGGCCCCCGGGGTGCCGACGGCACACCCCGGGGGCCGTCCCCGCGCCGGCGCCCCGCGTCACCCCTCGTCGAAGGTCCAGCCGAGCATCGCGAAGACCCCCTCGTCCGCCGCCCCGGCCGACCGGTACGTGGCGAGCGCCGCGTCGTTGTCCGTGTCCACCGGCACCCACGCCCCCCGGCAGCCCCGCGCCCGCGCCTCCGCCACCAGCGCCGCGGTCAGCGCCCGGCCGACCCCGCGCCGCCGGTGCCCCTCGTCCACCGCGAGCTCGTACAGGCACATCTCGACGCCCTTGTCCGGGTGGACCATCTCGATCCCGGAGACGAACCCCGCCGGGAAGCCGTCCGCCGCGTACGCGACCAGCATCAGATGACCGTCCGCCGCCAGGAACCGCTCGGCCCACTCCCGCCGCGCCGGCCCGTCGTACAGGTGCTCCGCCGCGACCAGTTCGGCCGCCGTCGTCGCCCGCCGGATCTCCATCCCGCACCTCCCGCCGCGCGCACCCCGGTGCGCGTACCGCGCCTGCGGTACGCGGACCGTAACGCGTACGACTCCAGGAGGCCGCCGAATTCCCCCTCGGGAGCGCCGCGACCGGGCCGCCGTCCCGCCTAGGCTCGACACCATGCGACTCCGAATCCCCCGGTGGGCCGCGGTCACCGCCGCGCTCGCCGTCCTCGCGGGCGCCGGCACCTGGACCGCCGCCGCCTCGGACGATCCACCGCCCGTGCACCGTGCGGACCGGGTCCTGTCCGTCGACGGGGCACGGCTCGACACCTCGTACTTCACCGGCGACGGCACCGGAAGACGTCCCGCGGTCCTCCTCGGACACGGCTTCGGCGGCTCCAAGGACGACGTCCGCGCCCAGGCCGAAGGGCTCGCCCGCGACGGCTACGCCGTCCTGACCTGGTCCGCCCGCGGCTTCGGCGCCTCGACCGGCGAGATCGGCCTCAACGACCCCGCCCACGAGGTCAGGGACGTCCGGAAGCTGATCGACTGGCTCGCGGCCCGCCCCGAGGTCCTCCTCGACAAGCCCGGCGACCCCCGCGTCGGCGTCACCGGCGCCTCCTACGGCGGCGCGATCTCCCTGCTCGCCGCCGGCCACGACGCCCGCGTCGACGCGATCGCCCCCCAGATCACCTACTGGAACCTCGCCGACGCGCTCTTCCCCGAGGGCGTCTTCAAGAAGCTCTGGGCCGGGATCTTCTTCTCGGCCGGCGAGCGGCCCGGCGAGGCCGCGGACGGCTGCGGCCGGTTCACCGCCGAGCTCTGCGCGCTCTACCAGCGGGTCGCCGTCGCCGGGAAGCCCGACGCCGCCGCCCGCGCCCTCCTCGAAGCCCGCAGCCCGTCCGCCGTCGGCGACCGCGTCAAGGTCCCCGCCCTCCTCGTCCAGGGCCAGTCGGACTCCCTCTTCACCCTCGCGCAGTCCGACGCCATGGCCCGCGCCCTCACCGCCAACGGCGCCCCCGTCGCCGTCGACTGGATCGCCGGCGGCCACGACGGCGGCGACCGGGAGACCGAGCGCGTCGAGCGCCGGATCGGCAGCTGGTTCGACCGCTGGCTCAAGCACGACACCTCCGTCGACACCGGGCCCGCCTTCCGGGTCAGCCGCACCGGCGGGGTCGACTCCACCGACGGGCGGGCCACCCTGCGCGCCGCGACCGCCGACCGCTACCCCGGACTCACCGCCGGCACCACGGCCGTCCCCCTGGCCGGCCCGCCGCAGACCTTCGCCAACCCGGCGGGCGCCGCCCCGCCCGCCGTCTCGGCGGTCCCGGGCCTCGGCGGCGGGATCTCCGGCCTCTCCTCCCTCGGGGTCGGCCTCTCCCTGGACTTCCCCGGCCAGCACGCCCGCTTCGACGCGAAGCCGCAGACCGGGGCCGTCCGGATCACCGGCACGCCGACCGTCCGCGTCAAGGTGACCTCCACCGCCGCCGACGGCTCGGCCGTCCTCTTCGCCAAGGTGTACGACGTCGGGCCCGACGGCCGGCAGCAGGTGCTGCCCGCCCAGCTCGTCGCCCCCGTCCGCGTCGACGACGCCCGCGCCGGCCGCACCCTCACCCTGACCCTGCCCGCCGTCGACCACGAGGTGGAGGCCGGGCACCGGCTGCGGCTCGTCCTGGCCGCCACCGACCTCGGCTACGCCTCCCCGACGGTGCCCGCCGTCTACACCGTCGCCGTCGAGGGCCCGCTCACCGTCCCGACCGCGCCCGGCCTGTCGACCCAGGCCGCCGCCCTGCCCTGGTGGGTGTGGGGCCTGCCGCTCCTCGGCCTGGCCGCGGCGGCCGCCCTGCTGCTCACCGCGCGCCGGAGGTCCGCGGCCCCGGCGCCCGACCCGGAGCTCGCCGTCGTCCCCCTGCAGATCACCGGGCTGTCCAAGAAGTACGCGGGCGGCGACCGGTACAGCGTCCGGGACCTCTCCTTCCGCGTCGAGCAGGGCCAGGTCCTCGGTCTGCTCGGGCCGAACGGCGCGGGCAAGACCACGACGCTGCGCATGCTGATGGGCCTGATCACTCCCGACGAGGGCGAGATCAGGGTCTTCGGCCAGGCGATCAGGCCCGGCGCCCCGGTCCTCTCCCGGGTCGGCGCGTTCGTCGAGGGAGCCGGCTTCCTGCCGCACCTGTCGGGCCGGGAGAACCTGGACCTCTACTGGAAGGCCACCGGCCGGCCCGCCGAGGACGCCCACGTCGACGAGGCCCTGCGCATCGCCGACCTGGGCAGCGCACTCGAACGCGCCGTGCGGACCTACTCGCAGGGCATGCGGCAGCGCCTCGCCCTCGCCCAGGCCATGCTGGGCCTGCCGGACCTGCTGATCCTCGACGAGCCGACCAACGGGCTCGACCCGCCGCAGATCCGCGAGATGCGCGAGGTGATGATCCGGTACGCGGCCGGCGGCCGTACCGTCATCGTCTCCAGCCACCTCCTCGCCGAGGTCGAGCAGTCCTGCACCCACCTCGTCGTGATGGACCGGGGCCGGCTGGTGCAGGCCGGGCCGGTCGCCGAGATCACCGGGTCGGGAGACACCCTGCTCGTGACCCTGGCCGGGGAGATCGACGACGCGCTCGTCGAGAAGGCCGACGCCCTGCCCGGCGTCGGCTCCGCCACCCGCGCCGACGGCGGACTCCTGGTCCGCCTCGACGGCGCCGACGCGACCGCCCTCATCGGCGAACTCGTCCGCCTGGACGTGCCGCTGACCGGGGTCGGGCCGCACCGGCGCCTGGAGGACGCGTTCCTGACCCTGATCGGAGGAGGATCCGCATGAGCACCACCGGCACCCTTCCGGGTGCGGCGGAGTCCGCCCCCGGCTACCGGGCGGGGCGCACCCTGCCGCTGCGCGTCGAGGCCCTGCGCCAGTGGAAGCGCCGGCGCACCCTGGTGATGGGCGGCATCCTCGTCGCCCTGCCGTTCATCCTGGTCGCCGCCTTCGCGATCGGCGGCCCGGCGGACGGCGGCGGCAACGGCCGGATCACCCTGATGGACACGGCGACGGCCTCCGGCGCGAACTTCGCGGCGACCTGTCTGTTCGTCTCGGCCGGGTTCCTCCTCGTCATTCCCGTGGCGCTGTTCTGCGGGGACACGGTCGCCTCCGAGGCGAGCTGGTCCTCCCTGCGCTATCTGCTGGCCGCGCCGGTGCCCCGGTCGCGGCTCCTCGCCTCCAAGCTGGCGGTCGCGCTCGCGTACAGCGCGGCCGCGATGGTCCTCCTCCCGCTGGTGGCGCTGGCCGTCGGCACGGTCGCCTACGGCTGGGGGCCGCTGCGGCTGCCGACCGGCGGCGCGGTGGGCGCCGGCGACGCGCTGTTCCGGCTCGCGGTCGCCGTCGCGTTCGTCTTCGCCTCCCAACTGGTCACGGCGGGGCTCGCCTTCTGGCTCTCCACCCGGACCGACGCCCCGCTCGGCGCGGTGGGCGGCGCCGTCGGCCTCACGATCGTCGGCAACGTCCTGGACGCCGTCACGGCGCTCGGCGACTGGCGCGACTTCCTGCCCGCCCACTGGCAGTTCGCCTGGATCGACGCGCTCCAGCCCCAGCTGGAGTGGGGCGGGATGATCAAGGGCACGGCGATCTCGGTGACGTACGCCGTGGTGCTCTTCGCGCTCGCCTTCCGGGGCTTCGCCCGCAAGGACATCGTGTCCTAGGGGGTGTCCGGCCTCTCTCAGGGGCTTCTCACACCCACCCCCTCCGAGCCGCTTCCGCGCCCGCGCGGAAGCGGCTCGTCGTGCCCAGGGCGGCCATCAGCTCGCCGACGCGGCGGCTGTAGGTCCGCGCCGACATGCCGAGCCGGGCCGCCGCCGTCTCGTCGGTGAGTCCCGACAGGAGGGCGTCGAGGACCGGCCGCAGCTGGGACGGCAGGTCGCCCGGCGGGGGCGGGGGAGGCGGCAGGGAGGTCAGCTCCTCGGCCGCGGCCCAACTGACGTGGTGGGTGCGGACGAGGGCCTGCACCACCACCGGGTCCCGGATCAGCAGCAGCCCGTTGTAGAGCAGCTCCAGATCGAGCGGGACCGCGGCCACCGTGCGGTCGACGACGATCATCTTGAAGGGGATCGCCTCGGCGAGGCGGGCCCGGCCGGGGATGCGGAGCCCCCCTTCGATCCGCGGCCGCGCGTGCTTCGGCACGATCCGTCTGACCTCGACGGCCCGCTCGGCCGCGGCCCGCATGCACGCTCCCGCCAGCTCCAGGAACGGCCCGGGGATGGCGCAGCCCGCGGACGCGAGCGGGTCGTCGAAGGTCAACAGCTCGTACCGGGTGGAGGCGGCCAGCCCGGCGAGCGCGGCGCTGATGCTCCGCGCACCCCGGACCGGGCGCCCCGGGGGCCGCTGTCCCTCGGTCGCGGCCCGGTTCATCGCCGAACGGGCGAGCATCACGGAGCCCGCGCTCTCTGCCACCGCTGACCACCCCCGCCCGATCGATGTCCACTCCATGTACGCATGTGACTGCACACGGTGACAACCCCTGTTGAGAAGGATGGCGAATCCATGCCACCGCGGTGTGCCGCGGCCGCCGTTGCCGCATCGAGATCCATCCGCAACTCCTTCGACTGCTCCATCGGGGCCCCTCGTTCGTCACATTCACAAGTGCCGTACGAAGAGGGGGATGTCATGGAACGTCAGAAGACCCGGCCGGCCCGGCGGGGCGGGCTCCGGTTCCCGGCCGTGATCGCCGGGCTCGTCGCGGCCGGGCTGGCCGTCACCGGATGCGGCGCCGGCGGCGACAGCGCCGACAGCAGCGCGCGCGAGGGCGGCAGGACCGCCCCGGCGGCCCCCGACGGCGGCCGCGCCGCCGGGACCGGGGCGCCCCGGGAGGGCGAGCAGCGCGCCCCGTCGCCGGCCCCCGACTACCTGTCCACCTTCGCCCTGGACGTCGACACCGCCTCGTACGGCTACGCCCGCCGGACGCTCGCGGAGGGGCGGCTGCCCGAGCCGGCGAGCGTACGGCCCGAGGAGTTCGTCAACAGCTTCCGTCCCGACTACCCGCGCCCGGCGGACGACGGCTTCAGCGTGACCCTCGACGGGGCCCGCACCGGGCAGGCCGGCTGGTCCCTGGTCCGGGTCGGGCTCGCGACCCGCGGTGCGGACCGGGGCGCCGAACGCCCGCCCGCCGCCCTGACGTTCGTGGTGGACGTCTCGGGCTCCATGGACGAGCCGGGCCGGCTCGACCTGGTCAAGGAGTCCCTCGGGCTGCTGGCCGACCGGCTGCGCGAGGACGACTCGATCGCGCTCGTCACCTTCAGCGCGGAGGCCGAGACCCTGCTGCCCATGACCCGGGTCGGGGCGGCCCGCGGCCGGATCCACGAGGTGGTGGAGTCCCTGGGGACGAGCTCGTCGACCAATGTGGAGGCGGGTGTGCGCACCGGGTACGACGTGGCCGTCGCCGGCCACCGCGCGGGCGCCACCAACCGGGTCGTGCTGCTCTCCGACGCGCTCGCCAACACCGGCGCCACCGAGGCGGAGACGATCCTCGCCCGGATCGAGGAGGAGCGCAGGGAGTACGGGATCACCCTCTTCGGCGTCGGGGTGGGCAGCGAGTACGGCGACGCGTTCATGGAGCGGCTGGCGGACCGCGGCGACGGCCAGACGACGTACATCGCCGACTCGGCGCAGGCCCGGAAGGTCTTCGTCGACCAGCTGCCCGCCCATGTGGAGCTGCGGGCCCGCGACGCGAAGGCGCAGGTCGCCTTCGACCGGCGGACCGTCGAGAAGTTCCGGCTGATCGGCTACGAGAACCGGGACGTCGCCGACGAGGACTTCCGCGACGACCGGGTGGACGGCGGCGAGATCGGGGCCGGGCACACCGTCACCGCGCTGTACGCGGTGAAGACCCGGGCCGGGGCGACCGGCCCGGTGGCCACCGCCACGGTCCGCTGGCTCGACCCGGCGACGCGGGCGCCGCACGAGCGGTCCGGCACGGTCGCCACGGGCGCGCTGACCGCCGGCCTGTGGGACGCGGGGCACGACAGCCTGCAACTGACGGCGATCACCGCCTACTTCGCGGACGCGCTGCGCGGCGGTGACCTGCCGGGCGACCCGGGGCTCCGGGCGCTCGCGGAGCGCGCCGACGCCATCGCGGGGCGGTCGGGTTCGGCGGTGGTCCGGGAGCTGGCCGCGGCCGTCCGGCAGGCCGAAGGGCTCCTGCCGGGCGAGCGCGAGAGCGAAGGCCCCGCGGGGGAGGGTGAGTTGAGGTCCGGCGACCCGTACAGCTGAGCCGTCCCGCCGGCCCGGGTCCCGGGCCGCGCCCGACTCGTACAGGTGTCCGGGCAACCGTCCGTACCACCGGCGCGGGAGCGGGCGGCGGGGTCAGAATGGCCGCATGGCCACCCTGCTGCTCGCCCTCGCCGTCGGATGCACCGGTCTCTACGCCGGATTCATGGTGATCTTCCAGACCGGCATCATGCCCGCCCTCGCCCGGCTGACGGACGCGGAGTTCGTCCCGGCGATGCGCCGGATCAACGAGTACGTCCCGAAGCCCCTGTTCCTCACCGTCTTCCTCGGCGTGATCGCCCTTCCCGCCGCCGCGTTCCTCGTGCCCGTCGACGGGCGCACGGACACCCAGAAGTGGCTCGTGCTCGCGGGGCTCGTCTGCGCGGCCCTCAACCACGCGGTCACGGTCGCCGGCAACGTCCCGCTCAACGTGGCGCTGGCCGCGTCGGAGGGGAGCGCGGACGACGACCCGGCGACGGTCCGGGCCGCCTTCGAGGGTCGCTGGAACCTCTTCCACCGCGTCCGGACGGCCCTCGTGACCGTCGCGTTCGGCCTGCTCACCGCCGCAGCGGTGCTCTAGGAAGGCTCTCGGGGTCCTCGCGAACCGTACCCCCGCGTCGGTTTCTGGCCGGAACTCGCGGTTACCGGCAGCTCCGTGGTCCGCGAGGACCCCCGGAAAGCGTACCCCCGAGTCCGGAAACAGTCTTCAGGTGGGTACAGGTCTGCGCCAATGACGAAAACTTGACGCTTCAAAACCACCATAAAGGGGGTGAATCACCCCGATATCCCGGTTCGGTATTCCGTACCCCGCGGTTTCTTATTGACATGCCTACGGGGGTCTTTTCTAATCATCGGGAGGTCATCCCTGCGCTGACACCGCACAGGCACTGAGGGGGCAAGGTGGACGTCCGGATCCTGGGGGGACTGTCGGTACGCGAGAACGGGGTGTCGATCACCCCGACGGCGGCCGCGCCCCGGCAGCTGCTCGCCCTGCTCACGGCCAGCGCCGACCAGGTCGTGCCCGTGACGGTCCTCACCGAGGAGCTGTGGCCGTCCGGCGCGCCCCGCGCCGCCCGCGCCGAACTCCAGGCACACATAGCCGAGTTGCGGAGCCTCATCGCGAGCGCCCTGCGCGCCGCCGAACCGGCCGAGCCGCGCCCCGGCTGGTCGGAGCGGCGCACCGCCGACGCCGTCCTCGTCGCCCAGCCCGGCGGCTACCGGCTCGACACCGGCGGCGGCGTCCACGACGTCTGGCAGTTCGAGCGGGCGGCCGGCGCCGGCTACCGGGCCATGGAGGCGGGCGACCTCTCCCGCGCCGCCCTCCGCCTCGGCGAGGCCCTCGCCCTGTGGCGCGGCGACCCCTACGCGGGCGTCGCCGCGGGCCCCCGCCTCCGCAGGGAGATCGAGCGCCTGGAGACCTCCCGGCTCAGCGTCCTCGACCAGTGGGTCGAGGCCCAGCTCGGCCTCGGCCGGCACGCCGAACTCGTCTCCGAACTCACCGGACTCGTCGCCCGCTACCGCACCAACGAACCGCTGCACGCCCACCTCATGGTCGCCCTGCTGCGCTGCGGCCACCACGACGAGGCCCTCGCCGTCTACGAACGCCTGCGCGGCGCGCTCACCGGCGAGAGCGGCAGGGAACCCTCGGCGCGGCTGCGCCGCCTCCACCGCTCGATCCTCGCCGTCCGCCACACCGCGGGACGGCCCGCGTACACCCTCCGGACCCCCGCCGCCTACGGCGCCCGCGTCCCCGCCCAGTACTCACCGGTACGCTCACGTCTCGTCCCGGCGGGCTCCGTCGGCTGACACGGCGGCCGGACCGGCCGCACCGCGCGGGAATGAAGTGCGACAAGTCACCGTTGACCGACTCCCGAAGCCGAATTAACTTCGGCGAGCAGTACGGGTTTCCTCCGAGGTGCCCGATTTCGCTCGACTACGGGGGTGGGGCCATGACCAAGCACGGCGCGGACGGAGCAGCCGGTGCCGACGCGCTGCTCACGGTCCTCGAACTGGTCGCCGGGCAGGCGCCGCCCGCCCGCTTCGAGACCCTCCTCGACGGCGCCCGCCGGACCGGCCTGGACGGCGACGGACTGGCCCGCCTGGAGCGGGCCGTCGAACTGGCCGGCCGGATCCACACCGGCCGTGAGCGCGACGCCCGCCGCGAGGCCGGCCTCGCCACCCTCACCGACACGGCCCGCGACCTCACCTTCTCCTACGACCTCGACAGCCTGCTGCGCGTCATCACCCGCCGCGCCCGCCGGCTGCTCGGCCTCGACCTGGCGTACGTGACCCTGCGCGGCCCGCACGGCGCCTGCTACGTCCACACCACCGAGGGCTCCCGCGCCGGCACCGACCGCACGGGCGGCCCGCGCCTCGTCCCCGGCCTCAAGGTCGCCGAGGGATACGGCCTCGGCGGCGCCGTACAGCTCCACGGCGAACCCGTCTGGACCGCGGACTACCTCGCCGACGAACGCTTCGCCCCCTCCGGCTCGCTCGACGCCGGCGTCCACGCCCCCGCCTTCGACGAGGCCGCCGAAGCCGCCCTGCGGGCCGAGGGGCTGCACGCGATGATCGCCGCTCCGCTGCGCAGCGGCGACACCGTCATCGGCGTCCTGCACGGCGCGGACCGCCGGGTCCGCGACCACACCTCGGAGGAGATCGGCCTCCTCGCCGCGCTCGCCGACCTCGCCGCCCTCGCCGTCGACAAGGCCGGACTCCTCGACCGGACCCGGGCCGAGGTCTCCGAACTCGAGCGCGACAGCTCCCGGGTGCGCACCAGCCTCACCCGCATGCGGCACGTCAGCGAGACCCACGGCCGGATCATGAACCTCGTCCTGTCCGGCGGGGACCTGTGCAACGTGGCCAAGGCCGCCGCCGACGCGCTCGACGCGACCGTGACCATCCGCGACCAGGGCGGCCTCTGCCTCGCCACCGCCGGCGACCTCCACGGCCTCGACGAGGAGGCCGTCGCGAAGGCGTCCCTCGACGCGCACGCCCGCCGCCGCCCCGTCCTCGCCGACGACGACACCTGGGTCGCCCCCGTCATCGCCGGCTCCGAGGACCTCGGCGGCCTGGTCGTCCGCGCCGCCAGCGGACTCACCGGAGAGGACGAGCGGCTCCTCGAACTCGCCGCCCAAGCCGTCGCCTTCCTCCTCCTCATGCGTCGCTCCACCGCCGTCGCCGAGGGTCCCGTCCGCGACGAACTCCTCGACGACCTCATCGCCGACCCGCCGCACGCGCCGCAGCAGATCGCCCAGCGGGCCCGCCGCCTCGGCGTCGACCTGCGCAAGCCGCACGTCCTCGTGGTCGCCAGGCCGGAGGGCGGCGAGCAGGGCCGGGCGGTGGTGTGGGCCTCCTCGTACGCCTACCGCCTCTCCGGGCTCAAGACCGTGCAGGGCGGCTGCATCGTGCTGCTGCTCCCGGGCATCGACGCCTCCGCCGCGGCCAAGGCCGTCGCCGCCGAACTGTCCCCGCTGCTCGGCCACCCCGTGTCGGTCGCCGCCGCCGGACCCGGGTGGAGCCCCGACGGCGTCGGACGCATGCACCAGGAGGCCGGACGCTGCCTGGACGCCATGAGCGCGCTGGGCGGCACCGGCTCGGCCGCCTCCGTGCAGGACCTGGGGTTCCTGGGGCTGCTGCTCTCCGACGACCACGACGTCGAGGGCTTCGTGGAGTCCGCGATCGGCCCGGTACTCGACTACGACGCCGAGCGGCTGACCGACCTCACCCGCACCATGGAGGCGTACTTCGCCTCCGGCGGCAGCCCCACCAACGCGGCCGAGGCGCTGCACGTCCACCCCAACACCGTCTCGCGCCGACTGGAGCGGATCGGCGAACTCCTCGGCCCCGAGTGGCAGAAGCCCGGCCAGGTCCTCGAAGTCCAGCTGGCGCTGCGGCTCCAGCGGACCCGGGAGGTCCTCGCCCAGGGCCGCGCCGCCACGGACCCGACCCGGCCGCACACCCCCCAGGACCGACCCGCCTGACCGGCGCCCGGCCCGTGGGGGCGGCCGGGCGCCGGTGCGCGGCGGGGGCATCCGCCGGGCGGCCGGACCGGGGGAGCGGTGCCGGCCGCCCGGAAGGGCGGCGGGTCCGGGCGGTCAGCTGGCCGTGCGCCCCGAGCCGTACTCCGCGTCGTAGGCCGCCTGCCAGCCGGTGGACAGGACGGTCGCCGCGTGGGCCGCGGAGGCGAGCGTGATGTGGCGGTGCCAGCCGCGGAACGAGCGGCCCACGAAGTCACGGAGCCCGGCGCCCTCGCCGACCTCGACGAAGTCCCGCTCCACCCGCCGCGCGAGCTTCGTCAGCCGCAGCAGCGAGCCGACCGGCGAGTTGGTCAGATCGCTGATCCACACCCGGGCCGGAGGCCGCCGCGGGTCGTCCCACTCGCCGAGCAGCACCAGCGGCCGCATCCGCTCCCCGCCCGGCGCCGGCAGCGCGACCCGGACGGCGGTGGCGAGGGAGGTCCGCGAGGTCCGCGCCCCGGCCACGGTGTCCACCCAGCTCACCGGCCGGCGCAGCCCCTTGAGCGACTCCAGGATCTGCACGGCGGAGAGCGGACCCGCGCCGAACCCGGGCAGCGACCGGTCGGCGATCGCGAGCCGCGAACCGGGGTTGATCCGGGCCACCACCGGCACGCCGGCCGCGGCGAGCCGCGTCAGGGCCGCCCGCCCCGCGCCGCCCCGGATGTCGAGGAGCACCGGCTTGCGGGTGACGTCGGTCCAGCGGGCCGTGTCGAGCGCCGCGGCGACCGCGCACTCCTCCAGGGTCTCCTCGCCGGCCTCCTGGGGGACCTCCGCACGGTCGCGCCGCGTGCGGTCGTTGACCCAGGGGTCCGGCAGGAACAGCCGCCAGTTCACCGGCACGCTCAGCTCGTCGCTGGCGAACCACACGCCGAACGCCTGCTGGCCGTGGAAGACCTGACCGCGCTCCGGGTCGAAGCGCCGGTCCACGCCCACCGAGTGCTCGCCGGCCTTCGGGATCGGCATGGGCCGCACCACCCACGCCTGCGGGCAGCTGTTCCGCTCCAGGTACCGGGCGAGCGCGGCCCGCATGGGCTGCCAGTCCCAGGTGGAGCTGGACACGAAGTGGTGCAGGCTCTGCTCGGCCGCCGGCCCGCCTATCTGGGCGGCGATGTTGCGGATCGACTTGCGCCCCTGCGCGGTGAGCAGGCCGTGCAGGTACTGCTCGGCCTTCAGGCGCTGGTCGCGGCGTGCGAAGCCGGCGAAGAGCGCACCGCACAGCTCGGCGTGGACGTCGCCGTCCGAACCGGCCGCGCCGACGGACCGGACGACTCCCAGCGGCGACGCCGGGGTGACGGCCCCCGCGGTGGCCCTGCGCTTGATTGCGACGGATGTACTCACGACACTCCTGCCCGAAGGTTGCGCAGCTCCCTCCCGCTGCTCCACCACCCTCGCCCGCGGCCGCCCCCGGGCACGAGGTGTACCCGGCACCCGAATCGGCCCCCGGATGGTGGCCGGACCACCTCCCCTGGCGTCACCGCAGGTCGGAGCCGTCCCCGGGGCCCTCCGGCGGGCCCCGACGAGGGGGTGGAAGCGGGTCCGGGGACGCCCTCGCGGTGTGCCCGGGACACCCCCGGGGGGATCTGACAGACTCACCGGACCGGCTTTGACCCGTAGCAGTGCGTGGCCGGACCATCGCAGAGCGAGGCTGCACGGGCCGGGTCGCGGTTAATGCCCCAGGCCGGGATCCGCGCCTGTGCGCCTCGCCTTTTCCACCCCGTAACCTGTGGGCATGGAACCGCGCGGTCAGCTGCCCGTCGTCGGAGCGGTCGCCGTCGGCGGTGCCCTGGGAGCGTCCGCCCGCTACGGAGCGGCCCTGCTCTGGCCCACCCCGGCCCATGCCTTCCCCTGGACGACCTTCACGGTCAACATGGCCGGCTGCGCCGCGCTCGGCGTGCTCATGGTCCTCGTCGCCGAGGCGGCCACCGCCCCTCACCCGCTGGTGCGCCCCTTCCTCGGCACGGGCTTCTGCGGCGGGTTCACCACCTTCTCGACGTACACCCTGGACACCCAGCGGCTGCTGGCCGCCGGTGACCCGACGCGCGGGCTGCTCTACCTGGCCGGCACCGCGGTCACCGCGCTCGCCGCGGTCTGGGCCGGGGTCGCCGCGACGCGGGCCGTGCGGGCCAGGACCCGGGCGGGGGCCGCGGCATGACGGCGACATCACCGGCCTGTCGGGAGGAGCGAGGGTGAACTGGCTGCTCGTGGTGGCAGGCGCCGCCGTCGGCGCGCCCCTGCGCCATCTGACGGACCGGGCGCTCAGGGCCCGGCACGACTCGGTCCTCCCCTGGGGGACCTTCGTCGTCAACGTCGTCGGCTCGTTCGTGCTCGGGCTGCTGACCGGCGTCTCGTCCGCCCGGATCTCCCTGCTGCTGGGCACGGGGCTGTGCGGGGCGCTGACGACGTACTCGACCTTCTCCTACGAGACGCTGAAGCTGTACGAGGGCGGGGCGAGGCGGTACGCGGCGCTGAACGTGGCCGGGAGCCTGGCCGCCGGACTCGGCGCGGTGTGGCTGGGAGTCCGGGCGGCCGGGCTGCTGTGAGCCGGCGGCCTCGGGCCCGCGAGGACCTGCGGGCCGGTGGTCCCTCAGGAGGCGGGCAGGAGGCGGGACTCGACCGTCGGAAGGCCCTTGGCCCACCAGTGGTCGTAGCGCCGGTAGACGTGCGGGTCCCGCTCGGCGAGCAGGCGGCCGAGCGCTCCGGCCTCCGCCGCGAGAGCGTCCCAGACGGCGGCCGGGAGCGGATGGAAGGGGGAGGTCTCGATCCCGCCGTCGACCGGCCGCCACACACCGGCGACGTACCCGTCCACGAGGAGTGTCGGGAGGGTGTCGCCGTTCACGCGGATGACGTGCCTGCGGTAGTCGGGCGGGATGATCCGGCCCCGGTCCGCGTACGCCAGCAGGACGCTGTCCCACATCGCCATCAGCCGGGGCGGCGCGGGGACGTCCTCGTCGGGCAGCGGGCCGCCGGGCACGTCGTACAGGACGGCTCCCTCCGGACCCTCCAGCCGGTCGAGCGCGCCGTCGAGCGAGGCCACCGCCGCGCGCACCAGGCCCCGGGGCGCCAGCGTGAACTGGGCCATGTCCGCGACGGACGCGGGGCCGAAGCCCTCCAGATAGCGCAGGATCAGGGCCGCCAGGCCCGCCGCCGACGCCTCGGGGTCGGCGAGCGCCGGCCGCCGGTCCGCCGCGACGAAGGACTGCGCGGCGCCGAAGGACCACGGCGGGCCGGTGGGCGCGTGCCACAGCGGCGCGTACTGCCGGATCATCCGCCAGACCACCGCCTCCACCGGCCCGCCGTGCGCCTCCTCCAGGCGGGACCTCATCTCCGCCCCCGTCCGCGGCCGTTCGGCGTAGGCCAGGAGAGCGGGGAGCAGCGCGTCGGCGTCCTCGGCGGTGAAACCCGCCGCCCTGAACCGTGGATCGCGCAGCCGTGAGCCGCGGACCGTCGGCTCCACCGCCTCCCGGAAGACCCGGTAGTCCTCGGCGTGCACCAGGTGCAGCGTGAGCCGCATCAGCGTCGACCGGACGAGCTCGAAGCCGGCCACCGCCCCGTCGACCGCCTCCGGCTCGAACCCCTCCACCCTGTTCCACAGCGCCACATACGGCGAACCCGGCTGCTGGGCCTGCAGCGCCACCACCCGCCGTACCGCGTCCCGGACGTCGAGGGGCGCGCGGGCGAGCAGCAACTGCCGTGCGAGGGTGGCCCGGTTGAGGGCGCGAGCGGTGATCGTCATGGCCGATTCTCACCCGACGGAGGCGCGCCCGGGCAAGGCCGGTGCCGACCGGGCCCGGTCCGGGCCGGCGCAGGCGCCGCCGAGGGGCGCTGGTCGCCGCCGGTTCACCGGGGGCACGTTCCGGGGACACGCGGTTCTCACCCGGGCTCGTGAGGATCGGCCGCATGACCTTCACCTCCCGGGCCGCCCGCCCGGCCGCCGCCGCGTCCGCCGTCGCCCTCGCCGCCGCCGTCGCGCTCCTCGCCCCCGCCTCGCCGGCGCACGCCGCCGCCAACGCCGTCCCCGGCTACGAGGTGAAGATCAACCTCACGACGGCGGCCCTCGACTCGGCCCACGCGCCGACCTCGGCGGTGAAGTCGGCCTTCGGGATCACCGGTTCCGCGAAGGCGCGCTCGTACAGCTACTACGACACCGACGGCCTCGCCCTCGACGCCCAGGGGTGGAGCGTGCGGCTGCGGCACAAGAGCGGGTCGTCCTTCGAGGAGACCTACAAGAAGCGCTTCCCGGTCACCGGCGGCGACGTGAACGCCGCGCTCACCGCGGCCAACGCCGCCGGCTTCGACAGCACCGACACCAACTACGAGGCCGAGGTCGACTGGGGCTACGCCAAGCAGACCCTCAGCTTCAGCACCGAGAAGAGCCACAGCGCGAGCGGGTACTCCGGCACCGCGATGCCGTCGAGCACCACCGGCCGCACCTGGCTCGTCAACGACATCCCCGGCAAGCTGGAGGACTGGGGCAGCGCCGACTGGGGCACGACCACCCTCCAGGCGTCCCGCGCCCACGGCCCGGTGACCGCGAAGGTGTACGGCGGTGCCTGGGGCGCCTCGGACGACGCGAGCATCGAGGTGCTCCCGGTCGTCGGCGCCGGCGGGACCGGCACGGAGTACGTCGTCGAGCTGTCCTTCAAGACCGACTCCGCCTCCGACGCCGCCGACCTCCACGCGGACGCCATCGCCGTCGCCGAGGCCAACGGCTGGCTCTACCACGGCGACATCCTGAAGACGCAGCTCATCCTCGACCGTTACTAGCGGGTGTGTCGGTTTCCGGACACGCGCGTTCACCCAGGGCTCGCCCCCCTGTCGTGAACGCGTTGCCCGGAGTTGCGCGCAGGACTGGACCATGGGGCCGCCCTCACCGGCGACTTTCCATGCACTCCAGGGAGTTCTGATGAATCCGCGCCTCCTGCGCCGGCCCGCCCGCGTCGTCCTTCCGCTCTCCGCCGCGCTCGCGCTGTCGGTGATCGTGGGGACGGCCGACGCGACGCCGGCGCACCACGGCCCCTCCGCGCCGAGGGTCGTGTCCACCGCGACCCTGCCCGACATCCCGCTGGCCGCCTTCAGCAACCGGCTGGTGCCCGGCAGCGTCCCGGACGACCGGGGCGTCGACCTCGGCGGCATCGGCAGCGACCTGTACCCGGCCGAACGGCGCGGGGAGTACTGGACGGTGACGGACCGCGGCCCCAACGGGCAGATAGCCGTCGGCAAGGACAAGCGGCGCACCTTCCCCGTGCCCGGCTTCGACCCGGCGCTGGTGAAGATCCGTGCCGTCGGCGGCCGGATCCAGGTCCTCACGTCGATCCCGCTCACCAACGCCTCCGGCGCCCCCGTGACCGGGCTGCCCAACCAGCCGGGCCGCGACGAGGCCCCCTACACCTACGACGCCTCGACGCCGCTCGGGTACAACCCCGACGGCCTGGACACCGAGGGCGTCGTCCGGGACCGGGACGGCAGCTTCTGGCTGGTGGACGAGTACGGGCCCTCGCTCGTGCACGTCTCCGCGAAGGGCCGGGTCCTCGCCCGGCACGTCCCCCGGGGCCTCGGACTGACCGGCGCCGGCTACCCGGTCGTCGAGTCGCTGCCCTCGATCTTCCTGCAGCGCAAGGTCAACCGCGGCTTCGAGGGGCTCGCCCTGCTGCCCGACGGCGACCTCGTCATGGCCCTGCAGAGCCCGCTGCTCAACCCCGACAAGGTCGCGGGCGAGGAGTCCCGCACCACGCGGCTGCTGCGCTTCTCGCCCCGCAAGAACCGGGTCACCGCCGAGTACGCCTACCGCTTCGACGCCGTCGGCGACGTCGAGCCCGGCCAGACCAAGACCTCCGAGCTGAAGATCTCCGCGCTCGTCGCGCTCGGCGGCGACCGCCTCCTCGTCCAGGAGCGCACCGACAAGGCCGCCCGCGTGTACGAGGTGCGGCTGCGCCGCGGCTCCGACATCCTCGGCACCTCCTGGGACACCGCCGCCACCCCCACCCTGGAGCAGCTCGACGACCGGGGCGCCGCCGCCGTCCCGGTCCTCGGCAAGCGCCTGGTGGTCGACCTGAACAAGGTCCCCGGCGTCCCCGGCAAGATCGAGGGGATCGCCCTCGAAGGCTCCTCCACGCTGGTCCTGCTCAACGACAACGACTTCGGCATGAGCGACGGCCCCGCGGCCTTCGACGCGGCCGGCCGACTCGTCGACAGCGACGTGGAGACCACCCTCGTACGGGTGCGACTGGACCGTCCCGTCCGCTGATCCACCGCACCGGAGAAAGACCCGTGCCCCGGCCTTCCACGGCCGGGGCACGGGTCTTTTGGAAGAGAACACGGAGGTCCCGCCGCCAGCCAACAGGAAGCGACGGCTCCGCGCAAATACGGTGAACAAAACTCGACCGGTTCCCTAGCGATACCCGAGCGCAGCGCGATATCCGAGGACCACACTGCTACGTGGGTCGATACGTAGTGAGGTGCATATGGATACAGCAGTAGAAAGGGCGATCGAGTGCATCCGGGAGCGGTACGGCGAACCGCTGACCCTCACGGAGATCGCCGAAAGCGCTCTGCTCAGCCGTTTCTATTTCACGCGGCTGTTCAAAGAGGAGACCGGGCTCACGCCCGGCAGATTCCTGGCCGCGATCCGTATCTACCAGGCGAAGAGGCTCATCGAGACGACGTCGATGAGCATCACCGACATCTCCTATGCGGTCGGCTACAACAGCCTGGGTTCCTTCACCAATTCCTTCACGGCCAGCGTCGGCGTCTCACCCAGCCGGTTCCGCCGGCTCGCACGGGACGGGGGCGAGGCCCTGCCGGGCCCGGAGCCGACGGCGTGGACGGGGTACGGGACCATCGCGGGCACCATCAGCCTGCCCGCGGGCCACGGCAACGCCCGGGTGTTCCTCGGGGCCTTCGGCACGCCGATCGTCCAGCACCCGTCGGTCGCCTCCGGCGTCATCGACGTACCGAGCGGACGGCCGTCCTGCTACTCGCTGAAGAACGTCCCCGAGGGCAGCTGGTACCTGCTGGCCGTGGCGGTCGCCGACGGCCTCGGACCCGAACCCGGCACGGAGCGGACCCCGCTCGTCGGGGGGCACGGACCGAAGACCGTGACCGTCACCGCCGACACCGTCACCAGCGCCGCGGTACGGCTGCGCCCGGCCAGGCCGGCCGACCCGCCGGTCCTGCTGGCGCTGCCCGAGCTCGAACCGCCGGCCGACGGCGTCCCCCACCCGGGGTGCGCCTCGGTCGGCCCGGCCCCGGAGACGGGCGCGCGGCGCCAGGCCGCGGGCCACCTCAGGGTGGCGAACGCGGCTCCGGCGCCGACGGCCTCGTGAGCACGGGGCAGCGGGGTCAAGGCACCATGTCCTGCTTGGTCTTCAGCTGCTCGGCCAGAAGGCTCCACTCCCGGCTGATGCGCTCGGCGATCGGCGCGATGACGCCGAGCCAGTGCGGCGGGACGGCGTCGACGAGCTCACGCCAGTCCTCGTCGGGGTCGGTGGCGTGCAGCTGCATCCACCGGAGGAACTCACGGCCGCCCGCGTTGTACCGGATGGCGGGGTCGGTGGCCATCTTGGCCGCCACCGTCGCCCACGCGGGCGGCGCCTCCGTGTGGTTGCGGCGCGGGGCCGGGACGGCGTCGGGGTGCGGGGCCACCCGCAGCGGCCCGCGGGCCGTGCCGCACGCCGCCGCGCCGGACGGCCGGAGCGGCTCGCCCGGGTGGCGCACCGTCTGCCGCACGGTCGGCACCGACTGCACCGCGGGGACGACCTGTACGGGCCGTACGGACTGCACCGACCGCACGGGCTGTACCGGCTCCGGCCGCGCGGCCGGCGTCTGGCGGCCGTCCCGCTCGGGGCTGTCGCCCCTGCGGAGCCGCGCGCTCACGTCGTGGACCGTGCCCAGCGACACGTCGGTCTCCCGGGCCACCTGACGCAGCGGGGCGTTGGGGTGGGCGGTGATGTACTCGGCGGCCCGCCGCCGGCCCTCGCCGGCGTCGACCGGACGCCGCCTGCCGTCCCGGCCGATGCGCTTGCCGTCCAGCGGCGCCCCGTCCGACGACCGGTCGCGCAGCGACGCGATCGTCTTGGCGCTCAGACCGGTGATGCCGGCGATGGCCCGGTCGGACCAGTCGGGGTGGGAGCTCAGGACGCGCTGCGCCCCGGACACCCGGTCGGCCTTCGACAGCGGGAGTCCGTGCGAGCCGTTCGCCTTCATGGCGATGACGAGCGCCTCGGAATTCGAACAGTCGAGGAAACGCGCCTTGATGCTGACATCGCCGCGGAGCCTCGCGGCCTCCAGGCGGTGCAGACCGTCGATGATGCGGTAGCCGTCCATCTGGACCAGAATGGGCGGGAGTTCCGCCGATCCCGCCGCGTCGACGAGAAGCTGGATGTGAGCGGCGTCCGTACCGCTCTGGCGCAGGGAGACGCCGGGCGACAGCGCACTGACGGGCACGTCGCGTGCCGGCAGTTTCTCGAAGTTCTTGAGATCGAATTCGCTGCGGGTCGCTGCTTCGGTGCTCTCCGATCTGACGGGGCTGAACGCACTCGTGATCAAAACGGCTTGCCCACTGCTCTGAGCCATTCCCTTCACTCCCTTTCTGCTGCCGCTGCCGTCGAGCGTCGCAGGGGGGTCTTCAGGCCCAGTCGAGGAAAGGTGGACGCCGCCTGGAAACACGACACCGCGGGTACCTGCCTGATCGGCGGGCACCCACGGTGTTCGGGAGGGGTCAGGCGTCCCGGCGGCGCAGCAGCACGGCGGCGACGGCGAGCAGGACGGCGGTCCAGAGCGCGAGCACCCCGAGGCCCTGCCACGGGCCGAGCAGGTCGTCCACTCGGGAGTGCTGCTGGGTGACGAGGAAGCCCGCCTCGGTGGGGAGGTAGGCGTGCACGTGCTCACCGACGGTACCGGGCAGCAGCCTGGCCATCGGCGCGAGCACCAGGACGAACGCGATGACGCCGGTGATGCTCGCCGCCGTGTGGCGGATGACGGCACCGACCGCCAGGGCGAACAGGCCCAGAAGGGACAGATAGAACCCGCAGCCGATGACGGCCCGCAGGACGCCCGGGTCGCCCAGGGAGACGGGCGCCTTGCCGTCGAGCATCGGCGCGCCGATGAGGAACGAGCCGAACGCGGTCACCTCGCCCACGGCGAGCACGAGGAGCCCGAAGACGGCGGCCTTGGCCAGCAGCACCGGTGTCCGCTTGGGCACCGCGAGCAGACTGGCACGGATCATGCCGGTGGAGTACTCGGAGGCGATGACCATCGCGCCCAGCACGCAGACCGCGAGCTGGCCGATCAGGATGCCGCTGCCGAGGATGGTGCCGGTCGGGTCGAGGCGCATGGCCTCCTGCTGCGCCGGATCGGTCTTGTCCCAGTTCGCGACGCCCATCTGGATGAAGAGCGCCGTGAAGATGAACGTGACCACGACCAGGATCGCGAGCGACCAGACCGTGGAGCGGACGGAGCGGATCTTCGTCCACTCCGACAGCATCAGCCGCCCGAAGGTCGGCTTGTGGGAGCCCGCGACGGGGACGGTCGCGGGTGCGGTCGCGGTGGTCACTTCACACCTCCGGCGGTGCGCAGGCCGGCGTCGTACTCGACGGCGTCCTTGGTCAGTTCCATGAAGGCGTCCTCCAGCGAACCACGGCGGGTGGAGAGCTCGTGGAGCACCAGGCCGCCGGCGGCGGCCAGTTCGGCGATGCGGGGGGCCTCGATGCCGACGACGTCCAGGTCGCCCTCCTCGGTGTCGGTGACGGTCCCGCCGTGGCTCCTCAGGAGCGCGGCGAGCCGTTCCCGGTCAGGGGTCTTGATCAGGACGGACTGCTCGGTGCTGCGCTCGATGAACTCCTGGGTGGAGCAGTCCGCCACGAGCCGGCCGCGCCCGATGACGATGAGGTGGTCGGCCGTGACGGCCATCTCGTTCATCAGGTGGCTGGAGACGAAGACCGCACGGCCCTCGGCCGCGAGGGACTTCATCAGGTTCCGGATCCAGAGGATGCCCTCCGGGTCCAGGCCGTTGACCGGCTCGTCCAGAACCAGCGCGGCGGGGTCGCCGAGCAGGGCGGCGGCGATGCCGAGCCGCTGCCCCATGCCGAGCGAGAAGCCGCCGGCCCGCTTGCGGGCCACCGGCGTCAGGCCGACCTGGTCGATGACCTCCTGGACCCGGCGCCTGCCGAAGCCCTGGGTCTGGGCGAGGCAGAGCAGGTGGTCGTAGGCGCTGCGGCCGGTGTGGACGGCCCGCGCCTCCAGCAGCGCGCCGACCACCCGCATCGGCTGCGGGAGGTCGCTGTACCGCATGCCGTCGACGGTCGCCTCGCCCCCGTCGGGCCGGTCGAGGCCGAGGAGAAGTCTCATGGTGGTGGACTTCCCCGCGCCGTTCGGGCCCAGGAAGCCGGTGACGCGTCCGGGCTCGACCGTGAACGAGAGACCGTTCACAGCGGTCTTGTCACCGTAGCGTTTGGTGAGGTTCTTGGCTTCGATCATGGGTTACCTCATTTGGTCTGCGAGAGATTCTTGAGCAGGGGGTGGCACACTCCCCGCACACCTTGGTACCAGGATCGAATTGTGTTCAGTAGGCCCCTGCGGGGCCGCTGTTGAACGTTGGTCTGCGTTTCTCCGTCGTGGCAATTTTGTCCGGGCCGGCTGTTCGGGCCGGGCGCTTGTTCCATCTGCTCGATTTCCTCAGTTGAACGGCAGTCGACGGAACCAACGGAACCCACGGAACCCATGAGGGTGGTCATGAATTCAGACGTGAACGGTCCGGTGCCCGCCGCCGGCCGGCCGGTCATCGGGATCTGCGCGAGGACCGCGCCGGTCACGCTCCAGGGCAGTGACATGCTCGTCAGTCTCGCCCTCCAGGCGCACGTCGCCTACCTGTCGCAGGCGGGCGCCACGCCCCTCCTGATCCCGCTGCTGCCCGGCTCGGAGGGCCTCGTCGACCGCATCGACGGCCTCCTCGTCCCGGGCGGACCGGATCTCGATCCGGCGCTGTACGGTGAGACCGCCCACCCGGTGACCCGGGCCATGAGCCCGGATGCCGACCGGGCCGAACTGGCTCTGGTCCGGGCCGCTTTGGAGGCCCGTCTGCCGGTCCTCGCCATCTGCCGCGGGATGCAGCTGCTCAACGTGCTGCACGGCGGCAGCCTGCACCAGCACCTGCCCGAGATCACGGGTCACGACGAGCACCAGCCGCGGACTCCCACGTTCACGCTCGGCCGCCACCCGCTGAAGCTCACGCCCGGCAGCCGGATCGCCGGCGTCCTCGACGAGGACGAGCCGGAGACGGCCTGCCACCACCACCAGGCGGTGGACCGGCTCGGCGCCGGCCTCACCGTCACCGGCCGGGCCCACGACGGCACCGTCGAGGCCGTCGAAGTCGCGGACCACCCTTTCGCGATAGGCGTGCAATGGGAGTCCGGACACACCCCCGACACCCGGCTCCACGAAGCACTCGTACAAGCCGCAGTAAGCCGGAAAAGCAACTGATCCGTCGAAATTCGGAATACTTGAGAAAAGGCTGCCCGGTGGGCAAGCTGTTATCTGATCCCGATCCGAAGGAGAATTACAGATGTCGCCGCGGATGCCTAACCCGTCGCTGGTCGTTCCCGATGTTCTGCCGCCCATGCGCGCACTGGTCAAGGCCGTGAACAGCGTCGGTGTGCCGTTGCAGACGCTCGTGCTCATCCACCTGCGGGTGAGCCAGATCAACGGCCGTCCGGTCCAGATCCCGAAGAAGCAGGCCGAGTTCGAGGCCGCGGGGGAGGAGGACCACCGTCTGCCGGTGGTGGAGACCTGGCGCGAGCAGGACTGCTTCACCGACGCCGAGCGTTCCGTCCTGGCGCTGGCCGAGGCCGCCACCCGCATCAACGACCGGGTCGAGCCCGTGTCGGACGAGGTCTGGGAGGAGGCCGCCAAGCACTGGAACGAGGTCGAGCTCGGTGCGATCGTCCTCCACATCGGTCTGGTCAACCTGTGGAACCGCGTCAACGTCGCCACGAAGCAGGAGCCCGTGGACTGGCGCATCAACCCCAAGAAGTGGACCCCGATGACGTCCCGTCTCGCGCAGGCCCAGGCGCAGACCTCGACCTCCTCGTCCTGACTCGCTTTTCTTTCCAGGCATTCGCAATCAGGCCCTGTCCGGTGGAAGTCCCACCGAACAGGGCCTGATGCTTTGTGCGGGATCAGGGGGAGAGCGGGGTGCGGCCGGCCGCGTTCACCGTGAGGACGGCGAGCAGCGTACGCGCCTGGACGTTCACGTAACGGCTGTGTCCGGCGAGCCAGTTCAGCTGTCCCGCGGTGACCCAGTGGTATCCCGGGGGCGGCACGGCCGGTGTGGTGTCCTCGTCGGTGTCGACGATCAGGTAGCGGCTCTCGGCGTTGAGGAAGCGGCCGCCCTCCTCGGAGTGGACCGTGGAATAGCGCACCCGCTCGGGAGCGGCGCCGAGGATGGCGTCCAGGAACGGCGGGCGGTGCTCCGCCGGCAGGTGGTCGTAGTTCTCGGGGACGTACTGCACGGTCGGCGCGAGCTCCGCCGTGTCGAGGAAACCGCCCTCCACGCGCGCGTGCACGAGGACGTGCGGGACGCCGTCGAACACCCGGCGGGCGAAGGCGACGATGCCCTGGCCGACCGGCTCGATGATCGGCTGGGTCCAGCCGGCGACCTCGCGGCCCGCGCCCTCCACGGAGACCGCCACGACCTGGAAGAACCGGCCGTCCCAGCGGCGTACGGAGTGCTCGTCGCGCCGCCAGCCGGCGATCTCCCGCAGCGGCATGCGGCGGGTGTGGATGTCCTGGCGGGCCCGCTCGCCCGTGAACCAGGCCAGCAGGTCGGCGTCGGAGGCGAGCGCCCCCACCTCGGGCGGGGCCATGGGGGCGCTGGCCAGGACGGTGCGCGCGTCCATGTTCACCACGTTGTCGAGGCGGAGCATCGCCACGATCTGGCCGAGCGTGAGCCAGCGGAAGTCCTCGTCGGCGGGGACGTCGCCGGTCACCTCGACGATCATGTTGCGGTTGCGCTTCCGGTAGAACCAGGCGCCGTGCTCGGACTGCAGGACGTCGGTGAGCACCGTCTCGCGGTCCGGGTCGAGGAAGTGCTCCAGGTACTTCACCTCCGCCCCGCCGTGGGCCTTCGTGTAGTTGCTGCGGGTGGCCTGCACGGTGGGGGAGAGCTGCACTAGGTTCGGGTTGCCCGGCTCCATCTTCGCCTGCATGAGGAAGTGCAGGACGCCGTCGAACTCCTTGGCCAGGATGCCGAGGATGCCGATCTCCGGCTGGACGATGATCGGCTGCTGCCACTCGCCCTCCGGCCGCACGGCGTGCAGGCCCTCGACGGTGAAGAACTTGCCGCTGCTGTGCCGCAGGTCGCCGGTGTCCGGTGCGAAGGACCAGTGGTCGAGCTCGGCGAAGGGGATGCGGCGGATCGCCGTCCCGCAGGTCACCCGGTGGAAGTCCAGCCAGGCGGGCACCTCCGCCGTCGCGATGTGGACGCCCTCGGCGGTCGCCGCGGAGAGCGCGAGGCGCTCGGATATCCCGGCCCGGTGACGGGGGACCAGTCGAGTCTGCACGGTCACGGCCGACCACCGCTCTCCTTGACGGGCTTCCACCACTGCGGGTTGTTGCGGTACCAGGCGACGGTCGCCGCCAGTCCCTCGTCGAAGGAGGTGAGCGGCCGGTGGCCGAGCTCCTCCTCGATCTTGGTCTGGTCGAGGGCGTAGCGCCGGTCGTGCGCCTTGCGGTCGGCGACGTGGTCGATCATGTCCGTGCCGACGCCGCAGAGCTCGACGAGCCGGTGGGCCAGCGTCAGGTTGGGCACGGAGGAGCCGGAGCCGATGTTGTACGCCTCGCCGGCCCGGCCGGCGGTGAGCACCCGCTGGATGGCGCGGCAGTGGTCGTCCACGTGCAGCCACTCGCGGATCTGCTGTCCGTCCCCGTAGACGGGGATGCGCCGTCCCTCCAGGAGGTTGGTGACGGCGAGCGGGATGAACTTCTCGGGGTGCTGGTACGGCCCGTAGTTGTTGGAGCAGCGGGTGACCGACAGGTTCAGCCGGTGCGTGCGGACGTAGGCGAGGGCGACGAGGTCGGACGCGGCCTTGGAGGCGGCGTACGGGGAGTTCGGCAGGAGGGGGGACTCCTCGGTCCAGAATCCCTCGTCGATGGAGCCGTACACCTCGTCGGTGGAGACGTGGACGACCCGCTCGACGCCGACGGCCAGGGCGGCCTCCAGGACGGCCTGGGTGCCCTCCACGTTGGTGCGGACGAAGGCGGCGCCGCTCTGGATGGAGCGGTCCACGTGGCTCTCGGCGGCGAAGTGCACCACCGCGTCGTGGCCTTCGAGGACCGAGCGCAGCAGCTCCCGGTCGAGGATGTCGCCCTGGACGAAGGTGAGCCGCGGGTGGGCGGCGGGGAGGTTGTCGCGGTTGCCCGCGTACGTCAGCAGGTCGAGCACGGTGACGTGCGCGTCCTCGTAGCCCGGGTACCCCCCGTCGAGCATGGTCCGCACATAATGCGAGCCGATGAATCCGGCTCCGCCGGTGACGAGGATTCTCATGAGATCACATCGCATTCGGAATTCAACGGTCGAGGCATGTGTCTAACCCTTTTCGATGAGGGGGGCGGATGGCATGCAATTCACGCTAAAGAAATGCCTGATGAGAGGCATCTTTCAGATTGCGGGTTCAACCGCTGAAAAACCGAAGGGGGCCGGCCCCGGGAGGAATCCCGGGGCCGACCCCTTGATATCAGCCGGTGCGGCTACGCGCCGACGTACGCGGCGAGGTGCTCGCCCGTGCGGGTCGAGCGGTTCGCGACGAGCTCCGCCGGCGTGCCCTCGAAGACGATCGTGCCGCCCTCCTGGCCGGCGCCGGGGCCGACGTCGACGATCCAGTCGGCGTGCGCCATCACGGCCTGGTGGTGCTCGATGACGATGACCGACTTGCCCGCGTCGACGAGGCGGTCGAGAAGCCCGAGCAGGTTCTCCACGTCGGCGAGGTGGAGGCCGGTGGTGGGCTCGTCCAGGACGTAGACGCCGCCCTTCTCCGCCATGTGCGTGGCCAGCTTGAGCCGCTGGCGCTCGCCGCCCGACAGGGTGGTGAGCGGCCTGCCGATGTCGAGGTAGCCGAGCCCGACGTCGGAGAGGCGCTCCAGGATGCGCAGGGCGGCGGGCACACGGGTCTCGCCCGCGCCGAAGAAGTCCTTGGCCTCGTCGACCGGCATGGCGAGGACCTCGCTGATGTCACGGCCGCCGAGACGGTATTCGAGCACGGACGCCTCGAACCGCTTGCCCTCACAGTCCTCGCAGGTGGTGGCGGCGCCCGCCATCATCGCCAGGTCGGTGTAGATCACGCCGGCGCCGTTGCAGGTGGGGCAGGCGCCCTCGGAGTTGGGGCTGAACAGCGCGGGCTTCACGCCGTTGGCCTTGGCGAAGGCGTTGCGGATCGTGTCGAGCAGACCGGTGTACGTCGCCGGGTTGCTGCGGCGCGAGCCCTTGATCGGCGTCTGGTCGACGGAGACGACGTTCTCCCGGCGGGCGACCGAGCCGTGGACGAGCGAGCTCTTGCCGGACCCGGCGACGCCGGTGACCACGCACAGCACGCCGAGCGGGATGTCGACGTCGACGTCCTTGAGGTTGTGCGTCGAGGCGCCGCGGACCTCCAGGTGCCCGGTCGGCTTGCGGACCGTGTCCTTGACGGCGGCCCGGTCGTCGAAGTGGCGGCCGGTGACCGTGCCGCTGGCGCGCAGTCCGTCGAGGGAGCCCTCGAACATCACCTGGCCGCCGCCGGAGCCCGCGCGGGGGCCGATGTCGACGATGTGGTCGGCGATCGCGATGGTCTCCGGCTTGTGTTCGACGACGAGGACCGTGTTGCCCTTGTCCCGGAGTTCGATGAGCAGGTCGTTCATCCGGCTGATGTCGTACGGGTGCAGGCCGGTGGTGGGCTCGTCGAAGACGTAGGTGGTGTCGGTGAGCGAGGAGCCGAGGTGGCGGATCATCTTGATGCGCTGGCCCTCGCCGCCGGACAGGGTGCCGGCGGGGCGGTCGAGCGAGAGGTAGCCGAGGCCGATCCGCACGATCGAGTCCAGGGTGTGCAGCAGCTTGGCGAGCAGCGGGGCGACCGACGGCTCGTCGAGGCCGCGGACCCAGGCGGCCAGGTCCCTGATCTCCATCGCGCAGACGTCGGCGATGGAGAGGTCGCCGATCTTCGAGGACCTGGCCTCCTCGCTGAGCCGCGAACCGCCGCACTCGGGACACGAGGTGAAGGTGACGGCGCGCTCCACGAACGCCCGGACGTGCGGCTGGAGGGAGTCCTTGTCCTTGGAGAGCATGGACTTCCGGATCTTCGGGATCAGGCCCTCGTAGGTGAGGTTGACGCCGTCGACCTTGACCTTGCGCGCCTCGCCGTGGAGGAACTCCTCCCTCTCGTCGGCGGTGAAGTCGCGGATCGGCTTCTTCGGGTCGAGGATGCCCGAGTCGGTGTAGACCCGGGTGGTCCAGAAGCTGTCCTGCTTCCAGCCGGGGATCGTGAGCGCGCCGTCGCCGAGCGCCTTCGTCTCGTCGTACAGCTGGGTCAGGTCGATGTCGGAGGCGGTGCCGCGGCCCTCGCAGCGCGCGCACATGCCGCCGTGGTAGACGGCCTTGGTGACGACGAGCTTCTCGCCCTTGCCCTTGTCCACGCTCATGGCGCCGCTGGCGACCCGCTTGGGGACGTTGAAGGCGAACGCGCTGGGCGGGCCGATGTACGGGGTGCCGAGCCGGCTGAAGAGGATGCGGAGCATCGCGTTGGTGTCGGTGGCGGTGCCCACCGTGGAGCGGGGGTCGGCGCCGAGGCGCTGCTGGTCGACGACGATCGCGGTCGTCAGACCTTCGAGGACGTCGACCTCGGGGCGCGCGATCGTCGGCATGAAGCCCTGGACGAAGGCGCTGTAGGTCTCGTTGATCATCCGCTGCGACTCGGCGGCGATGGTGCCGAACACCAGCGAGCTCTTGCCCGAGCCGGACACCCCGGTGAAGACCGTCAGTCTGCGCTTGGGGAGCTCGACGCTGACGTCCTTGAGGTTGTTCACCCGTGCCCCGTGCACGCGGATCAGGTCGTGACGGTCGGCGACGTGCGGCTCGTTGGAGTCCGCGTCCGTCCCGGTGTCCTTGCTCATGGTCTCTCCATCTCTCCGGATGGGACCGCCCTTGCCCGGCCCCATCCGGCGAGCTTAGGCGGACACGCTCGAATCCCCCTCGAATCCCGCTCGAATTGCCCTCGCGGGGGGCTTGAGGGAAATTCGAGCGGGAATCAAGGGGGATTCGGGCGGTACGGGGGGAGGCGCCGGGGTGCGGCGGTGAGCTCCGGGCGGACGCGGCGGGGCGGGCCGGTCTCAGCGCTCCTGCAGCAGGCCGAGGACGTTGCCGTCGACGTCGGTGACGGTGGCCACCAGACGGCCGCCGCCGACCTCGGCGGCGGGGTTCTGCACGACGGCTCCGGCCGCCGTCACCTCCGCCAACTTCGCCTCGATGTCCGGCACATGCCAGTACGCGACCGGTGAGGCCATGCCCTGCGTGCCCGCCCCCGGGACCAGCCCGATGTGCTGTCCGGCGACGTCGAAGCCGACGTAGAAGTCCTCGTCGGTCTGCGGTTCGACGCCGAGCAGCGCGGTGTACACCGTCTTTGCCGTCGCCAGGTCCTTGACGGGGTGGAGCACCGTCTTGATTCCCTGGGTGGCGGGGTGGGACATGATCACTCCTAGGTCGGGATCGTGTGACCGCATGCTAGGGAAAAGCGCTGTCGAAACGCTTCTCCGTTCTTGCTCACTCAAGTGGGAATCCAGCCATCTTTGACCGGAATTACAGAGGGCCTTGCCAGGCTGCGAGCGCGTTGCATCCAGAAGGGGAATCACGTGAAGAAGCTCGCATTGGTCACAACGGTGATCGTGACCGGACTGGTGGGTCCGGCCGTCACCCCGGTGGCGGCGGTGGAGGCGGCCACTCCGGCCGCAAGCGTGGCCTGGTCGCCGTGTCCGGAAAACGATCCGACCCTCGGAGCCATGCTCAAGGGCCTCGAGTGCGGTTCGATCCAGGTGCCGCTCGACTACGCCAACCCGGAAGGCCGGAAGATCAGTCTGGCACTGACCCGGGCCAAGCACACCGTCGCCGACGCACAGTACAAGGGCGTCGTGATCCTGCACCGCGGCCAGTGGCCCGGTCCGATCTCCCGCGACCTGCCCACCCGTTACGCCAAGGGCACCACCGGCCTCGCGCAGGACGTCGGCGCCGCCTACGACTTCATCGGCTTCGACCCGCGCGGTGTGGGCGCCAGCGAGCCGGCGATCGTCTGCGACCCGACCTACATCAACCCCGGCCACGCGCTGCCGGACCCGGTGCCGGCCTCGCCCGCCGCCGAGCAGGCCCTGGTGGACCGGGCCCGCTCGTACGCCCAGAGCTGCGGCCAGCAGTACGGTGACGTGCTCAACCACCTCACCACCAAGGACTCCGCGCGCGACCTGGAGCAGATGCGCATCGCGCTCGGCCAGGAGAAGATCACCTACTTCGGCACCCACTGGGGCACCTACCTCGGCTCCGTCTACGCCTCCATGTACCCCAACCGGGTGCAGCGGATGATCCTCGACAGCGTCGTGAGCCCGAGCGGCGTCGGCTATCTGAACCACCTCGGCAAGAACTTCACCGCCGAGCAGAACGCCGGCATCTTCTTCGCCTGGGTCGCCAAGTACGACTCCGTCTACCACCTGGGCACGACCGCCGCCCAGGTCGAGGCGAAGTACTACGCGGCCCAGAACAGCCTCCGCGACGCGCCCATCGACGGCAAGATAGGCCCGGCGGAGTGGGCCGACGTCTTCGAGCCGGTCGTCTACCGCCACTGGATCTGGCTGAACCGCGCGAAGATCCTCTCGGACTTCGCCGTCAACAACGACCCGACCTCGCTGAAGGCCAACTTCTCCGACCCGGGCTTCCCGCACCAGAACCGCCACACGATGACCAACGCGGTCAACTGCACCGACGGCTACTGGCCGCGTGACTGGAACGTGTACAGCGCGGCCTACTCCGCCCAGTACGCCCTCGGCACCACCGTGCTCACCTGGAACAACGCCTGGTACATGGCCCCGTGCGCCTTCTGGCCGGCCGCCTCCCAGACGCCGCAGCAGGTCGGCAACTCCTCGGTGGACGTCCTCATCGTGCAGCCCGAGTTCGACGCCGCGAGCGGCGTGTTCGGCGCCTACGACACGCACCTGCGCTTCCCCAACTCCCGCTTCGTCATGGAGAAGGGCGGCCACAGCGTCGGCGCGGCCCTGTCGGCCAACGGCAACACCTGCCTCAACGCCTACGTCAGCGACTACCTGAGGGACGGCACCCGGCCGGCCTCCAAGTGGGGCGTCGACGCCACCTGCGCGGCGGCACCCGACCCGGTTCCGGCCGGCGCCTGACCGGACAGGCGCGGGCCCCGCATGAGCGAGACATGCGGGGCCCGCACCCTCCGGACCACGCTCCGGGACGGCACTCCCGGAGCGACGCCCATCGGGTCAGCGCGCGGTGGTGGCCGCGTCTGCCCGGTGGGCGTCGACCAGTTGCTCCAGCGTCCGCGCCAGTTCGTTCGGCGCGGGCATCGTGAGCACCTCCAGACGGAGCCGCCGGGCGTTGGCCCGGAGGGTCTCGTCCTCGATGAGGCGGACGATCGCGGCGCGCACGCCCGGCCCGTCCACCTCGGCCGGCTTCATGGCGAGCCCCGCCCCCGTCCGGTCGAGGCACTGGAGCTTGAGCGGCACGTCGAACGCCCGGCTGACGAGCAGCTGGGGGACGCCGTACCGCAGCGCGCAGCCGAAGGACCAGGTTCCCCCGTGGTGCACCATGGCCGCGCAGGTCGGCAGGACGTCGGCGAGGGGAACGGACTCCACGAGCCGGGTGTTGTCCGGCACCCGGCGCAGCTGCTCCTGGGAATCCCGGGGCAGCGTCAGCACCAGCTCCATCTCCAGGTCCCCGACCGAGTCGAGGATCTCCTGGATCTTCTCGACGGGCAGCAGCTGCCGCACCGGCCCGTCGTTCACCGCGTCGCCGAAGGTCATCAGGACCCGTGGCGCGCGGGGCGGCTCGGCCAGCCAACGCGGCACCACCGTCGGGCCGTTGTACGGCACGAACTGCATCGGGAGGGTCGTCGGCCGGGCGTCGGGACGGAACGCCCCGGGCAGCGGGTCGATCGTGAACTGGCCGTTCACCAGGTCCTCGGAGAACTCGACGCCGTACTTCCCCGCCCAGCCCGACAGCCAGTCGCGCAGGCCGTCCGCGCGGTCCTCCGGGGGCTGCCGCTCCTGGGCGTGCAGGAAGTCCTCCCGCATGCGGCTGTAGACGTCCACCGAGTACAGCACCCGGGCGTGCGCCGCGCCGACCGCGGCGGCCGCGACCGCCCCCGCGAACGCCTTCGCGCCCCAGAGCACCAGGTCGGGGCGCCATTCGAGGGCGAACCGCACGACGTCGTCCATCATCGTGTCGTTCGACCGCCGGGCCTGCGGGAGCACCAGGTTCTCGAAGACCCGGGTGGCCTGCTCCCAGCTGAGCCGGTCGCGGTCCGGCCGGACGTCGAAGAGCGGGTCGAGGCCGCCCCCCTGCTGCGGGCCCTGCCCGGCTCCGCCCGCCGCGGGCGCGGCGGCCTTCTTCCGCTGGTCCCGCTGGTCGCGCTGCCTGCGCACCTCCGCGGTCTCGCCGGGGCCGACGCTGATGCCGGTGAGGCCGGCCCCGGTCACGTCGTCGAGGAGGTCGGGCCAGCCGGCCACCCGCACCTCGTGACCGGCGGTCTGCAGGGACCAGGCCAGGGGAATCAGGTTGAAAAGGTGTGTCTTAAACGGAAACGGCACAATGAGAACGCGCATGACGGACCGCCTTAGCGTCGGGGCCGGGGGAGTTCATGGGGGTACTCCGCCCTTGCCGGTCCCGATCATCATGCTCAGGCGTCCGGCACGGTTCTTCTCCAGATTTGCCGGGTGCCACCGGTTGCGGCGGTGACCAGGAACGTGACCGCGGCGACCACGAGCGCCGCCGGAACCGGGCCCGCCAGGTCGCACAGGGCCCCCATGACCAGGATCGACACCGCCACGCCCGAGGGCAGCAGAGTGGCCCGGAGCGTCACCACCGACGACAGCTCCTCGGCCGACGCCGCGGCCAGCAGACGGTTGTTGAAGTGCACGAAGGCAACCTCGAAGAGCACCAGGAACAGGGCGTACAGGACGAGCGTCGGCGCCGTGCGGCCGATCAGGACCGCGGCGAGGAGCGGCGGCATGGGCAGCACGGCCCAGAAGGCCGACGGGACGCGGTCGAGGTACTGCTGCGCGGGCAGCGCGGCGAGCGACCCGGCGAAGATGGCGAGCGCCGACATCGCGACGAACACGCCGACCAGCCGGGTCCCGCCGGCCAGGAGGTGGAGCGGGATCACCGTGACGGCCACCGTGTGGAAGCCCTGCCAGAACGCCACCAGCAGGAAGCGGGCGAACAGCCGCCGCACCACCGGGTCCTCGACCCGCAGCCGGGTGTCGGCCGGGGCCCCGCCCTCGGCCTTCGCGCCGGCCGCGGCCGGCCCCGCGGACCCCGGCAGCGCCCAGGCCAGCACCGCGGAGAGCGCGAGGGTCGCCACGTTCACCGCGATCAGACCCCGCAGCGACAGGACCGAGCCGGCCGGTCCCGCCAGCGCCGCCCCGACGCTCAGACCGGTCAGCTTGCCGATCTCGGCGATCGTGTTGGCCCGGTCGAGCCGCTCGGGCGGAACGGTCCCGCGCAGCACGACCGCGGTGGCCGAGCGGGTGACCGCCTCGAAGAAGCCGCGGGCCAGGACGAGTCCGGTGGCGACGGCGAGCAGCGCGGGTCCCGGCGCGGTGAGGGCGGCCGCGGTGAGCAGCAGGCTCGCGGGCTCGGCCAGCCGGATCAGCCGCTCCGGGGCGCGCCGCGCGAGCAGCCGGTTGAGCGGTGCGGCGAGCAGGAGCGCGGGCAGCCAGGGGGCGCTCAGCACGGCGCCGGCCAGCAGCCCGGAACCGGTGACCGACCCCACGTGGGTGGACAGGCTCACCAGAAGCAGAAAACTCCCGCACGTGTTGACGAACAGCAATGCGGGAGTGAAATGAGGCGACCGAAATGCCGCGGGAAATAACGTCATGAAGCATCCCTCCAGGGCTGGAGGATGGCAGAGCTGAACGGATTTCGGCCAAGGGGAAGTCTGTCTATCTTGAACATATGACAGCAGCCACACAGGGCGGCCCGTGCATCGTGATGGTCGATGCCTACGCCGCCGTCCGTTCACTCGTTCTGGAATTCCGTGAGCAGGGGTGCTCCGTCGTCCGCGTCCAGAGCACGCGCGACGTCCCGTACGTGTACCGGTCGGCCCCGCACGTTCCCGGCGACTTCGTCGCCGACCTCGTCCACGACGGCGACGTCGACGCCACGGCCGACGCGATCGCGGGGTTCGCGCCGCTGGCCGTGATCTCCGGCGGGGAGATCGGAGTCGAGCTCGCGGACCTGCTCGCGGAGCGGCTCGGCCTCCCCGGCAACGGCACCGCCCTCAGCACCGCGCGCCGCGACAAGCACCTCATGATCGAGACCCTGCGCGCCGCCGGACTGCGCGCCGCCCGCCAGCTGTGGGCCACCGACGCCGACGAACTCGCCGCCTGGCACCGCGCGCTCGGCGGCCGGGTCGTCGTGAAGCCGCCGCGCAGCGCCGGCAGCCAGGGCGTCTCCTTCTGCGACACCCCGGAGGAGTCCGTCGCCGCCTACCGGTCCCTGGCCGACGCCGACGACGTCTTCTCCCAGCCCAACCGCGGCGCCGTCGCCCAGGAGTACCTGGCGGGCACCGAGTACATGGTGAACACCGTCAGCCGGGACGGGCGTCACCACGTGTGCGACGTCTGGCGGACCGGCCGGGTGAGCGCCAACGGGGTCGTCGACCTCTGCGACGCGCTCTCCCTCGTCGACTCCGGCAGCCGGGTCGTGGAGCCGCTGAAGGAGTACGGCTTCCAGGTCCTGGACGCCCTCGGCATCCGGCACGGTCCCGCGCACCTGGAGATCCGGATGACCCCGGACGGGCCCTGCCTGGTCGAGGTCGGCGCCCGGATCGCGGGCGGCGGCATCCCGGCCGCCGCCGGGCTCGGCATCGGCGCCTCGCAGCTGGAGTGGACCGTCGAGGCGTATCTGCGGCCCGAGCGGTTCCACGCCCGCGCCGGCACCCCGTACGAGGTGAAGCGGTACTGCGCGATCGCCGGCATGGTCTCCCCGGTGGAGGGGGTGCTCCGGGAGTACCGGGGGATCGAGGAGATCGAGCGGCTGGAGGGGTTCCACGCCCTGGCGACCCCGGTGAAGCCGGGCCAGGACATCCACCGGACGGTCGACGACCTCACGTACCCCGTCATCGTGACGCTGCTGCACGACCTCGACGAGGTCGTGCAGCGCGACCTCAACACCATCCGGCACCTCGACGGCGTCGGCTTCTACGCCCTCGACGGCTCCTGACCGCCGTTCGACCGCGGCCCGACCGGCCGCCGACCCCGCCACCGTTCGACCGCTGCCGATCCGCGGTCGAACATCAGGCGCGGGCGGCGGCCGGTGTGCTGCGCGTCCACGCCGGACGCGGCACCCGGTAGACGAAGCTGACGGCGGTCCGGGGCTCGGACGCCGTCGTGTTGGGCGCCGAGCGGTGCACCACCCGGCCGTCGAACATCACCGCAGAGCCGGGCGGCAGGGGCACCGCCTCCGGCGCGGTCCCCGGCAGGTCCGCGTCCGCGATGTGCGGCTCGACGGCCGCCGCCAGCGGTGCCTCGCCGGGCAGCCGCTCGCGGTCCCCGGTGTGCGGGAGCAGCCCCAGCAGGTGCGAGCCCGGCAGGAACTCCAGGCAGCCGTTGCGCGGGGTGGCCGCTTCGAGCGCGATCCAGACCGTCACGATGCCGTGCTCGTCGGCGCCGAAGCCGGGCGGCGCGAACGCCAGGTCCTGGTGCCAGGGCTTCGCCGAGCCCACCACGGGCGGCTTGGCCCACAGGAAGGCGTTGACCAGGGTGCCCGGCCGGCCGCCGGCGGCCCGCGCGACCGGCCCGTCGGCCAGCCCGAGCGAGCGCTGCACCGCCTCGAACTCGGGGACGTGCTCGTGGATGCGGTCGGCCGAGCGCAGCACCCCGGCGATCGCCCCGGCCCCCTGCTGCCAGGCCGCCCAGCCGCCGATGCCGGGCGCCTCCAGGACGAAGTCCCCGCTGGAGACGGTGCGGTCGCGGGCGAGCTCCTCCAGCCGGCCGACGGCGCCGCGGAGCCGGGCGAGCGCCTCGCCGGTCACCAGCGACGGGAGCCGGGTGAACCCGTTCTCCCGCAGGTCACGGGATTCGGTGTCAGTCATTCCGCTGTTCCTCTCTCCTCACGTCGGATGGCCGCGAACGTATCCCCGACCTATCGCAGAATGCTCTCTTTCGGCGTTCGCGGCCTTTTCCGTTGTAGCGCCTCCCCGCCTCTCCCTAAGCTCCTTGGACATGAGGTCGACCGACCGCATGAAGAGAATGACGAAGGGAGTTCACAATGAGCGACGGTACCTTCATGGAGACCCGTGACGCGCAGCAGGAGACCAGCAAGTGGTAATCCGCTGACAAGCGAAATGCGCCGCCCGTACGGATTCGCATTCCGTACGGGCGGCTCGTCGTCCATCGTCCCGAGAGAGAGGTTGAGATGGTAGGTAATCGCGTTTCCCAGGTCATCGACATTCCCGCCGACTTGTTGGTGATCGACGACTCCACCGACGACCGCTACTGGGCGTCGGTGGACCGGGTCGTCGGTCTGGCGGGGGAGAAGGGCCGGACCGTCGACGGCGTGCCGCTGCTCGCGAGCATCGCCATCACGCACCCGGAGTGGCCCGTGCGCGCCGGCGCCGTGCGGCTGCTCGCCGAGCACCACGCGGACGTCCCCGCGGCGGCCTCCGCCGTGGCCGCCGCGACGCACGACACCGTCGACTGGGTCGCGTTCACGGCCCTCAAGGTCATCACGGAGTACCGCATCGCGGCCGCCGTCCCCGACCTCATCCGCATCTCGGGCTGGCCCAGCAACTTCACCAAGCCGGGCTGGGCGCGCAAGCCCGTCGGCTGTGGCGCGGCGCTCACCAAGCGCGCCCTCATCAGCGTCTTCGGCACCCGCGACTCCGGCGAACTCCGCCGCCTGGAGGACGAGTACTTCTCCGACATGCGGGCCCGGATCGAGGCCGCGCGCAAGCGGCCGCGGCGCAACGACGACGTCGCCCTGATCCCCGGCGGCCCCGCGATCATGGGCGCGGTCGAGGAGACCGACGCCTTCCGCATGCTGACCGACGACCTGACACTGAGCGCCGTCGACGTCCCCACCTTCCTCATCGACCGGACGACGGTGACCAACGCCCGCTACCGGGAGTTCCTCGAAGAGGTCGGCGACTCCGGCGAGTTCGACCACCCCGACCAGCCCGAGGAGCGGTCGCACCGCCCCGCCCACTGGCACGACCCGCGCTTCAACGCGCCGGAGTTCCCCGTCGTCGGCATCGACTGGTACGACGGCTACGCCTTCGCCAAGTGGGCCGGCGGCGCGCTGCCCAGCGAGAACCAGTGGGAGAAGGCCGCCCGCGGCACCGACGGCCGCCGCTTCCCGTGGGGCGACGACTGGGACCCGTCCCGGGTCAACTACGTCGAGCGGGCCTTCGGCGAGAACGTCGCCGACCTCGACTCCCTGGAGGCGCTGCTCGTCACCGTCGAGCAGGGCGAGAACCCGGCCCGCCCGGTGCTGGCCGCGGACGCCCTCCCGGAGGGCGCGAGCCCGTACGGCGTGCTCCAGACCTCGGGCAACGTCTGGGAGCTGACCCGGACCAACTTCTACACCGGCGAGGACATGGACCCCTTCTTCAAGGGCCGCCACCCGCTGGACTTCATGAACCGCAAGGACGCCTTCCACGTCCTGCGCGGCGGCACCTGGACGTCGCCGCCGGCCTGCCTCACCACCTTCTACCGGGGCAAGGACCTGATCACCGACCGGCACATGGAGGTCGGCTTCCGCTGCGTGTACGAGACGGCCGGCTGATGCGCCTGACCTCGCTCGGGCACGCCGCCGTCCTCGTCGAGACGGGGACGGAGCGCATCCTGTTCGACCCGTGGCTCACCCAGCGCCTCGACCGCTTCTGGGAGCACCATCCGCCGCTGCCCGACGACCTGGTCCGCCAGGTCCTCGACGAGGGCGTCGACTACGTGGTCCTCAGCCACCACCACTACGACCACCACCACTTCCCCTCGCTGCGGCGGCTCGTCGACGGCGCCGACGTGGACTTCGACGACAGCCCGCGCCAGAGCTCCGACGTCACCTGCGTCTACCCGGCGGGCCCCGTGCCGCCGCAGCTCACCGCCTCGGGTCTCGGACACCAGGCGATCGCCTGGACGCTGCGCCGCTTCGGCTTCGAGCGCCTGCACCCGGTGACGCCGGGCGACACCGTCACCCTCGGCGGGGCGACGCTGCGGACCTTCCCCTCGGCCGTGTCGTTCCCCGAGATGAGCGTGCTCGTGGAGACCCCCGACGCGGCCGTCATGCTCTGCGGGGACGCCCTGCTGCACGAGGCGACCGTCGCGGCCTTCCAGCGCGACGACGCCCCGCGCCTCGACGCCGTGTTCGTCCCCGCGCACAGCGTCTCGCCGCCCGGAGTGCTCACCGAGCGGCGGCCGCTGACGGACCCGGACGCGGTCCGGGCCCGCGCGGTGGCCACCTTCGACCGGTACGTCACGACGCTGCCGGCCACCGTCACCGTGCCCTCCTCGTTCGGCTGGCGCGTCAGCGGCGACGGCGAGCGGGACTACTCGTGGTGCAACCGGACGATGTTCCCCTTCACCCCGACCGAGGCCCTCGCGCGCCTGGACGAGCTCGGCCGCGACGGGCTGCTGTGGGGGCCGGGCCAGGTCATCGAGGTGGCCGACGGCAAGGCCGTCCCGGTCGACGGGCCCGTCGCGCCCGACGCGTACGACTTCGACGAGATCTACGACGCGGTGCGGCTCCGCCCCGACACCCCGGTGCCGCCGTTCGACGCCTCGCTCGACCGGTACGGCAGCCAGACCCGCCCCGCCGAGGAGCTGCTGCGCGAGGTCCTGGACCGGCTCGTGGCGACCGACTACTGGTACCGGGCGCTCGACGACGGCGCCGGCCGGCACGTCGTCTCGCTGCACGAGGACGCCGGCGCGGGCGGCGGGGGCGGTGAGACCGCCTTCCTGCTCGACCCGGTGGCCGGCCGCGTCACCCGGCTCGGCCCGGGCCCGGCCCGCGGCCACGCCACCGGCGGGGAGGGCTGGACCGAGATCGCGGCGAGCACCCTGGAGGCCATGCTCGGCGCGGACCTGCTGTTCGGCAGCTCCTTCGGCCTGTGGGCCTCCGACGGCGTACTGCTGTCCGCGGTCTTCCACCACCCGTCCTTCTACACCCGGCACGTGGACCGGGAACTGCGGGAGGAGAGCCGCTCATGAACCACTCCGCCGTCTCCGGGACCGCCGCCACCGGGACCGCCGCGCCCGGCACCGTCGTGTTCGAGCACTCCAGCGTCCGCCTGCGCGGCAACCCGCTGGGGGACCCGCACCGGCGCCGGACCGAGGTGCACCTGCCGCCGGGGTACGACGGCGTCCGCCGCTTCCCGGTCGTCTACTGGCTCCCCGGATTCGGCGCCCACCCCGGCCTCACCGGCCGGGCGCTCGCCTTCGGCGCGTCCGTCGCCGACCGCCTCCGGCAGGCGATGGAGGACGGCCGGGTGCCGCCCGCGCTGCTCGTCGTGCCGGACTGCACCACCGCCTACGGCGGCTCGCAGTACCTGGACTCGGCCGCCTCGGGGGAGTACGCCGGCTACCTCGCCGAGATCGTCGCCGAGGTCGACCGCCGGTTCGCGACCCGGCCCGATCCCGCCTGGCGGGCCGTCGGCGGCAAGTCGAGCGGCGGCTACGGAGCCCTGGTCGCGGGCATGACCTCCGACCTGTTCGGGGCGGTCGTCGCCTGCTCGCCCGACGCCGGGTTCGAGCACTGCTACCTGCCGCTGCTGCCCGGCACGCTCGACACCGTGCGGGCCGCCGGCGGCGTCGACGCGCTGCTCGACCGCCGCGCCGGCGGCCCGCACGACGTGCCCTTCATGGTCGCCATGAGCATCGTCGCCATGGGCATGTGCTACGCCGAGAAAGCCGGGACGAGCCCGTCGGACGCCCTGCCGTGCGACCCCGCCACCGGCCTGTTCCGCGACGACGTGTGGCAGCGGTGGCTCCGCCACGACCCGGTGCGCATGCTGCCCGCGCACGCCGGCCGGCTCGCCGGCCTCGGGCTGCTCCACCTCGACGTCGGGCAGCGCGACGAGTACGGCATGCACTGGGGCGTCCGCGCCCTGCACGCCGCGCTCGACGCGCACGACGTCCCGCACGTCTACCGCGAGCACGAGGGCGGCCACCACGGCATCGAGCACGTCTTCACCGAGGCCCTGGCCGGCCTCTGGCGGGTCTGGCGCGAGCCCGCGCCCGAGCCGCCGGCCGCGCCGAAGAGCGAGACACCGGCGGTGAGTTGGGTGAGTGGCACATGTGCGGTATAGCGGGCTTCATCAGCTTCGACGGACGCCGGGACCCCGCCCGGCTGGACGCACTGGGCCGGACGATGACCCGGGCCATGGCGCACCGCGGCGAGGGCTCGCGCGCGCCGTACGTCTCGGAGTGCGGCACCGTCATGCTCTGCGCGACCCGGCTGGCCGTCCGCGACCGCAGTCACGCGGGCGACCAGCCGATGGCCGACCCCACCGGCCGGGTCGTGCTCGTGCACAACGGCGAGGTCTACGGCTCCCGTTCGCCCGCGCCGCCGCTGTGGCCCCGTCGCACCAGCTGCGACACCGAGTTCGCCCTCCAGCAGGTCTGCCGCGAGGACGACCCCGCGGACGCCCTGCGCCCCCTCGACGGGATGTTCGCGCTCGCCTGGCACGACACCTCGACCGGCCGGGTCGTCCTGGCCCGCGACCACTTCGGCGTGAAGCCGCTCTTCTACGCCTTCACCGACGGCGGGCTGCTGTTCGCCTCCGAGCAGCAGGTCCTGCTCCGCACCGGTCTGATCACCCCCGAGGTCGAGGCCGAGGAGTACCTGCTGCGCTCCTGGATCCGGATGGACGCCGCCGACGACCACACCTGGCTGCGCGGCGTCCGCTCCCTCCAGCCGGCCGAGTACCTGGTGGCCGACGGCGGGTCGACCCGCACCGCGCGCTACTGGCGGCCCGCCTCGGTGGACGGCCTGGTCGGCCCCGAGGAGATCAGGGCCGCCTTCGACCGGGCGATCGAGCAGCGGGCCGTGTCCGACGTCCCCCGGGCCGCGGTCCTCAGCGGCGGCGTCGACAGCACGGCGATCGCCGCGGGCCTGACCGCCGCCGGCGTCCCCCTCGACGGCTACGTGCTCCGCTACCAGGACGGCATCGGAGGCTCCGGCGACGACGTCGCCTACGCCACCGAGGTCGCCGAACGCCTCGGCGTGCCGCTGACCGTCTGCGACCTCGACCGGCACGCCGCCGCCGACCTGGTGCCCGTCCTGCCCACCCGGCTGATGCGGCCGCTGCTGCACGGCGCCGAACTGGCCATGCACCACCTGTACGGCACCATCGCCGGCGACCGGAAGGTGGTCGTCTACTCCGGCCACGGCGCCGACGAGCTCTGGGGATACCAGGACGGCCGCTACTTCCCCGTCGTCGACCCCCTGGCCCCCACGTACATCCACGGACGCCACTACCTGACCCACCGGCTGCACGCCGACGAACGGCCCGTCTGGGCCCGGCTCGTCGCGTGGATGGCCCGGGAGCTCGACGTCGACATGGAGGTCGTCACCGACCGGGTGTGGGCCCGCACCATGGACGAGTACCGGGCGCTGAAGACGGCGTCGCCGCTCAAGCGCGGCCGCCACCACCTGATGCGGCGCTTCCTCGTCTACGTCAACGACATGGTCGACGCGACCTCGTCGACGTTCACGCTGGAGGACCGGCCCGTCTTCCAGGACGTCGCCCTGACCGAGCTGGCCTTCCGCTGCCCCGAGCACCTGAAGGACAGCAACAAGCCCGGCAGCCACAAGGGCCTGCTGAAGGCCGCGCTCGCCGACCTGATGCCCGAGTCGGTGCGCCACCGCCGCAAGCAGGGCTTTCCCACCCCCACCGACCCGCGCTACGTCCAGCGGCTGACCGAACTCGCCGACGGACTCGGCACCCCGTTCGGACTGCCCCCGCTGCCGGCCGACCTCCGCACCGAACTGGGCGTCGGCGAATGGATGTTTCTCGCGTCCTCCTCCGCCTGGCTCGACCACCTCGCGGAGTTCAGAACCGAACCGAGGAGTCTTGGCCATGGTGAACCCTCCCGTCCCGCAGTGGCGCTGGCACGTCCTGGAGAGCGCCTCCGACCTTGACCCGGTGCCCCCGGTGCTCACCGAGGCGGAGGCCCAGGAAGGGTGCAACTTCACGGTGTGGCGGCCCACCGCCCTGCCCGCCGGCTGCGACACCAGCGTCGGGACCATCCGCCGCGAGGCGCCCCCCGGCCGCGTCGAGGCCGAGGGCCGCACCCCGTGGAGCGACGCCAACCCGGCCGGGTACCGCACCGAGATCTCCGGCGGCGGGCGGCGGCTGCGCCTCAAGCAGTTCCACTACGACTGGGCCTTCCCCGCCGCCGACCACCCCTGCCTGTGGGGCGGCGAGACCCGGCCGTACGAGATCGGCGAGGGCCGGGTCGCCTGGCTCGGCACCGACTACCTGGGGCATGTCGCCGGCAGCGCCCGGATGGCTCGTACCACCGTGGAACTGTCCGTACTCGAAGGCGAGTTCACGGACGACGAGCTCGTCGCCCTGTTCGCCGCGCTGCGCCCGGCCGTCCCCGAGGCCATGGAACGCGTCCTCGCCACCCCGTTCGCCGAGCTGAGCTACTGGGCGCGGCACCGCGCCGACATGGTGTCCGTGCCCACCGGCGTCTTCTCCTTCCACCGGCACGGCAAGGAGCACGAGGGCGACTGGATCCCCTCGGCCGACGTCCCCGCCTTCCTCGCCGCGCAGGGCGTGCCCGCGACGGCCGGCGGATTCCGCGCCGAGAGCGCCGCCACCTTCGGGGACGGTGCCGCCGTCCGCGAACTGGAGGTCGTCTACGCCTCCCCGGGCGGCGGCGAACTGCGCCTCACCGCCCAGCGCACCGGCGGCGGCCGCATGGAGTTCCCGCCCGTCCGCGAGAAGCACCCCGCCGCCGGCGAGCTCCACGACCTCGCCGGCCGGCCGCTGCACCTCGGCTACCTCGACGCCGAGTACGGAGCCTGCGACGCCTGGTGGCAGCACCCGGACGGCTACGACCTCCGGCTGCTCGGCAGCGCCGGCGCCGGCATGGGCCGCGAGACCTTCCTCGGCCTGGTCGCCGCCCTCGACGCCGGCCTCCGCCTCGCCGGCAACGCCGAGGTGCTGGGATGACCGCGCCGGAACGGCCCGTCCTCGACCCCGCCACCGGCCGCGAGCTCACCCGGCTCCCGGACACCGGGGCCGACGGGGTCGAGGACGCCGTGGCGCGGGCCGACGCGGCCTTCCGCGGCGGCTGGGGCGACACCTCCCCCGGCCGGCGCGGCGACCTGCTGCGGGCCCTCGGCGACCTGCTCCGGGACGACCGCGAGGTCCTCGCCGGCCTGGAGCGCGACAACGCCGGGAAGCCCACCGCCCGCGCCCTCGGCGAGGTGGACTTCGCCGCCCGCGTGACCGACTGGTTCGCGGCGGCGGCCCGCCAACCCGTCGGGGAGACCCACCCGGCCGGCCCCGGCATGCGCACCTACACCGACCGGGTGCCGGTCGGCGTCTGCGCGGCGGTCGCGCCGAACAACTACCCGCTGCTCCTCGCGGTGTGGAAGATCGCCGCCGCGCTCGCCTACGGCAACACCGTCGTCGTCAAACCCGCGCCCGAGACACCGCTGTCCCTGCGCCGGTTCGTCGAACGCGCCGGAGAGCTGCTCCCCGAGGGCGTGCTCGGCGCCGTGTACGGCGGCGCCGACACCGGCCGGCGGCTCTGCGCGCAGCCGGCCGTCGGCATGGTGTCCTTCACCGGGTCGACCGCCGCCGGCCGGGACGTCGCCCGCCGCTGCGCCGACGGCCTCAAGCCCGTCTCCCTCGAACTCGGCGGCAAGAGCCCCGTGGTGGTGTTCCGCGACGCCGACCTCGACGCCGCCGCCCGCGCCGTCGTCACCGGCTTCACCGGCAACACCGGCCAGATGTGCGTGGCCGGCACCCGGCTCGTCGTCGACCGGGCCGTGCACGGCGAGTTCGTCGCCCGGGTCGCCGAACTGGCCGCCGCCCTCCGGGTCGGCCGGCCCGGCGACCCCGCCACCGACCTCGGCCCGCTCATCAGCCGGGCCGCCGTCGACCGCACGGCCGAGGCGGTCGGGGAGGCGGCGGCCAAGGGCGCGCGGGTCGTCCTGCCGCCCGGCGCCGACGACGTCCGGCTCGACCTCGACGGCGGGTTCTTCGTCCACCCGGCCGTCGTGGACGAGGCCCCCTCCGACAGCCGTGCCTGGCGCGAGGAGCTCTTCGGCCCGGTGCTGTCCGTCGCCGCCTTCGACACCGAGGCCGAGGCCCTGCGCCTCGCCCACGACACCGCGTACGGCCTGTCGGCCTCCGTCTGGACCTCCGACGCCGACCGGGTCGAGCACCTCGGGCGGAACCTGCGCGCCGGCATGGTCTGGGTCAACACCTGGGGCGACACCGACGAGACCGTCAGCGTCTCCGGCATGGGCGCGTCCGGGTACGGCCGCGAGCTGGGCCTCCACGCCGTGGAGGGCTACACCCGGCCGCGCGCCGTCTGGGTCGCCCACCGGACGGGACGGTAGCCGCCCGTGACGACCGCCGCCTCCCCCCGGCTCGACTTCCGCAGCGACACCCGCACCCTCCCGGACGCCCGCATGCGCGAGGCGATGGCGCGGGCGAAGGTCGGCGACGACGTCTACGGCGACGACCCCACCGTCACCCTCCTGGAGGAGACCGTCGCCGAACTGCTCGGCACGGAAGCGGCGTTGCTCATGCCCACCGGCACGATGGCGAACCTGGTCGCCCCGCTCGCCGCGGCCGGACCGCCGGGCTCGCCGCCGCCCCGGCTGATCGCCGGCGCCGACACCCACATGGCGTTCCTCGAAGCGGACGGCCTGCGCCGCTTCGGCGGGGTCGAGCTCCTCACCGTGGCACAGCGCCCCGACGGCCTGCCCGACCCCGACGCGCTCACCGCGCTGCTCGCCACGGGCCCGCAGGACCGCGGGACGGTGGTGTGCCTGGAGAACACCAGCATGATGCGCTCCGGCAACGCCCTCGACGCCGCGGCGACCCGCTCCGTGGCCGCGCTGGCCCACCGGTACGGCGCCCACTTCCACCTCGACGGCGCCCGCCTCGCCAACGCGGCCGTGGCGCTCGGCGTCCCGCTCGCCGATCTCGCCGCACCCGCCGACAGCGTGGCCTTCTCCGTCTCCAAGGGGCTCGGCGGGCCGGTCGGCGGACTGCTCTGCGGGACCCGGGCGTACGTCGAGCACGCCCGGGAGACGAGGACCTGGCTCGGCGGCTCCCTGCACCAGGCCGGGATCGTCGCCGCGCCCGCCCTGGTGGCGCTGGGCCGGCTCCCCGAGCTGGCCGTCGACCACGAGAAGGCCGCGGTGCTCGCCGCGGGCCTCGCGACGGTGCCCGGCGCCGAGGTGATGCGCCCGCCGCGACCGACCAACATGGTGATGGCCCGACTCGCCGGACTGGCCGCCGAGGAGTGCGCAACGGGCCTCGCGACACACGGAGTTCGCGTTCTTCCGCTGCCGAACGGCCATGTCCGCTTCGTCGCGCACCGGTCACACGACATGATCAGTGTGCGCGCGGCCGTCAAGGCGCTGGCGGCCGTGGCGGCCGCCCTGCCCGCGGGGCCCGGCCGGCACCCGAACGAGCCGTCCCCGGACGGGGAGGGCTCCGTGACACCGATGGAGGAAGCATGACCGACATGCCACCGCGTGGCCTGGAGGAGCGGCTCAAGGACACCCGCGCCAGGCTGGAGAACGACATCGACCTCTGGGTCGCGACGTCCGGCGCCGAGGGCGGGGTGCACCTCATCCCCCTCTCCTACCTGTGGGACGGCACCGCGTTCCTCATCTCGACGCCGCGCGCCTCGGTCACCGGCCGCAACCTGCTGGCCGACGGGCGGGTCCGCCTGGGCCTCGGCCCGACCCGCGACGTGGTGATCGTCGACGGCGTCGCGGAGCCGGTGGACACCGCCGAACTCGGCCAGGAGGCCGGGGACGCCTTCGCGGCCAAGACCGGCTTCGACCCGCGCGAACTGGAGCAGCCCTACCAGTACTTCCGCATCCGGCCGCAGCGCACCCAGGCGTGGCGCGAGGCGAACGAGCTGGCGGGCCGCGGCCTCATGCGCGACGGGGCCTGGCTCGGCTGACCCCGCGCCCGACCCCGCCCCCTCCGTCCGCCGGCCGGTCACACCCCCGTGACCGGCCGGCGGCCGTGCGGGCGGGCCGGGTCCAGCCGTTCTTGACCGGCCCTGAAGAGCCCTTTGCGAGGCTGCGACGGCAATGCATCCGTCAATATTTCTGGAAGGGCGAACATGGGGACAATCGAGGTTCCGGTCCTGATCGTGGGCGGTGGCGGATGCGGTCTGTCCGCCTCCGTCTTCCTGGCCGACCAGGGCGTCGACCATCTGCTGGTGGAACGGCACCCGGACACGTCGAGGATTCCGAAGGCGCACTATCTCAACCAGCGCACGATGGAGATCTTCCGGCAGCACGGCATCGCCGACGACGTGCTCGCCGAGGCGGCACCGCTGGACAAGTTCGGCAAGGTCCGCTGGATGACCACGCTCGCGGGCGACGAGCCGATGGACCGGCGCCTGATCCACGAGATGGACGCCTTCGGCGGCGGCGAACTGACCGAGAGCTACGAGAAGGTCGGGCCCGTCCTCCCGGCCAAGCTGCCGCAGATGTGGCTGGAGCCGATCCTGCGCCGCCACGCGGAGAACCGCAGCCCCGGCCGCGTCCTCTTCCACCACGAGCTGACCACCTTCTCCGACGAGGGCGACCACGTCCGCGCCGAGGTGCGCAACGTCGAGACCGGCGAGGTGACCACCGTCAAGGCGCAGTACCTGATAGGTGCCGACGGCGGCCGCTTCGTCGGCCCCGAGGTCGGCATCACGCTCGACGGCCCGCCCGGACTGGTCAACACCACGACCGCGTACTTCTCCGCCGACCTCTCCGAGTGGTGGGAGGAGGGCACGCTCATCACCCACTTCCTCAGCCCGGAGGACCCCGACCTCTCCAGCAACCTGATCGAGATGGGACCGAGCTGGGGCAAGGCGTGCGAGCAGTGGGGCCTGCACTTCGCCCCCGGGCCGCCCGGACGCTGGGACGCCGAGACGGTCGTGCCGCGCATCCGCGAGCTGCTGCGCCTGCCGGAGCTGGAGATCGAGGTCCACAAGGTCACCGACTGGATCGTGCACGCCCACCTCGCCGACCGCTACCGCGTCGGCCGTGTGCTGATCGCCGGCGACGCCGCCCACCGCCAGCCGCCGGCCGTCGGCCTCGGCCTCAACACCGGCATCCAGGACGCGCACAACCTGGCGTGGAAGCTGGCCGCGGTGATCAACGGGGGGTCGCCCGACAGCCTCGTCGACACCTACGAGGCGGAGCGCCGCCCCGTGGGCCGGGAGAACGTCGACTGGGCCGTCTCCGCCGCCGGCCACCACCAGGTGGTCATCGACGCCATCGGCGCCGGCCACAACATCCCGGCGGGCCGCCGCCGCCAGCGTCTGGAGGCGTACTTCGACCCGTCGGAGAACGGCGACACGGTGCGGGCGCGGGCCCTGGAGATCTTCCACACCCACCGGGGCGGCTGCCAGTCGCTCGACATGGAGGTGGGCTTCGGATACGAGGAGGGCGCGCTCGTCCCCGACGGCACCGAGCGCCCGGCCCGGGTCCCGATGCGGAACGTGCACGTGCCGACCTCCCGCCCCGGCCACCGGGTGCCGCACGCCTGGATCAGCAGGGACGGCGAGCTGACCTCCACGATCGACCTCGCGGGCACCTCCGCCTTCGTCCTGATCACCGGCCCGGAGGGGACGCCGTGGACCGAGGCCGCCGAGCGGGTGGCGGAGAAGTACTCCGTCCCGGTCGTCACGGCCCGCATCGGCGAGGGCGGTGACTACGACGACGTCGACGGCGGCTGGGAGGCCGTCCGCGGCATCGGCGGCGCCGGCGCGCTGGTGGTCCGCCCGGACCAGCACGTCGCCTTCCGCGCCACGGCGGCCGTCGAGGACCCGGAGCAGGTCCTCACCGAGGTGTTCGCGGCCCTCCTGGACCGCTGACCCGCTCCCGGAACGGCGAGAACACGGAAGAAGGGGCCGTGCCCGATCGGGCACGGCCCCTTCTTCCGTCGTCCTGCTCCCGCCCGGAGGCGGGAGCGGATCAGACGCCGACCGCGACGGAGCGGGCGGCGGCCTCCTTCTTCAGGAAGGAGAGGACCTGGTCGGCGGCCTTGCGGGCGCTGGCCATGCAGACGCCCACGCCGACGCCGTCGTACAGGGCACCGCAGACCGCGAGACCGGGCTGGGTCGCCACGGAGTCGCGGATGCGCTGCACCCGCTCCAGGTGCCCGACCGTGTACTGCGGCAGGGCGTCGTCCCAGCGGACCACCCGGCTCGCCACCGGCACGCCGGTCACGCCGATGGCCTCGGCGAGCTCGGCCGCCGCCACCGCGACCAGGTCGGCGTCGTCGCGGCGCAGCATGTGCTCCTCGCCGAACCGCCCGAGGGCGCAGCGGACGATCTCCACCTCGCCGGCCAGGTGCGGCCACTTCACGGTGGTGAAGGTGACCTCCTTGACGAGCTTCCCCTCCACCGCGGGCACCCGGTAGGCGGCGTAGCCGCGGCCCGACAGGCCCCCGCCGGGGAACGCCGAGCGCGGGTAGGCCAACGTCACCGTGGCGACGCTCGCGTACGGCACCTCGGAGAGCGCCGAGGCCGCCACGGAGGCCCCGGGGACCCCGGCGAGGAGACGGCCCGCGGGGCCGGCCGGCACGGCGACGACGACGGCGTCCGCGTCGATCGACTCGGCCTCGCCCGCCGAGCCCACGACGAGCCGCCAGCCGTCGGCGGTCCGCGTCAGCTCCCGGACGGAGGCCCCGGTCCGCAGCGAGGCGTCCGGCGCGGCGGCCAGCACCTCCCGCACGAGGGTGGGGGGCAGCGAACCGAACCCGCCCTCCAGGGTGGCGACGCTCACCGGCGGCGGCTTCTCGCCCTCCGCGAGCACCGGCGTCAGCGAGCCCGCCGCGTCCGCGAGGGACACGTGGTTGCGGGACGCCATCGCCAGCGGGCTCAGCGTCGCCTCGAACGACAGGTCCTCGGCGCGGCCGGAGAAGACCCCCGCGAGGAACGGGTCGACGAGGCGGTCCACGACCTCCTGGCCGAGGCGCCCGCCGACGAACGACGCGACGGAGACGTCCCCCTCGCGGTCGAACGAGGGCAGCGCCAGGTCCTGGCGCGCCCGGTCGAGCCCGGCGGCGGACAGCACGCCCGACCGGGCGAGGTCGTCCATGTCACAGGGCACGCCCATGAACTGACGGTCCGGCTGGTGCCGTATTCCGTCCTTGGTGAGGATCGCCGAGGCGGTGACGCCCGCCGACATGATCCGTTCGCCGAGCCCGGCGTCCTTGATCAGTCCGGTGGTCTTGCGGCGGTTGGCGTAGAGCGACTCGGCGCCCTCGTCGACCGCGACGCCCGCAACCTCGGAGACGGAGAGCTTGCCGCCGATGCGTGACGATCCCTCCAGGAGCGTCACGCGGACCGGCTCGTTGCGCAGATAGAACGCAGCAGCCAGTCCCGCGATACCACCTCCGACGATGACCACATGAGGCTTGACGCTCGCCTGATCCCGTTCGCTCCCGGCCATTCCACCAGCTCCTTGATGAATGCTGCATACGGTGTCGTAGGGCCCGGCCCGGCGCCGAGGGGTCGGCGCCGGAACGGGCTTCGGCAGTCTGACCGGGTGCCTTGGAACCCCGGTCGAGTGCGGCTGGACCGGGGGTCAGACCGCCCCGGTCCCGAACCAGCGGGTGAGGGCGGCGGCGAGGTCGTCGACGCTCCCGGGGGAGGTCCAGGCGACGTGGCCGTCGGGGCGGACCAGGACCGCGTCGAGCGCCGGCTCGGGCGCGACGGCCCAGGTCCCGGTGACGACGTCGACCCGGCCGGCCAGGCCCTCGGCGGCCGGCACGGGCGTCCCGTCCGTGGTCACGAGCAGACCGCGACCGGTGCGCAGGAGGTCGGCGACGCGGGTGCGGGTCCCGTCGGGCAGGTCGATCTCCCGGCCCGGCGGCATCCGCAGGCCGAGCAGCGGGTGGTCGCCCTTGCCCAGGTCGTAGCGGACGCCGAGGTTGCTCAGCATCCCGGCCAGGTGGCCGGCGGCGTCCGGGTGGGAGACCAGTTCCGTCATCAGCGAGCGGACCGGGTCCATGTCCTCGCCCGTGAGCCGCAGTTCGATCGCCGCGCGCGCGTTGCGGGCCAACTGCTCCCCGATGGGCCGGCGCTCGGCGTGGTAGGTGTCGAGCAGCCCGTCGGGGGCCCGGCCGGTGACCGTCGCGGCCAGCTTCCAGCCGAGGTTGACCGCGTCCTGCACGCCCACGCTGAGGCCCTGGGCCATGGCCGGGGGCTGCACGTGCGCGGAGTCGCCCGCCAGGAACACCCGGCCGCGGCGGTACTCGGCGGCGGCCCGCGAGGCGTCGGTGAAGCAGCTGATCCAGCGGCACTCGCCGTGGTGCAGGGACTCGCCGGTGAGCCGCTGCCAGGCGTCGGCGAGATCGGTGAAGGTCAGGGAGTCGCGGTCGCGCGGTGCCGTGCCGGCCTCGTGGACGACGACGCGGGTGACGCCGTTCTCCAGGTCCATCGCCATGATCATGCTGCCGCCGGGCAGGTTCTCGCCGATGCGCCGCTTGCGGGTCTCGATGCCGGTGACGTCGGCGGTGAGGAAGCCGCGCCCGCCGGGGGTGCCGGGGAAGTCGATGCCGGCCAGCTTGCGGACGGTGCTCCGCCCGCCGTCGCAGCCGACCAGGTAGCGGGCGGTGGCCGCGGCGGCGCCCTCGGGCCCCAGGAGGGCCACGTCGATGCCGTCGGCGGTCTCCTCGAAGCCGGTGACCTCGTAGCCGCGCAGGATCGGCACGCCGAGCTCCGTCACCCACTCCTCCAGCATCCGCTCGGTGCGGAACTGGGATATCCCCCGGTGCCCGTAGTGGTCCTCGTCCAGCGCGGAGAGGTCGATCGGGACCCCGCCGAAGTGGCTGTCGGCGGGCTCCGTCGCGCCGAGCCGGTCCAGCAGGCCCCGCTGGTCGAAGCATTCGGCGGTGCGCTTGGTGAAGCTCGCGCCGCGCGACTCGCGCGCCGGGGCGAGCAGCCGCTCGTAGACGACGACGTCGGCGCCGCCGAGGCGGAGTTCGCCCGCCAGCATCAGGCCGACGGGGCCGGCCCCGACGACGATGACATCCCGGGCTGCATCCCTGGGCATACGTACGCTCCTTCGGTCGAGAGGGCCGGTCAGCGGCCGGCGGGCTGGGGGACGCGGGCGGTGCCGAACCAGCGTCCGAGGGCCTCGGCGAGACCCTCGGCGCTGCCGGGGGAGGTCCAGGCGACGTAGCCGTCGGGGCGGACGAGGACCGCGTCGAGCGCGGGGGAGGGCGCGGCGTCGGGCGCGGCGACCCAGGTGCCGGCGAGGACGTCGACACGGTCGGCCAGGCCCTCGGCGAGGGCCGCCTCCGCGCCGTCGCCGGTGGTCACGAGCAGGCCGCGGCCGGAGCGCAGGAGGTCGCCCACGCGGGCCACGGTGCCGTCCGCCAGGGTGAGTTCGCGGTGCGGCGGCATCCGCAGGCCGAGCAGCGGGTGGTCGCCGCCGCCGAAGGCGTAGCGGATGCCGAGGCCGCTGACGATGCCGGCGGCCTGCTCCGCCGCGTCCTTGTGGGCCAGCAGCTCGCCCATCACCTCGCGGATCGGGTCCATGGCGTCGTCGCCGAGGTAGACCTTCTGCGCGGCCCGGGCGTTGCGGAGCAACTCCGCCCCCACCGGGTGGCGTTCGGCGTGGTAGGTGTCGAGGAGCCCCTCGGGCGCCCACCCCCTGACCGTCGCCGCCAGCTTCCAGCCGAGGTTCGCGGCGTCCTGGAGCCCGGCGCTGAGCCCCCAGGCGGCCAGCGGCGGGATCTCGTGCGCGGCGTCGCCCGCGAGCAGCACCCGTCCGCGCCGGAACTCCTCGGCCAGCGCGGAGGAGTTGCCGGTGGCCCACACCCACTGCGGCTCGGCGCCGTCGAGGGACTCGCCGGTCAGCCGCTGCCAGGCGGCGGCGACCTCGGCGAAGGTCAGCGCGCCCGGCGCCGGGCGGGCGGGCAGCGAGGGGTCGTGGACGACGATGCGGAGCCGGCCGGGACCGACCGGGGTGCACACCACCATGCAGCCGCCGGGCAGCCGCTCGCCGATGGGCCGGGGCCGCAGCGCGACGCCGGTGACCTCCGCGGTGTACATGCCGCGGGTCGCCTCCCAGCCGGGCGCCGTGATGCCGGCGAGGGCACGGACGGTGCTGTCCGCGCCGTCGCAGCCGACCACGTAGGAGGCGGTCTCCTCGCCGGGGCCGTCGGGACCGTCGTACGCCACGACGACGCCGTCGGGGGTCTCGCGGAGTCCGGTCACGTCACGGCCGCGGAGCACGGGGACACCGAGGTCGGCCAGCCGGCCGGCGAGCGCGTCCTCGGTCCTGGCCTGGGACAGCCCGAGGACACCGCTGTGGTCCTCGTCGAGCATGCCGAGGTCGAAGCGGACGCCGCCGAAGTGCCCCATCGGGCCCCAGCGGAACTCGCCGAGCCGGTCGAGCACGCCGCGCGCGCCGAGGGTCTCGGCGGCCCGCCGGTTGAACCCGAGGGCACGGGACTCCCCGCTCGGCGCGGGCAGCCTGTCGTAGACGACGACGTCCACACCGCCCAGCCGGAGCTCGCCGGCGAGGAACAGGCCGACCGGCCCGGCACCCACCACGATGACGTCAGCAGTTTTCATCATTAGGTCCCTCTGCGCTGTGGCAATGGTTGGCCAGGGTGAAGCTACTCAGCGCCGTGTTCGACTGCAATGAATGGAATGCGGGCGCGCGGACATGGCGTTCAAGCGCGGAATAGGCGTGCTTGAACGCCGCTGTTGAACACTTGAACGCCGAACCCGAATGGCAATGTCGGAGGTGCTCCCGGCTTTTGCCTCTTACTAACTTCGATGCATGAGCAATTCGGCGCGCCTCACGTGGAACGCCCCTCATGAAAGGAAATGACGTGCCGGACGGGAAGATCGCGCTCATCACGGGCGCCAACAAGGGCATCGGATTCGCCGTCGCGCGGCAGCTCGGCGAGCAGGGCGTCACCGTCCTGGTCGGCGCCCGGGACGAGGTGCGCGGCAAGCAGGCCGCCGACGCGCTCGTCGCCGACGGCCTCACCGCGGTGCCGCTGCGCCTCGACGTGACGGACCCGGCCTCGGTGGCCGGGGCCGCCGAGGAGATCGAGCGCCGGTACGGACGCCTCGACATCCTGGTGAACAACGCCGGGGTCGCGGGCGGCTTCCACGGCAGCGCCGACGAGGCGACCGCCGACGACCTGCGGGAGGTCTACGAGACCAACGTCTTCGGCGTGGTCACCGTGGTCCGCGCGCTGCTGCCGCTGCTGCGCCGCTCCCCGGCCGGCCGCATCGTCAACCTGTCCAGCCACGTGGGGTCGCTGACCCTGAACTCGGACCCGGGCTCGCCGCTCGCGGGCCTCGACATGATCGCCTACCAGTCCTCGAAGACCGCGCTCAACGCGCTGACGGTCGCGTACGCCAAGGCGCTGCGCGGGACGTCGATCAAGGTCAACGCCGCCCTCCCCGGAGTGGTGGCGACGGACATCAACCACCATCGCGGTCACCGCACACCCGCCGAGGGCGCGGGGATCGCCGTCCGGCTCGCCCTGCTCGACGAGGCCGGCCCGTCGGGCGCCTGCCTGGCGGACGACGGAACCGTGCCGTGGTAGCGCGGTACGGCTCCGACCGAGAGTCACCCACAGAGAAAGAGGAACGGCTGTGCTGCAGATAACGATCGGCGACCTCCAGACCATCATGCGCCAGTGCGCCGGCGAGGCCGAGGACGCGCTGCCGCTCGACCAGGCGCCCGACAGCCCCTTCGACGAGCTCGGGTACGACTCCCTCGCGCTCCTGGAGACGTACAGCCGCATCGAGCGGGACTTCGGCATCGAGCTCAACGAGGACGAGATCGGCCTCATCAACACCGCAGGTGAGCTCGTCGAGTTCGTGAACTCGCTGCTCCAGCTCAAGGTCATGTCGGCGGCCTGATCCCGCGGGGGATCGCGGCCGTTCGCGGCCACCACATCGGAACGTCACGCCGGGCGGGGGTCCGGCGGGCGACACACACGGAGGAAGACAGTGGCGGTTGAAGGAACGATCCTGGTGCTCGGCGGTACGGGCCGGCAGGGCGGGGCGGTGGCCCGCGAACTGCTGCGCCGGGGCCGCACCGTGCACGCCCTGGTCCGCGACCCGGGCAAGGCGGAGGCGCGGTCCCTGGAGGAGGCGGGAGCGGTCCTCGTCCGCGGCGACCTGGACGACCCGGCGTCCCTGCTGGCGGCGATGAAGGACGCCGACGGGGTGTTCAGCGTCCAGACCTTCCGCGGCCCCGGCGGCTGCGAGGCGGAGGTGCGCCAGGGCAGGGCGGTGGCCGACGCCGCGGTCGAGGCCGGCGTGCGGCACTTCGTCTACAGCTCGGTCGGCGGCGCGGACCGGGACACCCGGGTCCCGCACTTCGAGAGCAAGCTGGAGGTCGAGGAGTACCTGCGGACGCTCGACCTGCCGACGACGGTGCTGCGGCCCGTCATGTTCCACGACATCCTCCTCGACATCGCCCCGCGCCCGGTGGGCGGCGAGCTGGTCCTGTCCATGTGGCTGGACCCGGAGACCTCGGTGCAGCTCATCGCGACCAGCGACATCGGGGTGTTCGCCGCGGAGGCGTTCCTGAACCCCGAGGAGTGGATCGGCCGGGTCGTCGAGATCGCCGGCGACGACCTGACCGGACCGCAGATGGCCGCCGCGTTCGAGGCCGCCTCCGGGGTCCCCACCCGCTACCAGCAGCTGCCCATCGAGCCGCTGCGCGCCAACCGCGAGGACCTGGCGAACATGTTCGACTGGTTCGAGCGCGACGGCTACCACGCCGACCTGCCCGAACTCCGCAAGATCAGGCCCGACCTGGTCTCCCTGGAGACGTGGCTGAGCGAGAACTGGACCGCCCCCCTGGTGGAGGCGCGAGGCTGACGACATGGTGCGCGGAGCCCTCAGGAGAAGATCGGATCGCGGGTACGGGTGCGCTTGAGCTCGAAGAACCCGTCGGTCCCGGCCACCGCCAGGACACCGTCCCAGAGCCGCACGGCGGCCTCGCCGCGCGGGGTCGGGGTCACGACGGGGCCGAAGAACGCCACGTCCCCCACCGCGACGACGGGGGTGCCCACATCGGTGCCGACGCGTCCGATGCCGTCCTGGTGCGAGGCCCGCACCGCGGCGTCGTACGCGTCGGACCCGGCAGCCTCGGCGAGGGCCGGGTCCAGGCCGGCGGCGGTGAGCGCCGCCGCGTAGGTGGCCCGCTCCTTGGGCTCCTTCCCGAGGTGGAAGCGGGTGCCGAGCTCGGTGTACAGCCGGCCGAGGACCTCGGGGCCGTACTCCTTCTCGGCGGCGGCCAGGACCCGGACCGGCTCCATGCGCAGGGCCAGGTCCCGGTGCCAGCGCTCGGGCAGGTCGGGACGCCCCTCGTTGAGCACCGTCAGGCTCATGATGTGCCAGCGGACGTCGAGGGCCCGGTGCCGTGCGACCTCGTGGATCCAGCGCGAGGTCATCCACGCCCAGGGGCAGGTCGGGTCGAACCAGAAGTCGACCGGGGTCGGGGTGGTGTGCGGCAACGTCGGCTCCTCGAAGTCCTGGCTCGTGTCCGTCGGCTCGGTCAGTAGTTGCCGAGGCCGCCGCAGACGTTCATCGCCTGCGCGGTGACGGGGGCCGCCGCGTCGGAGACGAGGTAGGAGACGAGGCCGGCCACCTCCTCGGCGGTGGAGTAGCGGCCCAGCGGGATCTTGGCCTCGAAGCGCTCCAGGATCTCCGCCTCGGAGGTCTCGAAGTGCGCGGCGTAGCCCTGGCGGACGCGCTGCGCCATCGGGGTCTCCACATAGCCGGGGCAGACCGCGTTGACCGTGACGCCGGTCTTCGCGAGCTCGAGACCGAGCGCCTTGGTGAAACCGATGACACCGTGCTTGGACGCCGAGTAAGGAGCGCCCAGCACCACACCCTGCTTGCCGCCCGTGGAGGCGATGTTGATGATGCGACCCCAGCCGCGCCCGACCGGGTCACCCTTCTTGAGGACCGCGCGGGTCATCAGGAAGACGCTGTTCAGGTTGGTGTCCATGACGTCGTACCAGAGCTCGTCGGCGATGTCCGCGGTCGCGCCGCCGCCGCTGCGGCCGGCGTTGTTGACCAGGATGTCGATCCGGCCGTAGCGCTCGACGACCTCGCCGACGAGCCGGTCCACGTCGGCCGGCTTGCGGACGTCGGCGGCCAGGCCGTCGGCGTCGTGGCCGTCGGCGCGCAGCTTGGCGACCGTCTCCTGGACGTTCTCGGGGTTGCGCGCGCAGAGGAAGACCTTGTGCCCCTGGCTCGCGAGGTTCTCGGCGATGGCGAGGCCGATACCGCTCGTCCCGCCGGTGATCAGCGCTACCTGCTGTCCGTTGTCGGCCATTCCGCCTGCTCCTTCTCGGGGTGTATGTGGGGCCGTGTCAATCTGGCAAGCAGGCCCCGAATCCCGGTCGAGGAGCGGTGGAGGTCATCTCCGTTCAACCGCTCGGATTCTCCGGTTGAACGTTCAAGTCAACAAATTCAAAAGTGTCTGGTTGCGGGTCCGAGAAGCGCCGACCTATCGTCGGGAAATCCACGAAAAAGGCGCTCCGGAAGGAAAGTCATGTCCGAAAAGACCGAGGTCCGCGACCAGTCCGACGCATATGCCCTGCTCAACCTGATCCAGGGTGCCGTCATTACCCAGGCCCTTTCGGTCGCGGCCAAGCTCGGTGTCGCGGACGTCCTCGCCGACGGACCGCTGTCCGCCGGGGACATCGCCGAGCGCGTCGGCTCCGACGCCAAGGCGACCCACCGTGTCCTGCGCGCGCTCGCCGGCCACGGCGTCTTCGCCGTCCGCCCCGACGGCACCTACGAGAACAGCCCGCTCTCCGACAAGCTCCGCGAGGACGCCCCGGACTCGATGCGCGGCTTCGCGGTGCTGATGAGCCACCCGATCCTGCACGAGGAGTGGGGCCACCTCGCCGCCACCGTCGAGACCGGCGAGCCCAACCTTCCGAAGCTGCGCGGCATGGGCGCCCTCGACTTCTTCCACGCCACGCCCGAGTACGCGAACGTCTTCTTCCAGGCGTTCGGCGGCCTCTCCCTCTCGGAGACCGGCCCGATCCTGGACGCCTACGACTTCACCCAGTTCTCCACCGTCGTCGACGTCATCGCCGGCCGCGGCAACCTCCTCGCCGGCATCCTCCAGCAGGCGCCCGACGTCAAGGGCGTGCTGTACGACTCCGAGGTCGCCACCGTCGACTCGCAGTCGCTCTTCGAGGAGGCCGGCGTCGCCGACCGCTTCACCATCGAGCACGGCGGCTACCTCGACAAGCTGCCGGCCGGTGCCGACGCCTACGTCTTCAAGCACATCATCCACGACTTCTCCGAGGAGGACGCCGTGACCGCCCTGCGCAACGCGCGCGAGGCGATCGCCCCCGGCGGCAAGCTGCTCGTCATCGAGTACGTGCTCCCCGAGAACAACGAGAACCACCTCGGTCACACCATCGACCTCTGGCTGATGCTGATGCTCGGCGCCCAGGACCGCACGCTCGCCGAGTACACCGAGCTGTTCGCCAAGGCCGGCTTCCAGGTCACCCGCGCCGTCCCCACCAGCGCGCCGATCTCCGTCATCGAGGCGATCGCGGTCTGATTCCGCGCGCCACCGGTCCCCCATCGCAGGGTCGAGGCTCAGGACAGGAAAAAATGGAAACCGATGTCATAGTGATCGGCGCGGGTCCGGCGGGGCTGACGCTCGCGGCCGAACTCCGCCTCGGCGGCGCCGACGTCGTCGTCTTCGAGCAGCGGGGGGAGCGGAGCTGGGAGTCGCGCGGCATCGGCTTCACCGCGCGCGCCACCGAGATGTTCCACCAGCGCGGGATCCTCGAACGCCTGGAGAACATCGAGGTCACCCGGCAGGGCCACTTCGGCGGCCTCCCCATCGACTACGGGGTGCTCGAAGGCTCGCACTTCGGCGTGCGCGGCGCACCCCAGTACAAGATCGAGGAGATGCTGGAGAACCGGGCCCTGGAGCTCGGCGCGGACCTGCGCCGCGGCTACGAGTTCACCGGCTTCACCGAGGACGAGGACGGCGTCACCGTCACCGTGCGCGGACCGGAGGGCTTCGAGGAGCACTCCGCCCGCTACCTGGTGGGCTGCGACGGCGGACGCAGCACCGTCCGGCGCCAGGCGGGCTTCGAGTTCGCCGGCTCCGACGCCACCCGCGAGATGTACCTGGCCGACGTCCGCGGCTGCGACATCAAGCCGCGCATGATCGGCGAACTGCGCCCCAACGGCATGGTCATGGCCGCGCCGCTCGAAGAGGGCTTCACCCGCATCATCGTCTGCGAGAACGGCGCGTCGCCCGACCGCGGCCGCGAGGTCACCTTCCCCCAGGTCGCCGACGCCTGGCAGCGGCTGACCGGCGACTCCATCCACCACGGCGAGACCCGCTGGGTCAGCGCCTTCACCGACGCCACCCGCCAGGCCACCGAGTACCGGCGCGGCCGGGTGCTGCTGGCCGGCGACGCCGCCCACATCCACCTGCCCGCCGGCGGGCAGGGACTGAGCGTCGGCGTGCAGGACGCCTTCAACCTCGGCTGGAAGCTCGCCGCGACCGTCCGGGGCACCGCCCCCGAGGGCCTGCTCGACACCTACCACGCCGAACGCCACCCGGTGGGGGTCCGGCTCCTGCGCAACACCCTCGCCCAGGGCACGCTGAACCTCACCGGCAAGTCGGTCGAGCCGATGCGGGCCGTGATGGCCGAGCTCATCGCGCTCCGGCCGGTGGCCCGCCACCTGTCCGGCATGGTCAGCGGCTTCGACATCCGGTACGCGACCGGCGCGGGGGACGACGCGGGGCACCCGCTGCTCGGCACCCGTCTCGCCGACCGCGCACTGGAGCTCGCCGACGGCGGGCAGGAGCGGACCGCCCGGCTGCTGCACACCGCCCGCGGCGTCCTCATCACCGCCGACGCCACCGGCACGGAGGAGAAGACCGCCGCCGGCTGGTCCGACCGCGTCGACGTGGTCCGGGTGAAGAGCTTCCCCGCCGGACCCGAGGAGGGCGGCGCCGCGACCGGGTCGGTGCTCGTCCGCCCCGACGGCTACATCGCCTGGACCGCACCGGACGGGGGCGGTCTCGAGGCCGCGCTGCGCCGCTGGTTCGGCGACGCCCGCTAGAGGCCCCGCCTACCGAGAGGAGAAGAAACGTGACCGAGAACGCGGTACGTGAAACGGAACACGAGATCGCCGTCTCCGCCCCCGCCGAACTGGTGTACGCACTGATCGCGGACGTCACCAGGTGGCCGGAGACCTTCCCCCCGACCGTGCACGCCGAGGTCGTCGAGAGGGACGGCGACGACGAGCTGATCCGGCTCTGGGCGACCGCCAACGGCACCGCCAAGACCTGGACCTCCCGCCGCGTCCACGACGCGGCGAACAAGAGCGTGACGTTCCGCCAGGAGCGCTCGCAGCACCCCGTCGGCGGCATGGGCGGCGCCTGGATCGTGGAGCCCGTCTCCGACGACTCCTGCCGCGTCCGCCTGCTGCACGACTTCCGCGCCGCCACCGACGACCCGGCCGACCTCGACTGGATCAGCCAGGCCGTCGACCGCAACAGCGCGTCCGAGCTCCAGGCCCTCAAGGCGAGCGCCGAGGCCGCCGGCCCCGACGACCTCCTCGTCTTCGACGACACCGTCACCGTCGAGGGCAGCGGCAAGGACGTCTACGAGTTCCTCAACGACGCCCAGTTCTGGCGCGAGCGCCTCCCGCACGTCGCCCGGGTCACCCTCGACGAGGACGAGCCCGGCCTCCAGATCCTGGAGATGGACACCCGCACCAAGGACGGCTCGACCCACACCACCAAGTCCGTCCGCGTCTGCAAGGCCGCGACGACCATCGTGTACAAGCAGATCGTCCTGCCCGCGCTGATGACCCTGCACACCGGCCGCTGGCTCATCGAGGACCGGCCCGGCGGCGGAGTCGCCGTCACCTCCCGCCACACCGTGCGGATCAACACCGGGAACATCACCGACGTCCTCGGCGAGGGCGTCACCGTCCAGACCGCGCGGGAGTACGTCCAGACCGCGCTGAGCGGCAACAGCCTTGCCACCCTCCGCCTCGCCAAGGCGTACGCCGAGGGTGTCGGCGGCGGGCGCACGGCACAGTGAGACCGTCCCGGGCGGACGCGCGGGTCGTCGTCGTCGGCGCGGGCCCCGTCGGGCTCCTGCTGGCCTGCGAACTGAGGCGGGCCCGGGTCGACGTGGTCGTCGTCGAGCGGCTGGCGAGCCCCATGACCGAGTCCCGGGCGAGCCAGCTCAGCACGCGCACCGCGGAAATCCTCCACGAGCACGGCTTCGACGCGCTCCTCGCCGAGGCCGCGCACGAACCGCGCACCCACTTCGGCGGCCTCGGGTTCCCCCTCACCCCGGTCGACAGCGCGTACGGGGGCAACTGGAAGGTGCCCCAGTACCGCACCGAGGCCACCCTCGGCGAGCGCGCCGCGGAGCTCGGAGCCACCGTGCTCCGCGCCCGTGAACTCACCGCGCTCACCGAGGAGCACGACCACGTCCGCTGCACGGTCCGGGGACCCGACGGGCCCCTGACCCTCCGCGCCGCGTACGTGGTGGGCTGCGACGGCTCCCACAGCACCGTCCGTCGCCTCGCCGGCATCCCCGTCACCACCACGCCGGCGACCAGGGAACTGCTCCGGGCCGACGTCACGGGCCTCACGGTCCGCGACCGCCGGTTCGAGCGGCTCCCGGGCGGCTTCGCGGTCGCCATGACCCGGGACGGAGTCACCCGGATCATGGTCCACGCCTTCGGCTCGGAGCCCGCCGCACGCTCCGGACCGCCTACCTACGACGAGGTAGCCGACGCCTGGCGGCGGGTCACCGGAGAGGACCTCTCCGGCGGCACCCCCGTCTGGCTCGACGCCTTCGACAACGCCATGGGCCAGGCCGACTCCTACCGCCGGGGACGGATCCTGCTCGCCGGCGACGCCGCCCACTGGCACCCGCCCGTCGGCGGCCAGGCACTCAACACCGGGCTCCAGGACGCCGCCGACCTCGGACCCCGGCTCGCCGCGGCCGTCCGCGACGGCGCCGCGCCCGGGACCCTCGACACCTACCACGACACCCGGCACCCCGTCGGCGCACGGGTGCTCCGCCACGTCGCGGCCCAGGAGCAGCTGATGCTCGACGGCCCCTGGATCGAGCCGCTGCGCACGGTGCTCTCCGAACTGATCGGCCTCGACCGGGTCCGCGCCCACCTGACCGCGAGGGCCGCCAACCTCGACCACCGGATCTGACAACACACGGGAAGTACGGACACGCATGGAAGGCAGGGAAAGACAGTGACAGCGCAGGACTTCGACACTGACGTGATCATCGTGGGAGCGGGCCCCACCGGCCTGATGCTGGCGGGCGAGCTGCGCCTCGCGGGCATCGAGGCCGTCGTACTGGAGCGGCTCACCGAACCGATGCGCCAGTCGCGCGCACTCGGCTTCTCGGCCCGCACCATGGAGGAGTTCGACCAGCGCGGCCTCCTCGGCGCGTTCGGCGACATGGGCGTCATCCCGTTCGGCCACTTCGGCGGCATGCCGCTCGACTACACCGTCATACCCGGCGGCAACTTCGGCGTCCGCGGCGTGCCGCAGGCCCTCACCGAGGCCATCATCAACAAGTGGTCGGGCGGCCTCGGCGCGGACATCCGCCGCGGCTGGGAGGTCACCGGCCTGACCGAGGGCGCCGACGGCGTCGAGGTCACCGCCGACACCCCGGACGGCCCGCGCACCCTGCGCGCCCGGTACGCCGTCGGCGCCGACGGCGGGCGCAGCGCGATCCGCAAGCTCGCCGGCATCGACTTCCCCGGCCACGAGGCCACCCTCGAGATGCTGATGGCCGACGTCACCGACGTCCAGGTCCGGCTGCGCCCCACCGGCGAGCTCGGCGACGCGGGCATGGTCGTCGTCCTCCCGGTCGGCCCGAACACCACGCGCGTCGTGGTCTTCGAGCGCGGCGCGGGCGTCCGCCCGACCACCGAGCCGCCCACCTTCGCCCAGGTGGCCGACGCCTTCAAGCGGGTCACCGGCGACGACATCAGCTCCGGCAACCCGGTGTGGCTCAGCTACTTCACCGACTCCAGCCGCCAGGCGGCCCAGTACCGCAAGGGCCGGGTCTTCCTCGCCGGCGACGCGGCGCACACCCACATGCCGATCGGCGCGCAGGGCATCAGCGCGGGCCTCGGCGACGCCGTCAACCTCGGCTGGAAGCTCGCCGCGGAGATCAAGGGCACCGCCCCGGAGGGCCTGCTCGACACGTACCACACCGAGCGCCACACCGTCGCGGCCCGCATCCTGGCCAACACCCTCACCCAGCGCAGCCTGTACCTCGGCGGCCCCGAGATGGACCCGATGCGGGCCGTCTTCGCCGAGCTCCTCGCCTACGAGGACGTCCGCAAGCACCTCGTCGGCATGGTCACCGGCCTGGACATCACCTACGACGCCGGCGCCGGCGACCACCCGCTGCTCGGCCGCCGCCTGCCCGACTTCCCCCTCGACGCCGAGGAGGGCGGGGCGACCGCCTACAAGGCCCTGCACGGCGGACGCGCCGTCCTGTTCGACCTGAGCGGCGACGCCGCCGTGACCGCCGTGGCCGGGCCGTGGCGCGACCGGGTCGACACCGTCACCGCGGCCGCCCGGCCGCAGGGCGCGCTCGCGGACGTCGACGCGGTCCTCGTCCGCCCCGACGGCTACACCGCGTGGATCGCCGCCGACGGGGCCACCGGCCTCACCGACGCCCTGAACCGCTGGTTCGGCGCCCCCGGCGACGACCTCTAGGACAGCCACCCGGCGCCCCGCCCGCCGCGGGGCGTCCACCTTTTACCCAAGGAGCAACCATGCCGATCATCAGCCCCGAGGCCGGGCACCTGACCGTCCTCAACCTCTTCAAGACGGACTCCCGCGACCGCGTGGACACGCTCGTCACCGAGATGAAGAAGATCGTCGACGTCGCCGCCTACCCGGGCTGGATCTCCAGCACCGTCCACCGCGGCGAGCAGAACCCCGGCACCCTCAACTTCATCCAGTGGCGCGGCATGGACGACCTGGAGTCGCGCTACAACGACAGCGAGTTCAAGCACCACACCGTCCCGGTCTTCCGCGAGATCACCACCTACGTCCGTCTCATGCAGAACGAGGTGGAGTTCACCCAGCGCCACCCCGAGCTCGGTGACGTCACCGAGGTCTCGCCCGAGCGCGACGACTACACGGTCGTCGAGATCCTCGGCGTGAAGCCGGCCCAGCAGGGCGCCCTGGTGAAGGCCCTCGGCAGCGCCCACGACTGGCTCGTGGACGTCCCCGGCTACCGCTCGCAGAGCATCCTGCGCGGCATCCGCTCCCGCAACCTGGACGGCGGAGAGGGCACCCTGGCGACCGTCGGCACCGACAACGACTTCGTCATCGCCTACTCCCAGTGGGCCGACAAGGCGGCCTACGACGCCCACCGCAACCAGGCCGAGGCCGACTGGTCCGCGGCCCGGAGCGCCTTCCAGAGCAAGCAGTACGCCCTGATCACCAGCATCGACTGGAACAGCTACCGCGCCGTCCACACCCGTTCCGCCGAGCCGGCGACGGTCTGATCCCCCGGACACCGCAACCACGTGGGGCCCCTGGCGATTCGCCAGGGGCCCCACGTGGTCTCCGGTGCGTCCGGCTCAAGCGGCGATCTTGTCCCAGTGCCACTGCGAGTCGAACGACGCCACCTCGATGTGCGCGCCGCCCGCCACCATCGTGGCGGCCAGGCTCGTCGCCCGCGCGATGAACGCGGACACGCGGTCCGCCGCCAGGAGGTCCTGCTCGTCGAACGGCAGCCCCTCGCAGCGCAGCAGCCGCAGGTCCATGAACCCGTTGAACTTCCGTCCCAGGACCTCCACCGCCTGCGGACTGCGCACGGTGAACCGCACCTTGGCCGCGACGTGGCCGTTGTGGTGCTGGTCGGAGTAGTACGCGACGTCCGGGATCGCCGGCGGCACGAAGTGGTCACGGGCCGCGATCTCCGGCACCTTCGGGAGGTTGCCCACCAGGAAGTGCCACGAGTTGTACTGCATCCGCGAGGAGATGGCCCACGCGGTGTCCGCCAGGTGCGAGGCGGACCCGCCGAACAGCCGGCGGGACTCCGGCGACGGCACGACGCAGCAGAAGAAGTGCGGGATCTCCCACGCGGCGATCTTCGGGAACTCCTCGGCGCGCAGCGCCTCGATCAGCGCGGGCAGCGAACGCATCCCGCGGCTCATCGCGAAGTCGGCGTCGAACACGGCCGTCGACGCCCGCACGGTCTCGTACACCAGGGACTCCAGGCCCGTGCCGAACTCCCCGTGCGGCTCGGCCAGCCAGCCCGGCGCCGCCTCCAGCTCCGCGGTCAGCTCGGCGAGGGTGGTGCCGGTGACCGGCAGCCGCTCCCGCACCCGCGCGCAGAGCGCGGCCTCCAGCTGCTCCGCGTCGTCCTTGACGGGTCCGGCGACCCGCTCGATCTTGTGCATCAGCGGGCCGTAGATCTCCCGGTAGAGCCGGACGGTGCCCATCAGCTCCCGGCGCCGGGCGGCCAGCGCGTCGGCGAGGGCGCCGAGCGCCGCCACGCCGTGCGAGGCCGGGGCCGGCACCGGGGGCAGCGAGGTGTCGGCCGCGTTGTACGCGGTCCGGGTCCGCTCGAAGAGGAGCGCCACGTGGTCGAGCGTGAGCTGCGTCCCGTTGGCCTCCTCGATCCGCCCGTAGCCGGACGAGCGCACCAGCAGCGTCAGGCAGACGACCAGCAGCACGTCGCTGTCCGACCACAGCTCCAGGGGCACCGCCGCCAGCGTGCTCAGCGCGCAGTCGGGGTGGCCCGGCCGCAGCGTCTTGCCCGTCAGCGTGTTGCGGTCACGGAAGTTGGTGTACTGCCGCTCACCCGCGTAGAGGATGAACGGAGCGGTCCGCAGCGCGGCCTCCGTGAGGTTGTCGAGCAGCTCGCGGCGGCCGTCCGAGCCCGCCGCGAGCAGGTACTGGCGGCAGTCGGCGACCGACGCCTGCCACCGGTCGTCGGCCAGCGCCAGCTCGACCTGGTAGTCCGCGAGGTCCTCGGCGGACCACGGCACCCGCAGGACGCCGTCGACCAGGTCGGCCTCGCCGCTCAGCGGCCCCTTCGACGGGACGCGGACGACCAGCCGGCCGCTCCTGTCCAGGCCGATCTCGCCGAGGAACGCCGTCCCCGCCGCCTCGGCCCGGTCGGCGGCCCGCGCCTCGCCCCGCCACGAACGGCCGACGAGCACCTTCAGCGCGGTCTCGTCCGCCACGGGCAGCGCCCGCAGCTGGATGTCCGCCGGGACGTGCCCGGCGAGCGTGAGCAGCGTGTCCACGGCGGTGGCCAGGTCCGGGGCGTCGACCGCCCGCTGCCAGGTCTGCCGCAGCAGCGCCGGGAAACCGGTGTCCTGGGGCACCAGGTAGTCGGGTTCCTCCGCGGCTCCGGCCTTCCGGCCGAGCCGGCTGGGCCGCCGGCTCTGCCGCGCCTTCGCCAGCGCCGCCCGGCGGGGGAGCGTCCCGTCCCGCTCGGTGGGGAACGTCATGCCGCGCCCCCCGCCGTCAGGTCGATGTGCTCCCACATCCGGGCCTCGGTCTCGGTCCACTCCTCGTCGACGTAGATGCAGTCGACGGGGCAGACCATCACGCAGACCGGGCAGCCCGAGCAGAGCTCGGGCACGATGACGACGTTGAGACCGTCGTCGAAGACCGCGCCGAACTCCGACGGGCAGCTGCGCAGGCACGTGTCGCACGTGATGCACTCCGACGTCTCGATGCGACGCGGCGGCTTCTTCCAGTTCTCGTCCCGGGTCCGCGTCGCGATCCGCTCGGCGCGTCCGGACGTGGCGACGGAAGGAGTGTCCTTCACCCTCTCCATGTGTGTGCTCCCCTCACAAGAGTCTTCCCCTCAACGGGTGCGGGCGGTGATCGCGTCGGAGATGCCGTCCCACAGACGGGTCCGGGCCGCGAGCGCGCGGTCGATGGTGTCCTCGCACTCGGTCCACTTGGCGGCGTCGTCGCCGCACAGGTCGGCCAGCATCTGCATGGCCATGGGGGTGTGCTCCTCGGCGTCCACCTGGATGTGGCGGCGCAGGTAGTCCACGAACGTGGACAGCGTGCCGTGGCCCGCGTCGAGCGCGGCGACCTGGTCGAACATGTCGGGGATCAGGTCCTCGCGCCCGAAGGCGAAGGCCGCGGCCTGGCAGTGGACCGGCGCGTTGTCGATGAAGTCCCAGGTCGTGCCGACGAAGTCGGCCACGGACCGCGGCACGCCCGCCTCGTCGAGGGCGGCCGGGACGGGACGGCCGGCGCGCAGCAGGCCGATGAAGGCGTCGATGCGCGTGGTGTCGGCGCCCGCCTGCCGCATGCCGTCGACGTACAGCTCGAAGTGGCTGATGAAGCCCTCGCCGAGCTCGTCGCTCTCCTCGACCAGCACGATGTCGTTGATGAGGCGGCGGCTGCCGGTGGCGGCCGACGGCAGCCACGGCACCTCGACGCAGGTCAGCTGCCGCTGGAGCGACTTGAGCAGGGACATGAAGTCCCACACCGCGAAGACGTGGTGCTCCATGAAGGTGACGACCGCGTCCACCGAGTCCAGCTGGTGGTAGATCGCGTGGCTCAGCACCTTCCGGCGGGCCGGCTCGATGGCGCCCTTCAGCGTCTCGATCGCCGGGTTCGTGCCATCCCATTCGTAGCGCGACATGATGCTCTCTCTTTCGTATCGGGTCGGATGTCGGGCGTGCGTGTCGGGCGTGCGGGGTGTCCGTGGGGCGGCCGGGTCAGAACGCGCCGAAGTACTCGCGGTGCTCCCAGGCGGTGACCTCGGCCGTCGGGCCGTCGGGCTGTTCGGCGGCGCACCAGGCGTCGAACCGGGCGGCCTCGCTCTCCTTGAGCTTCGCCAGGCACTCCTTGAGCGGTGCGCCGAGCAGCCGTTCGGCGCTGTCGCTCGCGCGGAACGCCTCGATGGCCTCCGGCAGGGTCGCGGGCAGCGGCGGGCGCGGGACGTCGTCGGCGGGCACTCCGGAGAGCAGCCCTTCGAGCCCCGCGTGCAGCTGGGAGGCGATGGCGAGGTAGGGGTTGGCGCAGGGCTCGCCGATGCGGTTCTCGACATGGGTCGAGCTGCCGCCGCTGAGGACCCGGACCATGGCGCTGCGGTCCTCGAACCGCCAGTCGACGGAGGTCGGGGCGAGCGTGAACTCGGGGGAGAGGCGACGGTACCCGTTCACCGTCGGCACCGACAGCAGGCAGAGCTCCCGGGCCTGGGCGAGCAGGCCGCCGATGTACGCCTGGCCCTCGGCGGAGATGGCGTCCTGGAGGCCGTCGCCCTCGGCGAAGAGGTTGACGTCGGTCTTGGTGCTGCTGACCGACTGGTGGAGGTGCCAGCCGCTGGGGTCGAAGCTCTCCAGGCGCGGCAGGGTCATGAAGGAGGCGTGGTGGCCGCGTCGGCGGCACTCCTGCTTGAGCTGGGTGCGCAGCAGCAGCATCGCGTCGGCGGCGTCGAGCGCCAGCATCGGGTTGAAGGTCGTCTCCAGCTGCCCGGGGCCCGACTCGTGCTCGAAGGACCGCAGGGGCAGGCCGAGCCGGACCAGCATCGCGGCGAGCGGGTCGGCGATGTCGGCGACGGAGTCGTAGGCGCTGTCGAGGTTGAACTGGTAGCCGGGGTTCACGGCCTCGACCTCGGGGGCGGCCCCCTGGAGGCCGAAGCCGTTGCCGGCGTTGCCGACGGGACCGCCGGTCAGCCGGGTGAGGTACCACTCCAGTTCGAGTCCGACGACCGGCGCCAGGTCGTGGCGCTCGTACGCGGCGCAGACCCGGCGCAGGACGTTGCGGGCGGAGAGCGGGTGCGGGGTGCCGTCGCGCAGGTACTCGTCGCCGAGGACCCAGGCGGTCCTGGCCCCTTCCCGGGGCAGCACCTGGAAGGTGCGGGGGTCGGGGACGAGGACGAAGTCGCCCGCGCCGAGCAGCTCGCCCACGCCCACGCCGGCGTCGGCGAGGAAGTCGACGGCCACCGCGTGACCGGTGTCGAAGAGGAACGGGCCGGCGCTGAAGTCCATGCCGTTGCGCAGCACCGAGCGGAAGACGTCGGCCGGCACCGTCTTGGAACGGGCGAGGCCGTGCGGGTCGCAGAACACCACCCGGACGAGGTCGACGTCGTCCAGCTGGAGTTCGACCTGCTCGGCCGCGGCGGCCTGGCGGTCGTCCCACAGCCCGAACTCGGCCACGAACGAGGGGCGTCCGACGCCGCTCTCACCGCCGATCCGGGACCACGATCTGGAGGCCATGATCACTTGCCTTTCGCTGTGACACCGGGACGGGTCAGGGTGAGGCCGAGGGCCGTGGAGAGCAGCCCGGCGGCCGAGAGGGCGAACAGGTCGTCGTCGTCCGCCGGTTCCGCGGGCGCGGGGACGGGGACGGGGGCGGGGAAGGGGCGCCCGGCGTCCTTCGGGAGCGCGGCGAGCGCCGTCCCGAAGAGCGCGGCGGCGGAGATCATGAGGTCGTCGTCGAGCGTCCTGGGAGCCATGGTCGTCTTCCTTCCGTCGTGCTGCCGGGGGGAGTCAGGGTGAGGCCGAGCGCGGACTCCAGGAGTCCGGCGGCCGACAGGACGAGGCCGTCGTCGCCGACGCGGCCCACGAGTTGGAGCCCGACCGGCAGCCCGGCCGGCGTGAGGCCGACGGGCAGCGACAGGGCGGGCTGGCCGGTGAGGTTGAAGGGGTACGAGGCCGGGGACCAGGCCAGCCACCGCAGGTCCGCGGGGTCGGCGGCCCACGGCGGGGCGATGGCGTCGGCGGCGAACGCCTCGATCGGCACGGTCGCCATGACCAGCAGGTCGTAGCGCTCCATCACCGACGCCAGCCGGGTGCGCAGGGCGAGCCGGGTCGCCTCGGCGCGCGCCACGGCGGCGGCACCGAGCGACCGTCCGTACCGCACGACCGCGAGCCGGCCCTCGTCGCACCAGGGGTCGTCCTCCGCCGCCGTGCCGTGCGCGTCGGCGGCCGCGAGGATGTCCACGAGGGCGCCGTACGGGTCCGGGAACGGGACCTCGATCCGGTCCACCCGGTGCCCGAGCGACGCCAGCACCGGCAGGACGCCCTCGGTGACGTCACGGACCGCGCCGGACGTCCCCGGGAACTCGATCCAGCCCACGCGCAGCGGTCCGGGCGGCGCGGGAGCGGTGAGCGGCGGGCGCCCCGAGTCGGGGTCGCGGGGGTCGGGCCCCGCGAGCACCGCCGTCATCTCGGCGGCGTCCGCCACGCTGCGCGCCAACGGCCCGACGTGGGACAGCCGTTCGGCACAGGCCGGCACGTACGGGATGTGCCCGTACGACGGCTTGAAGCCGACGACCCCGCAGAACGCCGCGGGGATCCGCACCGACCCGGCGCCGTCGGTGCCGAGCGAGGCGGTGCACAGGCCCGCCGCCACCGCCGCCGCCGAACCGCCGCTGGAACCGCCGGCGGTCCGGTCGAGCGCCCACGGGTTGCGGGTGGGGGAGCCGAGCCGGCCGACGGTGCTCGCGCTCCACCCGTACTCCGACGTCGTCGTCTTCCCCACCACGATCGCGCCCGCCGCCCGCAGCCGCGCCACGGAGGGCGCGTCGGCGGCGGTGCGCCGGTTGGGCAGCAACGACCCGCGCCGGGTGGGGAGTTCCTCGGTCTGGATGAGGTCCTTCACCGACACGGTGACGCCGAGCAGCGGCCGGCCGCGGTAGGCGGCCGGGCCGAGGCGGGCGAGGAGCCGGTCGGCGGCCTCGGCCTCCCGCAGCGCGCGGGCCTCGGCCACCTCGACGTACGCACCGAGCTCAGGGTCCGTCCCACGGATGGCGCCGAGCACGTCCTCGACGTGCCCGGCGACCGTGGAATGACCTTCGAGAAGTAATTGGCGTGTTTCCTGAATGCCGTGGCAGATCGGCTGCCTGCTCTTCGTTGCGGTGGACTCTGACACGAGACCACTACAAGTCATCGCCTGAATTCCTGGCAACTTACGGATTGCATCGCGTTGCATCTGCTGCATTCCGCACTTGAACGGGATTTCTTGCGCAGGTGAAGGGCGGAGAGCAGCATGTTTCCGAGGTAATTCAACGTACTGACACGCACTCACACGCTACTTAATCGCACAGGAGAAGACCCGATGAGTCCACGGATGGACAACCCCTCGCTCGTCGTTCCCGGCGCCCTGCAGCCCCTGCTCGACCTGACCGAGGTCATCGGCAAGGTCGGCGTGCCGCAGACGACCCTCGACCTGGTCCGGCTGCTCGTCAGCGAGATCAACGGCCGTGTCTACACGCTGGAGGAGATCGCGGACAAGGCGGACAAGCGCCTGGCCCAGGTGTCCGACTGGCGCAACCAGACCGTCTTCGACGACGCCGAGCGCTCCGCCCTCGCGATGGCCGAGGCCGTGACCCTGATGACCGACCCGGTCGACATGGCGCCGGACGAGGTCTGGGAGGAGTCCGCCAAGTACTACAACGACGAGCAGCTCGGTGCGATCGTCATGCACATCGGCCTGGTCAACTTCTGGAACCGCGTCAACGTGGCCACCAACCAGGAACCCGCGGCCTTTCGCTGAGGAAGGGGAGACGTCACCGTGCTGAAGCTCATCAACGCCGGTCTCGGCAGGACCGGCACGACGTCCCTGAAGGTGGCGCTCGACCGCCTCGGTCTCGGCACCTGCTTCCACATGTTCGACATCGTCGGCGACGGCGACCGCCTGGAGCGGTGGGCGAAGGTCGTCTGCGACGGCGAGCCCGCCGACTGGCCGGCGCTGTACGAGGGCTACACCTCCGCGGTGGACGGACCCTGCGCGGTCTACTACCGGGAGATCGCCGAGGCGTTCCCCGAGGCCAAGGTGATCCTCACGGTGCGCGAGGCCGAGGGCTGGTACAGGAGCACGTACGACACGCTCTACCAGTTCGTGCTCAAGAGCGCCGAGCACCCGCCGGAGCCCGGCTCCCGGCAGGCGCGACTGCTCGACCTCACCAGCACCCTGGTGTGGGACGGCGTCTTCGACGGCCGGTTCGAGGACAAGGACCACGCCATCGCGGCGTACCACCGCCACAACGAGGAGGTCGTGCGCGTCCTCGGCGCGGACAACGTCCTCGTGTACGACGTGAAGCAGGGGTGGGAGCCGCTGTGCGCCTTCCTCGGCGTCGACGTCCCCCAGGAGGAGTTCCCGCACGCCAACGACTCCGCGGCCATGCGGCAGCGGATCGCCGCGGCGGCCGGGGCCGGCCCGGTCTCCGCCGGCTGAGTCAGCGAGGAGCATGCGGTGTTGATCACGGAAATGGCGGTTCCCGGCGCGTACCGCGTCGAACCGGAACCGCTCAGCGACCGGCGGGGGTACTTCTTCGAGTCGGTGAAGACCAGCGCCCTGCTGGAGGCCAGCGGCTGGGACTTCGCCGTCCGCCAGGTCAACTACTCGGTGTCGAAGAGGAACACCCTTCGGGGGATCCACGGCACCAAGGTCCCGCCCGGCCAGGCGAAGTTCGTCACGTGTGTCCGGGGGAGCGCGCTCGACATCGCCGTCGACCTCCGCGTGGGCTCGCCGACGTTCGGCCACTATGACGTCACCTACCAGAGCCCGGAGTCGGGGACGGCGGTCTACCTGCCCGACGGGGTCGGCCACGCCTTCCTCGCCCTCACCGACGACACGTGCATGAGCTACCTCTGCTCGCAGGAGTACGTGCCGGGGACGATGATCGACGTCGACGCGCTCGACCCGGAGCTCGGGCTCCCGTGGGACCTGACGGAACCCCCCATCCGTTCGGACAAGGACGCGGTGGCCCCCACCCTGGCCGAGGCCGCGGCCGCCGGCCTGCTGCCGACCTACGAGCAGTGCCTGCCGCGACCTTTTCTCGCCCTCTGAACGTATTCAGGTGGCGGGCACGGTCGTTGAACGCAAGAATTCGTCTTTGATATCGCGCCCGTGTGGCGCGGGAAATGTGTGGAGGTGGAGATGGCGGAGACCAAGCGCAAGCCGGGAACGCCGGGGGCTTTCTCCCGGTGGATGCAGAAGCGCATGAACGCCCGAATGATCCGCAAGGTGCACGACGGCAAGGCCACGTTCATGGGCATGGACGTGCTCATCCTGAACACGATCGGGAGCCGCAGCGGCCAGCCGCGGGTGACCCCGGTGGCCTGGTTCGGCGACGGCAAGGACGCCTGGCTGAGCATCGCCTCGGGCGGCGGCAGCCAGAACCCCGACTGGTACACCAACCTGATGGCCCACCCGGAGCAGGCCACGGTCGAGCTGCCCGGCAAGCCCGGCGCGGTGAAGGTCACGCCCGTCAAGCTCGCGGGCGAGGAGCGCGAGGCGGCGTGGAAGCTCATCTCCACCGCGCAGCCCCGGATGATCAAGTACCAGGGCAAGTCCGAGCGTCAGTACCCGATCGTCAAGCTGACCCCTCGCTGAGGTCGGCCGCACGGAAGAACGGCAGCCGGTGTCCACGGACACCGGCTGCCGTTCGTCGTGCTCCGGACCCGCCGGCCGCTCAGCGGGCGGCGGCGTCCGCACCGGCGTGCGCGCGGATCCGGGCCATCAACTCGGCCTGCCGCACCAGGTCCTGGTGGTGCGCCGCCCGCGCCGCGGGATCGACGACGGCGTCGTGGAAGGTCGAGAACACACCCAGGAACTGGTCCGAGGCGGGCGCCGCGATCCGGGTCACGCGGTCCCGCTGTTCGAGGACCAGCACGGGACGGGCCTCCCGCGACGGGGTGAAGGCCCACTCCAGCGTCAGCCGGCCCTCCGTCCCCCACAGGTCGTACGTCGACCGGTAGCTGTGCGACAGGCCGAAGGAGCAGTTCGCGGTGACGCCGGCGTCGTCGCGCAGCAGCGCCACGCCCGAGACGTCCACGCCCAGCCCGGCGGAGAACTCCAGGCCGGCCCCCAGTACCCGCGGCGCGGCACCCAGGTACTCCTGGGCCGCGCGCACCGGATAACAGCCGACCTCCCACAGTGACCCGCCGCCGAGCTCCGCCTGGTACTTGATCCCGTTGGGGTCGGTGGGCGGGATGCCGAACACGCCGTTGAAGGAGCGGAGTTCGCCGATGGACCCGTCGGCGACGAGGCCGCGGGCCAGATCGTGCTGGGGGTGCCGGAGGAAGGCGAAGTTCTCCATGACGAGCAGACCGCGCTCCTCGGCGAGCGCCACGAGCTCCCGGGCCGTCTCCTCGGTGGAGACCGCGGGCTTCTCGATCAGCACGTGCTTGCCGGCCTTCAGCGCCCTGCGCGCCCATTCGGCGTGCTCGCTGTTCGGCAGCGGGATGTAGACCGCGTCGACACCGGGCTGTTCGAGCAGCCGGTCGTACCCGGCGACGGCCTCGCAGCCGTACGGGGCCGCGACGCCCTCGGCCTTCTCCCGGGAACGGCTCGCGACCGCCACCAGGCGGAACGGCGACTCCTGGATCGCCGGGAGGGCCCGGCGCACGGCGATGTCGGCGCACCCGATGATGCCGATGCCGATGCCGGGCTTTCGGTCGGATTCCTGGACGGGTGTCAGAGCTTCCATTTTCACAGATCCACCTAAACGACAAGAGGAATTCGCGTGCCTGAACCGGGATGAGGCCAGCATGGAGAGGTGGTGCATTGTTCGTCAATGCCGCTGTAATCGGCTCTTCCCGCCCGCGAGTGGCGTGACTTCCGGCCGTGCGTTCTCCCGATATAAAGTGCGGGCATCCGCCAAATTCGGCACCGAATAGATTGAGGAGGCGCCACGGTGAAGGGCATCATCCTGGCCGGCGGCAACGGTACGAGGCTCCACCCGATCACCCTCGGTGTATCAAAGCAAATGCTGCCGGTCTACGACAAGCCGATGATTTACTACCCGCTGTCGGCTCTGATGCTGGCCGGGATCACCGACATCGAGATCATCACCACCCCCGAGGACCAGGAGATGTTCCGCCGGCTGCTCGGCGACGGCTCCTGGCTCGGCATCAACCTGACCTACGCGGAGCAGGACAAGCCCCGGGGTCTCGCCGACGCCTTCCTCGTCTCCGCCGACCACATCGGCGACGACTCCGTCGCCCTGGTCCTCGGCGACAACATCTTCCACGGCTACGAGTTCGGCCCCATGCTCCAGCGCGCCTCCCAGGACCTGCACGGCTGCGTCCTCTTCGGCTACCCGGTGCGCGACCCCGAGCGGTACGGCGTCGGCACGCTCGATGACCGGGGACGGCTGATCGCCCTGGAGGAGAAGCCCGCCAAGCCGCAGACCAACCTCGCGATCACCGGGCTCTACCTCTACGACAACCAGGTCGTGGACATCGCCCGCGAGCTGAAGCCGTCGGAGCGCGGCGAGCTGGAGATCACCGACCTCAACCGCGTCTACCTGGAGCGGGGCGAGGCGACGCTGATCCCGCTCGGCCGCGGTTTCGTGTGGCTCGACACCGGAACCCACGACGCGCTCATGGAGGCGGGCGACTACGTCCAGGTCCTCGAACACCGGCAGGGCGTCCGCATCGCCTGCCTCGAGGAGATCGCCTGGCGCATGGGGTACATCGACCGCGAGACCTGTTACCGGCTCGGCAGCCGCCTCGCGAAATCGTCCTACGGTCAATACATCATGGAAATGGCCGAGGCGGGCTGAGCCCCGGAAGGGGCCGGGAAGCAACTGATCCGCATTCTCACGGAAGAGGTTCCACCTCCATGAAAATACTGTTCACCGTCGGAGGCAGCCAGGCGGCCGTCTTCGGCGTCGCACCCCTCGCCGCGGCCGCGCGGAACGCGGGCCACGAGATCCTCCTCGCCGCCGACGAGCCGCTGATGGCCGCCGCGGCCTCGGTCGGCCTGCCCGCCGTCTGCATCACCCCCGAACGCATGCGGTACGGCCAGGAGTCCATGACCGCCACCGTGCGGCTCGACGCCCTCCTGGAACTGGCCGGCTCCTGGACGCCCGACATCGTCGTCGGCGGCCTCTCGCACGTCCCGCGGCTGCTCGCGGCCCGGCTGAAGGTCCCCTACGTCCGCCACATCTGGCACATCGCCCCGATGGCGCGCCGCGACCGCACCGCGGTGGCGGAGCTCCAGCCGGAGCTGGAGCGCCTGGGCCTGGCCGAACTGCCGGACCCGGACCTCTTCATCGACCTGTGCCCGCCGCCCATCCGGCCCGAAGGCGCCCCCGCCGCCCGGTCGATGCGCTGGGTCCCCCGGGTGAGCCAGCGCCGCCTGGAGCCGTGGATGTACACCCGCCCCGAGGGCCGGCGCCGGGTGCTGATCACCGCCGGCACCCGCAACCTGATGCTGGACACCCCCGGCAGCTCGCTGCGGAAGCTGGTGGAGGAGCTGGCCGGCACGGGTGCCGAGGTCCTCATCGCGGCGCTGCCCGAGGCCGCCGAGAAGTACGGGGCCGAGCTCGGCGACGTCCGCATCGGCTGGCTGCCCCTCGACGTCGTCGCCCCCACCTGCGACCTGGCGGTCCATCACGGCGGCGCGACCACCGCGATGACGCTGGTCAACTCGGGCGTCCCGCAGGTGATCATCCCCGACAACGGGTACGGCAAGGCCGTCGCCGAGTCGGTGGCCGGCTTCGGCGCGGCGCTCATGGTCGACAAGCACCGCCTCGCCGGGCGTGACGCGGACGAGGTCATCGTCGAGTCCTGCCGCACGATCCTCGACGACCCCGGGTACGCCGAGCGGACCCGGCTCCTCGCCGCGGAGGCCGCGCAGCTGCCGACGCCCGCCGAGGTCCTGCTCGACCTGGAGGCCCTCGTCGCCTCCTGAGGACGGGCCCATACGGAAGGGCCGGACGGTCGTCACGACCGTCCGGCCCT
>NZ_JBFBBC010000007.1:0-323666 GCF_040689545.1 Streptomyces sp. NPDC051180
CTCGGCGCCGGCGGCGAGGGAGAGGTCGGCGCCGACGAGGGGGGTGTAGGTGGTGCCCGGGGAGGTGGCGCCGTCGAGGGCGACGCGGCGGGCATGTCCGCCGCGTCGCAGGCCCGCAGGCTCAGGCCGGCCGGGGAGTTGGAGATCGTCGCGTTCGAGCGCGGTCACTTCTCCTCGTACTCGGCCTGCGGAATCCCCTACTGGGTGGGCGGCGACGTCGCGGGGCCAGGGGAGCTGATCGCCCGCTCCCCCGAGGAGCACCGGGCACGCGACATCGACCTGCGGATGCGGACCGAGGTGACGGCGATCGACGTGCCGGGGCAGCGGGTCCTCGCCCGCGACCTGGAGGCGGGTACGGAGTCCTGGACGGGCTTCGACAAGCTGGTCGTCGCGACCGGCGCCCGTCCGCTGCGGCCGCCGATGCCGGGGATCGACGCGCCCGGGGTGCACGGCGTGCAGAACCTGGACGACGGCCGGGCGCTGCTCGACTCGCTGGAGCGGACCCGGGGACGGCGCGCGGTCGTGGTGGGCGCCGGGTACATCGGGGTCGAGATGGCCGAGGCGCTCCTCGCCCGGGACTACGAGGTGACGGTCCTGACCCGGGGCGAGCAGCCGATGGCGACCCTCGATCCGGACATGGGCCGGCTGGTGCACCGGGCGATGGACAGGCTCGGGATCAGGACGGTCGCGTCGGCCGAGGTGACGAAGATCCTCACCGGCGCCGACGGCCGGGTGCGGGCCGTGGCCACGGACGCGGCCGAGTACCCGGCGGACGTGGTGGTCCTGGGGACGGGCGTGGCGCCGGAGACCTCGCTGGCGCGGGCGGCGGGGCTGCCGCTCGGCACGTCCGGCGGGATCCTCACCGATCTGGCGATGCGGGTGCGCGGTCACCGGAACATCTGGGCGGGGGGTGACTGCGTGGAGGTCCTGGACCTCGTCTCGGGCCGGGAGCGGTACGTACCCCTCGGGACGCACGCGAACAAGCACGGCCAGGTCATCGGCGCGAACGTCGGCGGCGACTACGCGACCTTCCCCGGGGTGGTGGGGACGGCGGTGTCGAAGGTGTGCGACCTGGAGATCGCCCGGACCGGTCTGCGGGAGAAGGACGCCCGCGAGGTGGGGCTGCGGTACGTGACGGTGACGGTCGAGTCGACGAGCCGCGCGGGCTACTACCCGGGCGCGGCGCCGATGACGGTGAAGATGCTGGCCGAGCGACGCACCGGGCGGCTGCTCGGCGTGCAGATCGTGGGCCGGGAGGGCGCGGCCAAGCGGGTCGACATCGCGGCCGTGGCGCTGACGGCCGGGATGACGGTGGAGGCGATGACGGCCCTGGACCTGGGGTACGCGCCGCCGTTCTCGCCGGTGTGGGACCCGGTCCTGGTCGCGGCCCGGAAGGCCACGGCGGCGGTCCGGGCGGCCTGACGGCCGCGGTACGGCGACGGCCGCCGGGGAGGAGGTCCCCGGCGGCCGTCGCCGTCCCTGCGTGGGTGCCGGGCGCCGGTCAGACGGCCGTCCGGGTGTGGACGTGCTCGACGAGGCGGGTCAGCGCGTCCGGGTCCATCGCCGGCATGACGCCGTGACCCAGGTTGAAGACGTGCCCCTCCAGGCCCTTCGCCGCGGCGAGGACCTCGTCCGCCTTGGCCTCGACGACCTCGCGGGAGGCGAAGAGCACGGCCGGGTCCAGGTTGCCCTGGAGCGCCTTGCCGGGGCCGACGCGGCGGGCGGCCTCGTCGAGCGGGACGCGCCAGTCGACGCCGACGACGTCCGCGCCGGCCTCGCCCATGAGGCCGAGGAGCTCGCCGGTGCCGACGCCGAAGTGGATGCGCGGGACGCCGTACCCGGCGACCGCGTCGAAGACCTTCGCGGAGGCCGGCATCACCGAGCGGCGGTAGTCGGCCGGGGAGAGGGCGCCGACCCAGGAGTCGAAGAGCTGGACGGCGGAGGCGCCGGCCTCGATCTGGACCTTGAGGAAGGCCGAGGTGATCTCGGCGAGGCGGTCGAGCAGGTCGGCCCAGAGCTGCGGGTCGCCGTACATGAGCGCCTTGGTGTGCTCGTGGCTGCGCGACGGGCCGCCCTCGACGAGGTAGCTCGCGAGGGTGAAGGGCGCGCCGGCGAAACCGATGAGCGGGGTGTCCCCCAGCTCGCCGGTGAGCATGCCGATGGCCTCGGTGACGTAGTGGACGTCCTCGGGCGTGAGGTCGCGCAGCCGGGCCAGGTCGGCGCGGGTGCGGATCGGGTCGGCGACGACCGGGCCGACGCCCGGCTTGATGTCGAGGTCGAGTCCGATGGCCTTGAGGGGGACCACGATGTCGCTGAAGTAGATGGCGGCGTCGACCTTGTGGCGGCGCACCGGCTGCAGCGTGATCTCGGTGACGAGCTCGGGCCGCATGCACGACTCGAGCATCGGGATGCCCTCGCGGACCTTCAGGTACTCGGGGAGGGAGCGCCCGGCCTGTCGCATGAACCAGACGGGGGTGTGCGGCACGGGCTCGCGCCGGCATGCCTTGAGGAACGCGGAGTCGTGCGTCCGCGACTGCTGCTTCGTCTGCTGGCCCTGCGGGCGGTCAATGGCACTCACGCCCAGAATCTTCGCATGTGGCGGGAAGCCGCTCGTCCGGGCCGGGTGTCCCTCCCTGCGCGGAGGCCCCGTTCCGCCTACTCTTCCCCGCATGGCTGCGGCTCAGGGACATTTTTCCGATCATTCCGACGGCGATCGAGGGACGGACGAAACGGCGGACAGTACGGAGACGAACCCGGTGCCACCCGCGTTCCGGCGGGCGGTGGAGGCGTTGCGCTCGGCGCGGCTGAGGTCCGAGATCGAGGTCGACCCGACCAGGCCGCCGCAGCGCCTGGCGCCGCACGCGTACGCGGTGGAGGCGGCCGTCGTGGACGGCGAGGAGGATCTGGCCGACGGGCGGCTCGTCCTGCTGCACGACCCGGACGGCCACGAGGCATGGAAGGGAACGTTCCGTCTGGTGACGCTGGTCCGGGCGGAGCTGGAACCGGAGATGGCGGCGGACCCGCTGCTGCCGGAGGTGTGCTGGTCCTGGCTGACCGGCGCGCTGGAGGCGCGGGGGCTCGGGTACGGGGAGGCGAGCGGCACCGTGACGATGGCGGGCTCGCACTACTTCGGCGGGCTCGCGGACCGCAGGCCGGCGACGCAGATCGAGATCCGGGCCTCCTGGACGCCCCGCGAGGGGCTCGCCGGGGTGCCGGACACGGCGGCGCACCTGGCGGCCTGGTGCGACCTGCTGTGCCAGGTCGCGGGGCTGCCGCCGGCGCCGGCGGATCCGGGGGCCGGCACGGTGACCGGCGCGGGGGTCGTCTCCCTTCCCCAGCGGCGGGGCCCCCAGCAGCCCTGAGGAGCGCGCCGGAGCGGTCGCGGCAGACACCGAACCCGTCTGCCGCGGCGACCCGGAAGCGGTCCGGCGGCGGTCCGGAGAGGCGTCCCGCCCCTCCCTCGTGCGGGTGACACGGCGGCAGCCGCTCGTAGGATGATCGATCACTCGTCCGAATTGCCCTAATTGTTACTCACCAAATCGTGATCTTTCCCTAAAGGCGGGCGACGGTCCTGCCGAAGGATTCAGTGACCCCTTCACTGCACGGGTTCGCCCCCGGCTTCTTCCCCGAGCCGGCTCCGTCCCGCACCCTTCCCCCCAGGAGGCCTGGTGTCCGTTCTCCTCGAGCAGCCCGCAAGCCTGGTCGCCTACCGCCCGAACAAGCCGACGGCCATGGTCGTCGTGGCCGACCCGCGCGTCCGCTCCACCGTGACCCGCCACCTGTGGGCCCTCGGAGTACGTGACGTGATCGAGGCTTCGTCCATCGCGGAGGCGCGTCCCCGCGTCGGCAACCCACGCGACATCTGCGTGGCCGACGTCCATCTGCCCGACGGCAGCGGCCTGACCCTGCTGTCCGAGACCCGCGCCGCGGGCTGGCCCAACGGCCTCGCCCTCTCGGCCGCCGACGACATCGGCGCCGTGCGCAACGCCCTGGCGGGCGGCGTGAAGGGCTACGTCGTCACCGGCACCCGGACCAACATCGGCCACCCGACCCGGCCCGGAGCCGCCCCCATCGGCTCCGCCGCCGCCCGTCTGGGCCACCGCCGCCCCCCGGGTGCCCCGAGCCACCCGGGCGGCTACCGCGAGCTCTCCGGCCGTGAGGTCGAGGTGCTCCGGCTGGTGGCCGAGGGCCAGTCCAACAAGGCCATCGGCGTCTCCATGGGGCTGTCCGCCCTCACCGTGAAGAGCCACCTCGCCCGCATCGCCCGCAAGCTGGGCACCGGCGACCGCGCCGGCATGGTCGCGGTGGCCCTGCGGACGGGGATCATCCACTGACGGCGGTCGACAAGAAGCCGGCGCCTGTCGACGGAACGTTCCGTCGACAGGCGCTTGCCGTTCACCGATACCCTTGACAGGTGACCGACGCCCAAGAGACCGCAGCAGACACAGCACTGCGCACCACCGGGGGCGGCCCCCCGGACGACGATGTCCCTGCGAATGGGCTTCCGACCCCCTTGCTGGAGCCCCGCGAGGGGATTCCGCCCGTCGTCGAGACGGACGAGGCCCTCGCCGAGGTGATCGCCGCCTTCGCGGCCGGAAGCGGCCCCGTGGCCGTGGACGCCGAGCGTGCCTCCGGCTACCGCTACGGCCAGCGCGCCTACCTCGTCCAGCTCCGGCGCGAAGGCGCGGGCACCGCGCTGATCGACCCCGTCGGCTGCCCCGACCTCTCGGGGCTGGGCGAGGCGCTCTCCGGCACCGAGTGGATCCTGCACGCCGCCACCCAGGACCTCCCGTGCCTGCGCGACATAGGCATGCTCCCCTCCTCGCTCTTCGACACCGAGCTGGCCGGACGGCTCGCGGGCTTCCCGCGGGTCGGCCTCGGCGCGATGGTCGAGTCCGTCCTCGGCTACGCCCTGGAGAAGGGCCACTCCGCGGTGGACTGGTCCACCCGCCCGCTGCCCGAGCCGTGGCTGCGGTACGCGGCCCTCGACGTCGAACTCCTCGTCGACCTGCGCGACGCGCTGGAGAAGGAGCTCGACCGGCAGGGCAAGCTGGAGTGGGCCCTCCAGGAGTTCGACGCCATCGCCTCCGCCCCGCCCGCCCCGCCGCGCAAGGACCCGTGGCGCCGGACCTCCGGCATGCACAAGGTGCGCCGCCGCCGCCAGATGGCGGTCGTGCGGGAGCTGTGGACGGCCCGGGACAAGGTGGCCCAGCGCCGGGACGTCTCCCCGGGCAAGGTCCTGAGCGACGCGGCCATCGTCGAGGCGGCGCTGTCGGTGCCGGTGAACGTGGCCGCGCTCACCGCCCTGCCCGGCTTCGGCAACCGCATGGGGCGGCGTCAGCTGGAGCAGTGGCAGGCCGCCGTCGACCGCGCCCGGGCGCTGCCGGAGAGCGAGCTGCCGCAGCCCGGCCAGCAGGTCGCCGGGCCTCCCCCGCCCCGCGCCTGGGCCGACAAGGACCCGGCCGCCGCCGCCCGCCTCGCGGCGGCACGCACCGCGGTCTCCGCCCTCGCCGAGGAGCTCAACCTCCCGCAGGAGAACCTCATCACCCCCGACACGGTCCGCCGCGTCTGCTGGGAACCCCCGTCGCCGGCCACCCCGGACACCGTCTCCGCCGCCCTCGCCTCCCACGGCGCCCGCCCCTGGCAGGTCGGCCTGGTGACCCCCCTCCTGGTGAAGGCCCTGTCGGCGACGGCGTGACCCGGCCGGTCCCGCCGCCCCGTCGCGAAGGCCCCCGGCAGCCCCGCCGGGGGCCTTCGCGCACCCGGCCGCGGATGTGACCTTCGCCGCTTGGGCGCCAAGGACTGGGCAGCTTGGTTACCCACAAGTAGCATGGGCGGAGCAAGCGCACGCTTAGGCGTGTGCCGCAGCAGTGCCATCCCGCACCCTGGAGGAGAGCCATCGTGCCTCGTACCGTCAGGGACGTCGTCTTCGTCGACGGCGTCCGCACCCCGTTCGGCAAGGCGGGCCCGAAGGGCATCTACCACGAGACCCGCGCCGACGACCTCGTCGTCAAGGCCATCCGGGAGCTGCTGCGCCGCAACCCGGGCCTCGACCCCGCGCGCATCGACGAGGTCGCCATCGCCGCGACCACGCAGATCGGCGACCAGGGTCTGACCCTCGGCCGCACGGCGGGCATCCTCGCCGGCCTGCCGCAGTCGGTGCCGGGCTACTCCATCGACCGCATGTGCGCCGGCGCCCTCACGGCCGTCACCAGCGTCGCCGGTTCGATCGCCTTCGGCGCGTACGACGCCGTCATCGCCGGTGGTGTCGAGCACATGGGCCGCCACCCCATGGGCGAGGGCGTCGACCCGAACCCGCGCTTCGTGTCGGAGAAGCTCGTCGACGAGTCCGCCCTGTTCATGGGCATGACCGCCGAGAACCTGCACGACCGCTACCCGAGCATCACCAAGCAGCGCGCCGACGAGTACGCCGTGCGCTCGCAGGAGAAGGCCGCCAAGGCGTACGCCGACGGCAAGATCCAGCAGGACCTGGTGCCGATCTCGGTGCGCCGCACCGACGCCTCCACCGGTGAGACCGGCTGGGGCCTGGTCACCGCCGACGAGCCGATGCGCCCGGGCACCACCCTGGAGTCGCTGGCGAACCTGAAGACGCCGTTCCGCGTCCACGGCAACGTCACCGCGGGCAACGCGGCCGGCCTGAACGACGGCGCCACCGCCTCGATCATCGCCTCCGAGGACTTCGCCCGCGAGAACGACCTCCCGGTCAAGATGCGCCTCGTCTCGTACGCCTTCGCCGGCGTCGAGCCCGAGGTCATGGGCTACGGCCCGATCCCCGCGACCGAGAAGGCCCTCGCCCAGGCCGGCCTGTCCATCGAGGACATCGGCCTGTTCGAGGTCAACGAGGCGTTCGCGGTCCAGGTCCTCGCCTTCCTGGAGCACTACGGCATCGCCGACGACGACGCCCGCGTGAACCAGTACGGCGGCGCCATCGCCTACGGTCACCCGCTGGCCTCCTCCGGCGTCCGGCTCATGACGCAGCTGGCCCGCCAGTTCGAGGAGAACCCGCAGGTCCGCTACGGCCTCAACACGATGTGCGTCGGCTTCGGCATGGGCGCCACGGTCATCTGGGAAAACCCCCACTGGGAGGGCAAGTGAGCACCACCGCCGAGCTTCTGAAGGGCGCCGCGGAGCTCTTCCCCGACGAGGTCGTCACCAGCGCCCACGTACGGCACTTCGAGCTGCCCGCGGGTGCGGGCCGGTTCGCCCTCATCACGCTGGACAACGGCTTCGACCACACGAAGCCGACCACCTTCGGCCCGCAGTCGCTGGCCAACCTCAACGCGGCGATCGACCAGGTCGAGGCCGAGGCCGCCAACGGTGAGATCACCGGCGTCGGCATCACCGGCAAGCCGTTCATCTTCGCGGTCGGCGCCGACCTCAAGGGCGTCGAGCTGCTGAAGAAGCACGACGAGGCGCTCGCCATCGGCAAGGGCGGCCACGACGTCTTCAAGCGTCTGTCCGCGCTCGCCGTGCCGACCTTCGCGTACTACAACGGCGCGGCCATGGGCGGCGGCGTCGAGGTCGGTCTGCACTGCACCTACCGCACCGTGTCGAAGGCCCTGCCGGCCTTCTCGCTGCCCGAGGTCTTCCTCGGCCTGGTGCCCGGCTGGGGCGGCTGCGCCATCCTGCCGAACCTGATCGGCGCGGAGAAGGCCGTCTCGGTCATCATCGAGAACTCGCTGAACCAGAACCGTCAGCTCAAGGGCAAGCAGGTCTTCGAGCTCGGCATCGCCGACGCGCTGTTCGAGGGCGCGGACTTCCTGGAGCAGTCGCTGATCTGGACGGCTTCCGTCCTCAACGGCTCCGTGACCGTCGAGCGCCCCGAGGTCGACCGCGGCGACGCCTGGGACCAGGCCGTCGCCAAGGGGCGTCTGGTCGCCGACGCCAAGGTGCACGGCGCCGCCCCGGCCGCCTACCGCGCCCTCGACATCATCGAGGCCGCCAAGGACGGGGACCTGCAGAAGGGCTTCGACGCCGAGGACCAGGCCCTCGCGGACCTGATCATGGGCGGGGAGCTCCGCTCCGGCATCTACGCCTTCAACCTGGTGCAGAAGCGCGGCAAGCGCCCCGCGGGCGCCCCGGACAAGTCGCTGGCCCGCCCGGTCACCAAGGTCGGTGTCGTCGGCGCCGGCCTGATGGCCTCCCAGCTCGCCCTGCTCTTCCTGCGCCGCCTCGAGGTGCCGGTCGTCCTGACCGACATCGACCAGGAGCGCGTCGACAAGGGCGTGGGCTACGTCCACGCCGAGATCGAGAAGCTGCTCGGCAAGGGCCGCATCAACCAGGACAAGGCCAACCGCCTCAAGGGCCTGGTCTCCGGTGTCCTGGACAAGGCGGCGGGCTTCGCGGACGCGGACTTCATCATCGAGGCCGTGTTCGAGGAGATGTCCGTCAAGCAGAAGGTGTTCGCGGAGGTCGAGGCGGTCGCCCCGGCGCACGCGATCCTCGCCACCAACACCTCCTCGCTGTCCGTCTCGGAGATGGCCTCCCAGCTCCGGCACCCGGAGCGCGTGGTCGGCTTCCACTTCTTCAACCCGGTCGCGATCCTCCCGCTCCTGGAGATCGTCCGCGGCGAGAAGACGGACGACGCCTCGCTGGCCACCGCGTTCGGTGTCGCCAAGAAGCTGAAGAAGACCGCGGTCCTCACCAAGGACGCCCCGGCGTTCGTCGTGAACCGCATCCTGACCCGCTTCATGGGCGAGATCCAGAACGTCATCGACGAGGGCACCTCGGTCGAGACGGCCGAGAAGGCCATCGAGCCGCTCGGTCTGCCGATGTCCCCGCTGGTGCTCCTGGAGCTCGTGGGCCCGGCCATCGGCCTGCACGTCTCCGAGACCCTGAACCGCTCCTTCCCGGAGCGCTTCACCGTCTCGCCGAACCTCAAGCGCGTCGTCGAGGCCGGCAAGCGCGGCTTCTACGTCTACAACGCCGAGAACGGCTTCAAGCCGGAGCTCGACCCGGAGGTCGCCGCCCTCCTCGTCCAGGGCGACTCCGTCCTGACCGAGGAGCAGGTCCGCGACCGCGTCCTGGACGCGGTGGCGCAGGAGATCGGCCTGATGCTGGAGGAGGGTGTCGTCGCCGAGGCGCAGGACATCGACCTCTGCCTGATCACCGGCGCGGGCTGGCCCTTCCACCTGGGCGGCATCACGCCGTACCTGGACCGTGAAGGCGTCTCCGAGCGCGTCAACGGCAAGACCTTCCTCGCCCAGGGCGTGGCGAGCGTCCCGGCGTAACACCGGTTCGCCCGCTCGAACGGGTACGCGAACGGCCCCGGCACCTTCCCAGGTGCCGGGGCCGTTCGCGTGTGCGCTCAGAACAGGGGGCGCCAGTTCTCCACGGCCAGGCCGTCAGCCCCGGGCCGCTGCCGCGTGGTGATCAGCGAGGTCTCGTCGACGAGGGCCACCGCGACGAGGCTCTCGTCGTCGGCGCGGGTGAGGGTGGTGACCAGCGGGCCGTGCCGCTCGCCCGTCTCCGACCAGCGGGCGCCGGCGTCCTCCTGCTCGCTCGGGTAGGCGGCGAGCGCCAGCCGGCCGTCCTCGTTCTGCTGGGCCAGCACGGTGCAGTCCAGGCCGTCGACGAGGCAGCGGGTGGCGGTGAGCGGGCCGGTGCCGAGGGCGTCCGCCAGGTACGTCGGCTTCAGGGAGCGCTCGGGCGACCAGGCGCACACCCGGCCGTCGTGGTCGACGTAGAAGAGGGTGCAGTGGCCCGAGGGGCCGGTGACGCCCGCCAGGGTGCCCATGGTGACGGCGGCGGGCAGGATCTCCTCGCGGATCGGCTTGCCGCCGGACTCGCGCTGCACGTAGCGCAGCAGGCCCGTGGCGTGCGAGGTGTAGAGCTCGACGAAGCCCGAGCCGTTGGTGAGGGCGACCGGCGAGGGGTCGGTCTTGGAGCCGACCAGGTCCCACCAGGGGTGCCAGCCGCCGGCGTCCTTCTGGGCCCGCACGCTGATGCCGCCGCCACCGTTGCGCGAGAAGACGTAGGCGCGGCCGATGCCGTCCACGGTGACGCTGGGGTTGCCGGTCCAGTGGTACGAGGCGCCGTTGGGGTGGGTGATGGACTTCCACTCCAGGGCCGGACGGCCCGTCTGGTACTGCGTGGTGTGCACCAGTTCGACGTGCTCCGGCTTCCCGGCCACCGGGCGCATCCCGACGAGGTGGACGTACCCGTCGGCCCCCTGGGCCGCGGAGAGGCCCGGCGTCAGACCGCCGCCGCCGAGCGAGAAGGGCTCGCTCCAGCGGCCGTCGGCGCCTTCGGTCCAGCGCACCACTTCGCCGTTCCGGGGCAGGTAGACGCTGAATCTGCCCTCCTTCCCACGGGCCAGCCAGGCTCCCCGCAACTGCGGGGTGGCAGGGGCACCGTGGGGGTGGGCGGTGGGGGCCTCGGATCGATTCGCCATGAGGGGTCCAGCACTCCGGTCATCGGGTTACGGGTCGGGTACGAGCCGACTGTAGTCGCCCGTTCCGGCGCTCCGACCCGCGCCCGTCGCCCGGATTCCGGCCGCCCCTCAGTACCGGGCTTCCGCGCCCTCCCGGCCCAACCGACTGTGACGGCGGCCGTACAGGAAGTACACGACGAAGCCGATCACCATCCACACGGCGAACCGGAACCAGGTCTCCCCCGGCAGGTTCAGCATCAGCCAGACCGAGGCGGCGATCGAGATGATCGGCAGCGCCGGGACCCACGGGGTGCGGAAGGCCCGGGGCAGGTCGGGGCGGGTGCGGCGGAGCACGATGACACCGACCGCGACGACGACGAAGGCGAAGAGGGTGCCGATGTTCACCAGGGTCGCCAGCTCGTTGATGCTGGTGAAGCCCGCGACGATCGCGATGATCACGCCGAGCAGGATCGTCGGCCGGTAGGGGGTCCTGAACCGCGGGTGCGTGACGGAGAAGAAGCGGGGCAGCAGTCCGTCGCGGCTCATGGCGAAGAAGACGCGGGTCTGGCCGAGGAGCAGGATCAGACAGACCGTGGTGAGGCCGACGGCGGCGCCGAAACTGATCACGCCCGCGTAGAAGGGATGTCCGGCCGCCTTGAAGGCGTCGGCGAGCGGGGCGCTCACGGAGAGCTCGGTGTAGTGCTGCATGCCGGTCACGACGAGCGCCACGGCCACGTAGAGCACGGTGCAGATGAGGAGCGAGCCGAGGATGCCCCGGGGCATGTCCCGCTGCGGCAGCTTGGTCTCCTCGGCGGCGGTCGCCACCACGTCGAAGCCGATGAAGGCGAAGAAGACCACGGAGGCGGCGGTGAAGATGCCCATGACGCCGAAGTTCGTGGGCTCGTATCCGAAGATCAGCTGGACCATCGGGGAGTCCCAGCTGGAGCCGCCGCCCTCGGGGGTGACGGCCGGCGGGATGAACGGCTTGTAGTTGTCGCCGACGATGAAGAACAGGCCGGCGATGATCACGATCATGACCACGGTGACCTTGATCGCCACGACGACCGCGGTGATCCGGGCCGACAGCTTCATGCCGAGGACGAGGACCACCGTCAGCACGAGGACGAGCAGGAAGGCCAGGATGTCGAAGGTGCCCCCCGCCACGTCCGGCCCTTCGAGCGAGGCCGGTAGGTGCCAGCCGATGTTGTCCATCAGCGAGCGCACGTAGCCCGACCAGCCGACGGCGACCACCGCCGTGCCGAGCGCGAACTCCAGGACGAGGTCCCAGCCGATGATCCAGGCGGGCAGTTCGCCGATGGAGGCGTACGCGAAGGTGTACGCCGATCCGGCCACCGGGACGGTGGAGGCGAACTCGGCGTAGCAGAGGGCGGCGAGGGCGCAGACGATGCCCGCCGCGACGAAGGCGAGGGCCGTGGCCGGCCCGGCGTTCTCCTTGGCCACCTTGCCCGTGAGCACGAAGATGCCGGTGCCGATGATGACACCGACGCCGAACACCGTCAGATCCCAGGCGGACAGGGACTTCCGGAGTGCGTGCTCCGGTTCCTCCGTGTCGCGGATCGACTGCTCGACCGTCTTGGTCCGGAAGATTCCGGAGTTCGCCCGTGGCTGCTGATCCGTACTCACACTGGTACCTCCGCGCCGTGCCTGGACCTCGGTCGCTCTGGGCCACCGCGGGCGGGTGGCTGGGATACGCCTGCCCGCTCAGAGTCAGCATGCACGCGAAAGGGCCGGTCGGCACCCGGGAGGGTGAGCCGACCGGCCCAAGGGTCACGCACGGTGACCGGTGCCGTGGGGGCGGGGTCAGTCGCGGGCGGGCTCCACGGCCTGCGCGCTGGGGTCGAAACGGCCGTCGAGCCGCGAGACCAGACCGGTGACCTGGCGCGCGATGTCCGGCGCGGTCAGCCCGATCTCGGCCATCACCTCGCCGCGCGAGGCGTGGTCGAGGAAGCGCGGCGGGATGCCGAAGTCACGCAGCGGCACGTCGACACCGGCGTCGCGCAGCGCCTGCGAGACGGCCGAGCCGACGCCGCCGACGCGGCTGTTGTCCTCGACGGTGACGACGACCCGGTGGCGTTCGGCCAGCGGGGCGAGGGCCTCGTCGACGGGCTTGACCCAGCGGGGGTCGACCACGGTGGTGGAGATGCCGTGGTTGTCGAGGAGGTCGGCGATCTCCAGGCACATCGGGGCCAGCGCGCCGACGGAGACCAGGAGGACGTCCGGGGTGTCGCTGCCGGGCTCGCGGAGCACGTCCATGCCGCCGACGCGCCGCAGCGCGGGCACCGCCGGGCCGACCGCGCCCTTGGAGAAGCGGACCACGGTGGGGGCGTCGGTGACCTCGACGGCCTCGCGCAGCTGGGCGCGGACCTGGTCGGCGTCGCGCGGCGCGGCGAGCCTCAGGCCGGGCACGACCTGGAGGATCGACATGTCCCACATGCCGTTGTGGGAGGCGCCGTCGGTGCCGGTGACGCCGGCGCGGTCCAGGACGAAGGTGACGCCGCACTTGTGCAGGGCCACGTCCATCAGGACCTGGTCGAAGGCGCGGTTGAGGAAGGTCGCGTAGACGGCGAAGACCGGGTGGAGTCCGCCGGTGGCGAGGCCGGCGGCGGAGACCGCGGCGTGCTGCTCGGCGATGCCGACGTCGAAGACCCGGTCGGGGAACGCCTTGGCGAACCGGTCGAGGCCGACGGGCTGGAGCATGGCCGCCGTGATGGCGACGATGTCCGCGCGCTCCTCGCCGAGCTTCACCATCTCCTCGCCGAAGACCGAGGTCCAGTCGGCGCCGGAGGAGGCGATGGGCAGGCCGGTGTCGGGGTGGATCTTGCCGACGGCGTGGAAGCGGTCGGCCTCGTCCTGGAGCGCGGGCTGGTAGCCACGGCCCTTCTCGGTGAGGCAGTGGACGATGACCGGGCCGCCGAAGCGCTTGGCGCGGGTCAGCGCGGACTCCAGGGCCTCGATGTCGTGGCCGTCGATGGGGCCGACGTACTTGAGGCCGAGGTCCTCGAACATGCCCTGCGGGGCGATGAAGTCCTTGAGGCCCTTCTTGGCGCCGTGCAGGGTCTCGTAGAGCGGCTTCCCGACGACCGGGGTGCGCTCCAGGATGTCCTTGCCCCGGGCGAGGAAGCGCTCGTAGCCGTCGGTGGTGCGCAGGGTCGCCAGGTGGTTGGCGAGGCCGCCGATGGTCGGCGCGTAGGAACGCTCGTTGTCGTTGACCACGATGACGAGCGGGCGGTCCTTGGCCGCGGCGATGTTGTTCAGCGCCTCCCAGGCCATGCCGCCGGTGAGCGCGCCGTCGCCGATGACGGCGACGACGTGGTCGTCCTTCTTCAGGACCTCGTTCGCCTTGGCGAGGCCGTCGGCCCAGCCGAGGACCGTGGAGGCGTGCGAGTTCTCGATCACGTCGTGGTCGGACTCCGCCTGCGAGGGGTAGCCGGAGAGGCCGCCCTTCATCTTGAGCTTCGAGAAGTCCTGGCGCCCGGTGAGGAGCTTGTGGACGTAGCTCTGGTGGCCGGTGTCCCAGAGGACCCGGTCCTTCGGGGAGTCGAACACCCGGTGCAGGGCGATGGTCAGCTCGACCACACCCAGGTTGGGCCCGAGGTGCCCGCCGGTCTTGGAGACGGCGTCCACGAGGAACGTCCTGATCTCGTCGGCCAGCTGGTCCAGCTGTTCCGGGGAGAGCCGGTCCAGATCTCGCGGTCCCCTGATACGGGTCAGCAGAGCCACCCGTGCCTCCTTGCTTTGAGCTGGTCGAGCTTGCCGATTTGTCGAGTCTAATGTTCCGTCTTGGATCGTGGGCATCGGGCCGGGGGGTCAGGCGTCACCCTCACGGCCGACACGCCGCTGATCTGTACGGCTCCGTGCGGTCCCGTGCACTGCTCCGGACGCAGCAGAGCCCGGCGCCGGTTTCGCGGCGCCGGGCGGTGTGGCGAGCGTTACGCGCGCGGGACGGGGTCCCTAGGCGCGTCCCGCCGTCTTCTGCGTCTTGCGGGAGACCGAGTCGATGATGACGGCGATGAGCAGGACCGCTCCCGTGATCATGTACTGGATCGCGTTGGAGGAGAGGTTCATCTGGTTCAGGCCCTGGACGATCGACTGGATGACCAGGATGCCCAGGAGCGCCGACCAGACCTTGCCGCGTCCGCCGAACAGGGACGTACCGCCGATGACCGCGGCGGCGATGCACATCATCAGCTGGTTGCCGCCGCCGAGGGAGCGGTCGGCGCCGCCGGTCGCGGAGGCGAGGAACAGACCGCCGATGGCGCCCATGGTGCCGGAGATCATGAAGACCGAGATCCGGATCCACGAGACGTTGATGCCGGCGCGGCGGGCGGCCTCGATGCCGCCGCCGACCGCGAAGACCTGGCGGCCGTAGGTGGTGCGGCGGAGCACGAAGTCGGTGACGAGCAGGATCACCAGGAAGATCACCAGGGAGAGCGGGAGGCCCTGCTCCTGGTTGAAGCCGTAGGCGGCGACGAGGACCAGGACCGCCAGGACCGCGGTGCGCAGGATGATCTCGCTCTGCGGGCGGTGCGGCAGCCCGGCGTTCTTGCGGCGGCCGGAGTCGCGCAGCTGGGCGACGTAGAAGGCGGCGACGACGGCCACGGCGAGGCCGTAGGCGGCGGCGACGTCGGAGAAGTAGTACTTCGTGAGGTCGCCGACGAAGCTGCCGATCGGCGTCGGGATGGTCGACTTGTCGCCCATCACCCAGGTCTGGAGACCGGCCCAGCCGAGGAAGCCGGCCAGGGTCACGACGAACGCGGGCACGCCGATCTTGGCGAAGACCAGACCGTGGAAGGCGCCCAGGAGGGTGCCGGAGAGGATGCCGAGGAGGATCGCGAGGCCGTCCGGCATGTCCGTGCCGAGGACGCCCCAGACCGAGCCGGCCAGACCCGCCACGGAGCCGACGGCGAGGTCGATCTCGCCGAGCAGCAGCACGAAGACGATGCCGACGGCCATGATGCCGGGGCCGACCGCGTACAGCGTGATCTGGTCGAGGTTGTACGAGGTGATGAAGTTGCCGGTCAGCGCCTGGAAGACGATGCCGATGACGATCAGGCCGATGACGACCGGCAGCGAGCCGATCTCGCCGGAGCGGATCTTGCGCTTGAACTCGTCGACGTAGCCCTTGAAGCCCTGCTCGCGGACGAGGAGGCGGGGGTCGACGGCCGGGACCGCGGCCGGGGCCGGGGCCTCGGTCGCCGCGACCTCGGTCTCCGGGGTGCGGGGGTCCGGCACGGCTGCCTGGTCGCTCGCGGTGGGAGGGGTCTTGCTCACTTCGCTACCTCCGCGTTGCGGGCCTGGCGTCGGGTCACGGCGTTGTCCGTGGCACCGGTGATCGCGGCGATGATCTCTTCGTGCGTGGTGGTGGCCACCGGGAAGGTGCCGTTGTTGCGGCCCAGGCGCAGCACCGCCACCGTGTCGGCGACGGCCTTCACGTCGGCCATGTTGTGGCTGATGAGGATGACGCCGAGGCCCTGCTCGCGCAGCCGCTCGACCAGGTCGAGGACCTGGGCGGTCTGCTCGACGCCGAGGGCGGCGGTCGGCTCGTCCAGGATCACGATCTTGGGGTCGCCGACCAGGGCGCGCGCGATGGCGACGACCTGGCGCTGGCCGCCGGAGAGGGCGGCGACGGGGATGCGGACGCTGGGGATGCGGATGGAGAGCGTGGAGAGCAGGTCCTTGGCCCGCTTCTCCATGGCGACCTCGTCGAGGACGCCGCCCTTCTTGATCTCGCGGCCGAGGAACAGGTTGGCGACGACGTCGAGGTTGTCGCAGAGCGCGAGGTCCTGGTAGACGGTCGCGACACCGAGGTTCTGGGAGTCGTGCGGGCGCTGGATGTCGACCTGCTCGCCCTCCCACTCGATGACGCCCTCGTCGATGGGGTGCACGCCGGCGATCGTCTTGACCAGCGTGGACTTTCCCGCTCCGTTGTCGCCGACGAGCGCGACGACCTCTCCTGCGTGGACTTCGAGATCGACACCGGAGAGGACCTGGACCGCTCCGAATCGCTTGAAGATCCCGCGCAACGCCAGCACGGGCGTCTGGGACACGTGAACCAACTCCTTCGCCGCCCGCGGGCGGCGGCATGTCGCGCCGCCGGTGCAGCGCCAAAGTTCGAGGGGGGCTGGGCTCGTCCGGCCCCCGGACCGACAGCGGGGTCTGGGTCGGCCGGGGGCCGGACGGGCTTGAGGGGTACGGATCCGGGCGCCGTGCGCCTCCCGGCGGTACGAGGGGGTGTTCACCCTCTGTACGCAGCCGGTGGCGCCTCATTCCGTGGGAACGGGCTGCGGGGCGCCGGGGCGCTCCGTTCCGGGATCCGTGCGCCGGGCCTGCGAGCGGCCCGGCGGCGGGGTGGGGCAGGGTTACTTGATGCCCAGCTCGGTGCACTTGGCGGCGAGGTCCGCCGTGCAGAGGTCGGCGGCCTTGTAGATGCCGTCCTGGACCACCGTGGACTGGATGTTGGCCTTGTCGACCACGACCGGGGCGAAGAGCGTCGACGGCACGCCGTCGGTGGTGCCCTGGGCGCCCACGTCCTTGCCCTGGAGCAGGTTCACCGCGAACTTGGCGGCCTCGGGGGCCAGCTGCAGCGGCGACTTGTAGATCGTGAAGGTCTGCGTGCCGGCGATGATCCGCTGGATGCCCGCGACCTCGGCGTCCTGGCCACCCACCGGGATGCCCTTGATGCCCGCGTTCTCGAGGGACGTGATGATGCCGCCGGCCATGCCGTCGTTGGCGGAGTAGACCGCGGCGATCTTGTCCTTGCCGAGGGAGGAGATGGCGGCGGCCATCTTCTCGCCGGCGATCTTCGGGTCCCACTCGCCGGACGCCTCGTAGGCGATCTTGCCGACCTTGCCGTCGAGCGCGGTGTGGGCGCCCTTCTTGAAGAGCCCGGCGTTCGGGTCCTTCTCGTCGCCGTTGATCATGACGACGTTGGCGGAGGCGGCCTTGGCGCCGAGGGCGGTGATCAGGGCCTGGCCCTGGAGCTCGCCGACCTTGTTGTTGTCGTGGCTGACGTAGGCGTCGGCGCCGGCGACGGCACGGTCGTACGCGACGACCTTGACGCCCTTGGCCTTGGCGTCCTTGACCCAGCCCGCGGCCTTCTCGGCGTCGACCGGGTCGAGCGCGATGACCTTGACGCCGTCGGCGATCAGCTGGTCGAACTGCTGCTTCTGCTTCACGACGTCGGAGACCGCGTTGTTGTAGACGATCTCGCAGTCGCCGCAGGCGGCCTTGACGGCCTTCTCGAACTGCGGCTTGTCGAGCGCCTCGTAGCGCGAGGTCTTGTTCTCGGGAAGGAGCAGACCGATCTTGGTCGAGCTGCCCTTGTCCTTGCTGTCGTCGCCGCCGGCCTGGCCGCAGGCGGCGAGCGAGAGAGCCATCGAGACCGCGGCCGTTGCTATGACGGCACGACGCGTCACTGCGTTCATGTGGGTTGCCTCCCTGACGAGGCCGCGACGTTGCGGCCGAGGTGTCCCGAAGTCAACTCGGCCGCAACGTTGCCGTCAAGAAGTAAATTCTTAACGAGATGACAACGGTGGTGTTCGTTATCTAAGTGAAGGCAAGCCGGGAGACCGGAGCGGCCGTGGGCAGGGCACTCTCCAACAGGGTCGAATCGCCCATCTCGCTCAGGACGAGGGCCAGCGCGCCGAGCACCTCCGCGCGGCCGCCCAAGGCCCCCTGGGCGAGCGAGAGCTGCCGGGCGGCACTGGGGATCGCGTACCGCGAGACGGAGTCCCTGATGGGCGCCAGGACCAGCTCGCCGGCCTCGGCGAGGTCGCCGCCGAGGACCACGCGGCTCGGGTTCAGGAGATTGCAGAGGTTGGCGATGCCGCTGCCGATGTGCCGGCCGACGTCCGCGATCACCCGCCGGCAGCCGGGGTCGCCCTCCCGGGCCAGCTGCACCACCCGTTCCATGGTCAGGTCGGGGCCGTGGCTGGGCTGGAGCAGCGGCAGGACGTACCGGGCCGCCGTGAAGGTCTCCAGGCAGCCCCGGTTGCCGCAGCGGCAGACCGGGCCGGACTCGTCGAGCGTGATGTGCCCGATCTCGCCCGCGGTGCCGCCCGGGCCCCGGTAGACCCGCCCGTCGATCACCAGGCCGGCGCCGACACCGCTGGCCACCTTGATGTACGCCAGGTCCTTGACGCCCCGGCCGCTCCCCCAGACCAGCTCGCCGAGGGCGCCGAGGTTGGCGTCGTTGTCGACGTGGACGGGCACGCCGAGCCGGCCGCTGAGCTCCTCGGCCGGATTGATGCCGCTCCACCCCGGCAGGATCGAGGTCGACCCGAGGGTGCCGGAGGAGACGTCGATCGGGCCGGGCACGCCGAGTCCGACGCCGATGACCTTGTCCCGGCCGATGCCGGTGGCCTGGATCAGCCGGTTGACGAGCTGCTCCGCCCGGTCGAAGCCCTCGGCGGCGGAGGCGTCGACGTCGAGCGGCTCGGCCTCCTCGGCGAGCACCTGGTGGGCGAGGTTGCCGACCGCGACCCGGAGGTGCGTATGGCCGAAGTCGACGCCGATCACGATGCCTGCGTCGCCGGAGAGCGAGACGCTGCGGGCCCGGCGGCCCCCGGCGGAGGTCGGCGTGACCTCGACGGTGCCGCCGTCCTTCAGCTCCCGCACGATGTTGGAGACCGTGGCGGCGGAGAGGCCCGTCGCCCGTGCGATCTCCGCCTGGGTGAGCGAGCCGGCCATCCGCACCGCCCGGACGACCCGTTCGAGATTGGCCCTGTGCAGAGACGTCTGCGACCCCGGAGTCTCCATCGACTCACTCACTCCCACCGTTTTCTCCAACATGTGAACTCTAAGGGGACTCTTTCGGCTTGCTCCCCGTCAAGACCTTGAGTGGCGGACGGTACGGGTCACACGATGCGAAGGGCCCCCGGCGCGCGGTGCGCCGGGGGCCCTTCGGGCGGATTCGGGAGGGGCTCGACGCCCCGGGGGTCACTTCACGGCGCCGGCGGTCAGACCCGCCACCACCTGCCGCTGGAAGATGATGTACGCCGCGAGGACGGGGAGCATCGCCATCACCAGACCGGCGAAGAGACCGGACCAGTCGCCCTTGTAGCCCTGGCTGACCGCGAGCTGGACGAGACCCTGCGAGAGCACCTTGTTCTCCGGTTCGGTGTTGAGCACCGTCGGCAGCAGGTACTGGTTCCACTGGCCGAGGAAGTTGAAGATGCCGACGCTGATGAGGCCGGGCTTCGCCATGGGCAGCATCACCTGGAAGAAGGTCCTGGTGTGCGAGGCGCCGTCCACGAACGCCGCCTCCGCCACCGAGGTCGGCAGGGTGCGGAAGAAGGCGGTGAGGAAGAAGACGGTGAACGGCAGCGAGTACGCGATGTAGACGATGATCAGGCCGTGGAGCGTGTTCAGCAGGGCCATGTTCTGCATCACGTAGAACAGCGGCACCAGCGCCAGGATGATCGGGAAGCTCATCCCTCCGATGAAGAGGAAGTAGATGAAGCGGTTGCCCGGGAAGTCGAAGCGGGCCAGTACGTAGGCCGCCATCGAACCGAGCAGCAGGGTGCCGAGGAGCGAGCCGCCGACCACCAGGATCGTGTTCAGGAAGTAGTCGCTCATGTGCGCCTCGGTCCAGGCGCGCGACCAGTTCTCGAAGTGCAGCTTGTCGGGGAGCGACCACGGCGAGGTGAAGATGGCCCGGTCGGTCTTGAACGAGGTCATCACCGCCCAGAGGAGCGGCGTGACGACCATGACCGCCCAGAGGATCAGGATGCCGTGGGAGAAGACGTTGAGCGTCCTGCCCTCGCTCTTCGAGTCCTTGACGGCGGCGGGCTCGGAGCTCTTGCCGAGGGTGGGTCCCGGGCCGGCCGGGGAGCCGGGGGTGTCCTCGACGCCGGTCGAGGCAGTGTCGGTCGTCTTCATCAGAACTCCAGCCGCTCGCGCCGGCCCAGCTTCATCACGACGGCCGCGAAGGCGAGCGTGACGACGAGGAGCGCGACGCCGATGGTCGTTGCGTAGGCGGCCTGACCGTCCCGGAACGCCTTCTGGTAGACGTACAGCGGCAGGACGATGGTGGAGTAGTCGGGCCCGCCGCCGGAGGGGCCGACGGTCATGATCTGGACGACCGCGAAGGACTCCGCGCCGAGCGCGAGGATGCCCATGTAGATCCAGCCGGACTGCACGGTGTCCCAGAGCAGCGGCAGGGTGATCTTGAAGAACGTGGTGAAGCGGTTCGCGCCGTCGAGCAGGGCGGCCTCGTAGAAATCCCTCGGAATGGACGCCATGCCGGCCGAGAAGAGGACGACGAAGAATCCGACCGTGGACCAGACGAGGACCATCATCACGCAGATCAGGGCGAGGTCCGGATCGCCGAGCCAGTCCGGCTGGACGCTGCCCAGACCGACGCCCTTCAATACGGAATTGATGGCTCCGCTATTCGGGTTGTACGCGAACTGGAAGAGCAGCGCCACGATCGCGATCGACAGCACCTGCGGGAAGAAGTACACGATTTTGTAGAAGGACGAACCGCGCACACCCGCGATCGCCGCCCCCCTGCGGCGCCGACCGCCGACATTGAGCATGAAGGCGAAGAAGAGCGCGAGACCGACGGTCACCAGCGGCAGCACCACCGCGAAGGTCAGACTGTGCTGGAGCGATTTCCAGAAGATCTCGTCGTCCAGCATTCTGCTGTAGTTGTCGAATCCGACCATCCCGAATTCGGGACTCAGTCCGGTCCAGTCCGTGAAGGAGTAGTAGATGGACTGGACGAACGGCCAGATGACGAAGAGCACGTAGAGCGCGAGCGGGGCCGCCAGGAACCCCACGATGAAACGGTACTTGCCGTGTTGCATTCCTACCGACCCCGATCTTCCCGCGGAGGCGCGCCGCCGGTGCTGCGCGCGAAGTGGCCGGGGCCCGCTCCCGGTCGGCGGGAAGGGGCCCCGGCACTGTTCGTCAGTGCTTGTAGTGCTTGATCGACGAGTCCTTGGCCGCCTCGTCGGCGTACTTCTGGATCTTCTTGATCGTCTCGGCCGGGGTGGCGCGGCCGGCCATCATCTCGCCGATGCCGGCGACACCGATCTTCTCCTTCTGGAGGGCGACGTACCAGTCCTGCAGGCGCGGGTTGACGACGTTCTGGCCGGCCTTCTCCAGCGCGGCGACACCGGACTTGAGGCCGGGGGAGAGCTCGATGCCGTCGGTGCCGCCGTTGAGGGCGGTCAGGGACTTCACCGACTGGGTGAAGTTCTTGGAGGACGCCTCGCTGAGCATGATGCGCAGCTGCTCCATGCCGCCCTCGGCGTTCGCCGCCTTGGCCGGGACGATGAAGGGCTCGCCGCCGGCGGCCCAGATGGTGCCGAAGGGCATCTTGTCGGAGGCGTCGATGCCGGTCGGGGCGGAGACGGAGAGCGCGAAGTCGGCGGGCATGGTCTTGGCCGCCTCGTTCTCCACCCAGGAGCCGTTCGGGATGAACAGCGCCTTGCCCTCGGTCCAGGCGGTCTGCGACTGGATGTGGTCGAGGCCCGGGGTGCCCTGGAGGATGTAGCCCTTCTTGAAGAGCTCGTAGTACGCCTCGAAACACGCCTTGACCGCGGGGTGCTCCCACGCCTTCGGCTCCAGGTTGTCGATGGCGTCCAGGACCTCGCGGCCGCCGACCTTGGCGATCATCGGGTAGAGCGAGAAGGGGAGGTAGTACGGGTGCTTGCCCGCGTACGTCCAGCCCGCGATGCCCTTCTTCTTGGCCTTCTCGCAGACGGCCAGCATCTCGTCCCAGGTCTCGGGGTACTTCGCGTCGAGCGAGTCGAGGAGCTTCTGCGAGTACCAGACGCCGTAGACGGTGTAGGCGTAGTTGAGGATCCAGCACTGCTCGCCGTCGAACTGGCCCATCTCGACGATGCCCGGACGCAGGGTGTCGCGGACCTTCTTGCTCGGGTCGTCGATCGAGGGCGCGTCCAGCAGCGGGGTGAGGTCCGCGAGCTGCTTCTGGCCGACGAGGACGCCCATGTCCATCTGCTCGGCGCCGGAGTTGTCGATGAGGTCCGGCGGGTTGCCGCCGTTGAAGCGCGGCTGGAGCGTGGTGGTGATCTTCTGGGTGGGGGTGAACTTGACCTTGGCCTTCGGGTAATTCGTCTCGTAGACCTTGACCGCGTCCTTGGCGTAGTCCTGTCCGAATCCACCGTCGAAGAGGACGAAATCGAGCGGGGCCGACTCGTTCACCCCGAGCGGGTTCTTTTCGGACTTCGTGCCCTTCTCGACCTTTCCGTTGCCACCGCTGTCACTGCTCGCACAGGCGGACAGGAAGCTCATCGTCGGCACCGAGATCAGACCGATAGCGGCGGACCGCTTGATCAGATCGCGACGGCCGAGGCCGCCCTCATTGGTCTGTGCGGAGGTGGATCCCATGCTCAAGTCCTCGCCTTCATTCAGGACTCAGGCGGTGTACCGGTCGCCCGTCGTACTCACTCGCCACAGGCGAAGGGCCCCGCCACCGCGGTCATTTGCAGCCGGGTCGTGCAGGCGTCGGGCCGTCGTCCGATGGAAACGACTGGCTGGACGCCGACAGGTATAGTCCACTTCCCTTCGCCGGAGCAAGATCGAAAGCAGGTTTTCACGGCCATCTTTCCCGAGTTGAGACCTGCGCGATAAGCACGCCGGATCTTGCGGCGTTTCGTCCAACCCTTCGTGAACCGACACCCTTGACACCACCCCGAAGGTGCCCGTACTGGGGCCTGTTCGGCGGGACTTCGCCACACGGCCTGGCGGAACAGGCGGGATACCGTACGACAAACAGGACATATGATCTTGGACCGAAACAGTTGTGTCACAAACCAGTTGCCAGGTGAAGATCCCGTAAGAAGGATCCTGGATCATAGAGAGCCCGCTGCCTGCGCCCCTCGGGTGTGCGCGCGGCGGGAACCGACTCATTCCACTCGGATCTGGAGTACTACGTGGCCAACTCTTCTGGCCTGAACCGCGCGGGCGTCCTGTCCCGTGTCACCGTCGCGGCGATAACCGCCGCCCTCGTCGGCACCACCACCGCCGCTGTGGCGGCCGACGCGCCGCAGCGTTCGGTGTCGGGTGTCCAGCAGCAGGCGTCGAACGCGAGCGCCTTCGCCGCGTCCACCGCTGCCGTCACCCCGGTGAACGCGCTGTACGGCGTCAACAGCGCCGGCACCATCTACGGTTACGTCCCGAACGGCCAGGGCGGGCTCACGCTCCCCACCGAGAACTCGGGCACCGGCTGGAACTACAGCCAGCACATCAACCAGGTCGACCAGACCGCCGACGGCAAGTCCGACGGCCTGTTCGACGTCACGGGCGGCACGCTCTACTACACCAAGTGGAACACCACCCCCCGCAAGATCGGCGCCGGCTGGGGCATCTACAACAAGCTGGTCTCGGTCGGCAACACCGGTGGTGCGGCCGCCGACGACCTGCTCGCCCGCGACTCCGCGGGTGTGCTGTGGCACTACCTGGGCTACGGCACGGGCAGCCTGACCACCCGCACCAAGATCTCCGCGGGCTGGGGCGGCTACAACCAGCTCGCCGGCAAGGGCGACCTGACCAGCGACGGCAAGGCCGACCTCGTCGCCCGCGACGGCGCCGGCGTGCTCTGGCTGTACAAGGGCACGGGCAACTACAAGACGCCCTTCACCGGTCGTACCAAGATCAGCGCCGGCTGGGGCGGCTTCAACGCCCTGGTCTCCGTCGGCGACATCAACTACGACGGTGTCACGGACCTGATGGCCCGTGACGCCGCCGGCGCCCTGTGGCTGTACAAGGGCACGGGCAACGCCACCACGCCGTTCTACAACCGCGTCAAGATCGGCACGGGCGGCTGGAACGGCTTCAAGCAGCTGTTCTGATCCTCCGGCGCGCCGGTCGTCCACCCGCCCGCGGGTGAGCGCACGAAAGGGCCCCGCTCCTCTTCCGAGGAGCGGGGCCCTTGCCGTTCATCCGATCCGTCAGCCGCGGATCAGGTTGCGCAGCACGTACTGCATGATGCCGCCGTTGCGGTAGTAGTCCGCCTCGCCGGGGGTGTCGATGCGGACGACCGCGTCGAACTCGACACCGGTGTCGGTGGTGACCTTCACCGTGCTCGGCGTGGTGCCGTCGTTCAGCTCCGTGACGCCCGCGATGGAGAAGGTCTCCTCGCCGGTCAGGCCGAGCGAGTCGGCCGACTGGCCGGCCGGGAACTGGAGCGGCAGGACGCCCATGCCGATGAGGTTCGAGCGGTGGATGCGCTCGTACGACTCGGTGATGACGGCCTTGACGCCGAGGAGCGCGGTGCCCTTGGCGGCCCAGTCACGGGACGAACCGGAGCCGTACTCCTTGCCGCCCAGGATGACCAGCGGGGTGCCGGCGGCCTGGTAGTTCTGCGAGGCGTCGTAGATGAACGACACCGGCGCGCCCTCGACGGTGAAGTCGCGGGTGTAGCCGCCCTCGGTGCCCGGCGCGATCTGGTTGCGCAGGCGGATGTTGGCGAACGTGCCGCGGATCATGACCTCGTGGTTGCCTCGGCGCGAGCCGTAGGAGTTGAAGTCACGACGCTCCACACCGTGCTCGGTGAGGTACTTGCCGGCCGGGGTGTCGGCCTTGATGGCACCGGCCGGGGAGATGTGGTCGGTGGTGACCGAGTCGCCCAGCTTGGCCAGGACGCGGGCGCCGACGATGTCGGTGACCGGGGTGGTCTCCATCGTCATGCCCTCGAAGTACGGGGGCTTGCGGACGTAGGTGGACTCGGCGTCCCACTCGAAGGTGCTGCCGGTCGGGATCTCCAGCGCCTGCCACTGGGCGTCGCCCGCGAAGACGTCCTGGTAGGACTTGTTGAACATGTCCTCGCCGATGGCGTTGGCGACGACGTCGTTGACCTCGGCCTCCGACGGCCAGATGTCGGCCAGGTAGACGGGCTTGCCGTCCTGGTCGACGCCGAGGGCGTCCTTGGTGATGTCCACCTTCATGGAGCCCGCGATGGCGTACGCGACGACCAGCGGCGGGGAGGCCAGGTAGTTCATCTTGACGTCGGGGTTGATGCGACCCTCGAAGTTGCGGTTGCCCGAGAGCACCGAGGTCACGGCCAGGTCGTGCTCGTTGACGGCCTTGGAGACCTCCTCCGGCAGCGGGCCGGAGTTGCCGATGCAGGTGGTGCAGCCGTAGCCGACGAGGTTGAAGCCGACCTTGTCGAGGTACGGGGTGAGGCCCGCCTTGTCGAAGTAGTCGGTGACGACCTTCGAGCCCGGGGCGAGGGTGGTCTTGACCCACGGCTTGCGGGTCAGGCCCTTCTCGGTGGCCTTCTTCGCGACGAGCGCGGCGGCGACCATCACGTACGGGTTCGACGTGTTGGTGCAGGAGGTGATCGCGGCGACGGTGACGGCGCCGTGGTCGATCGTGTAGGTGGTGCCGTCGGGGGCGGTCACCTCGACCGGGTTCGACGGGACGCCGTTGCTGACGGCCGGGGCGTCGGAGGCCGGGAAGGACTCCTCGCCCGCCTCGTCGGCGGTGGAGACGTAGTTGCGGACGTCCTGGGCGAACTGCGCGGCGGCGTTCGCGAGGACGATGCGGTCCTGCGGGCGCTTCGGGCCGGCGATGGAGGGGACGACCGTGGAGAGGTCGAGCTCCAGCTTCTCGGAGAAGTCCGGCTCGGCGGCCGGGTCCAGCCAGAGGCCCTGCTCCTTGGCGTACGCCTCGACGAGCGCGACCTGCTGCGCGGAGCGGCCGGTGAGCTTGAGGTAGTTCAGGGTCTCGCCGTCGATCGGGAAGACCGCGGCGGTGGAGCCGAACTCCGGCGACATGTTGCCGATGGTGGCGCGGTTCGCGAGGGAGGTGGCGGCGACGCCCTCACCGTAGAACTCGACGAACTTGCCGACGACACCGTGCTTGCGCAGCATCTCGGTGATGGTCAGCACCAGGTCGGTGGCGGTGGTGCCGGCGGGCAGCTCGCCGGTCAGCTTGAAGCCGACGACGCGCGGGATGAGCATGGAGACCGGCTGGCCGAGCATCGCGGCCTCGGCCTCGATGCCGCCGACGCCCCAGCCCAGCACACCGAGGCCGTTGACCATGGTGGTGTGGGAGTCGGTGCCGACGAGGGTGTCGGGGTACGCCTGGCCGTTGCGGACCATGACCGTGCGGGCCAGGTGCTCGATGTTGACCTGGTGGACGATGCCGGTGCCCGGCGGGACGACCTTGAAGTCGTCGAAGGCGGTCTGGCCCCAGCGCAGGAACTGGTAGCGCTCCTTGTTGCGGCCGTACTCCAGCTCGACGTTCTGCGCGAAGGCGTCGTGGGTGCCGAACTTGTCGGCGATGACGGAGTGGTCGATGACCATCTCGGCCGGGGAGAGCGGGTTGATCTTCGCCGGGTCGCCGCCGAGCGCGGCGACGGCCTCGCGCATGGTGGCGAGGTCGACGACACACGGCACACCGGTGAAGTCCTGCATGATCACGCGGGCCGGCGTGAACTGGATCTCCTGGCTCGGCTGAGCCTGCGAGTCCCAGCTGCCGAGCGCACGGATGTGGTCGGCGGTGATGTTCGCGCCGTCCTCGGTGCGGAGCAGGTTCTCCAGGAGGACCTTCAGGCTGTAAGGGAGGCGCGCAGAGCCCTCGACCTTGTCCAGCTTGAAGATCTCGTACGACTCGTCGCCCACGCGCAGCGTGCTGCGGGCGTCGAAGCTGTTCGCCGACACGACAGTCTCCTTCATCAATGTGCGCGTACTACCGTCATGCTGCCGCCACGACCCCTCGCCGATCCGCTAAGGTAAGGCTAAGTTAGGTAGCCCTTACCGGGCGGGCGGCCGTAGTGCGCCGTAAGCAGTTATCTCGATGTCGAGATAACTCTAGTGCATCCCCGCCCCGCGGTCATGCCCGGGCATGCCGTTTTCCCGTCCCGCCCGTCCGCCCCGGCGCCGCTCCGTCCGGCCCCGCGCACCCCGGACGCCGCACGGACTCCCCCCGCTGCCGGGTCACCGCAGGTCACCGCCGTCGGGGAGGGCGGCGAGAGCCTGGAGGAGCCGGCGCAGCGCCGGCGACGGCGGGCCCGGCCGCACCGCCAGGGAGGTGGTGACGGCGGGCGCGTCCAGCCGCCGCACCGCCACCCGGGGGACCCGCGGCACCCCGGCGACCTCGTAGAAGACCGTCCAGGACGGCGGCCCCGTCCCGATGGCCATCAGGGTCTCCTGCAGTCCGGTGAACGACGGGCCCAGGAGCGGTTCGGCCCCCGCGGCGCGCAGGGCGCCGGTGATCAGATCATGGAACGGAGGGTTCTCCTCCCGGGGCGCCAGCCGCAGCGGAAGACCGGCCGGCAGTTCCCGCCCGGTCAGCGGCCCGGCCGGCAGGGGGTGGTCCTCGGGCAGCGCCACGTACAGCGGATCGGTCCACACCGGCAGCAGCTCCAGTCCCGGCGACGCCGTCAGGCCCCGGACGAGCGCGGCATCCAGTTCCCCCGCGCGCACGGCGGCCGGCCGCTCGGCCGGGGGCAGGCGCCGCGGCCGGACGTGCAGCCCCGGCGCCGACGCCGCGAGCTCGTCCAGGAGCCGGTAGATCCGGTCGCCGGGACCGCGCACGGTCCCCAGCCTCAGCACCCCTTCCGCGCCGGAGGCGAGGTCTGCGGCCACCCGCCGCGCGCGCTCCGCGGCCGCCAGCACGCCACGGGCCTCGGGCAGCAGCCGTTCGCCGGCGCCCGACAGCCGCACCCGGCGGGTGGAGCGCTCGAACAGCGTCACACCGAGCTGCCGCTCCAGCCGCCGCACCTGCTGGCTCACCGCCGACTGGACGATCCCGAGCCGCTCGGCGGCGCGGCCGAACCCGCCCTCGTCGGCGACGGCCACGAAGTAGCGCAGCTGGCGCAGCTCCATCGACTCCTCCGATTCATCACGACCGGTGATCTCCGTCGACGACAACAGCCTCTGGTTCGCGGCTTCTTCCCCGGCTGGAATGGGGTGCGCGGCCGGGACCGTCCCTCGGCGCGCGGCACAAGACGCGGACGGAGGAGAGGACGGGATGACGACGATGGCCCCGAACACCGGAGAGACCCCGCGGGCGCTGGTCGTGCGGGCGGAGGAGGTCGAACACGTCCCCCTGCCGCACGGCGGCGGCTTCGGACTGCTGGCCGACGCCGCCGCGACCGGAGGCGCGCTCGGCGCGAACCGGCTGACCCTCGGCGCAGGGGCCGACGGAGCCGGGCCGCACCTCCACACCCGGTCGTCCGAGCTCTTCCACGTACTGGACGGCACGGTGGAGTTCCTCCTCGGCGGGACGAGGACGACCGTCGGCGCCGGCGGACTCGTCGTCGTCCCTCCCCGGATGCCGCACGCCTTCGGCGCCGTCCGCGGCTCCACCGCCGAGCTGCTGGTGGTGCTCACGCCGGGCGTCGACCGGTTCGGCTACTTCCGCGCGCTGGGACGCGCCGGACGGGGAGCGGAGGGTCTCGTCGGCCTCGCCGGTCTCGCCGCCGAGCAGGAGCGGTACGACGTCCACTTCCTGGACGTACCGGAGTGGCGGCGGGCACCGGTGGCCGGCTGACCTTCCCGAGGGGGCGGCCCCGGTGCACCCGTACGGCGGCGGGGGGATTGCCGGGGCCGCGGGGCGGGGCGACGATCGAGCCATGTTCAGCGGCGCGCATGTGATTCTCTACACCCGGGACGCGGAGGCCGACCGCGCCTTCCTGAGGGACGTCGTGGGCTTCGAGCACGTGGACGCCGGAGGAGGCTGGCTGATCTTCCGGCTGCCGCCCTCGGAGATCGCGGTGCACCCCACGACGGCGGAGCCGAAGCACGAGGTGTACCTCATGTGCGACGACCTCACCCGCACGCTGACGACCCTGTCGGACCGGGGCGCGGAGATCTCACGGGCCATCACCGACGAGGGCTGGGGCCTCCTCGCGGCCGTACGGCTGCCGAGCGGCACCGAACTGCCCCTGTACGAACCGCGCCACCCGACGGCACACGGCGATTCACCCTGACGGCCTACCCCGATGACGGGTCACATCTCATATCTGAGATAACGTGACGCCATGGCAGACGACTACCTCGTACGCATCGGCAAGCTCATCCGTGACGCCCGGCAGCACCGCGGCTGGACACAGACGCAGCTTGCCGAAGCGCTGGCCACGAGCCAGAGCGCCGTCAACCGGATCGAGCGCGGCAACCAGAACATCAGCCTTGAGATGATCGCCCGGATCGGCGAGGCCCTCGACAGCGAGATCGTGTCCCTGGGCTACGCCGGCCCCATGCACCTCCGCGTCGTCGGCCGCCGCCGGCTCTCCGGCGCCATCGACGTCAAGACGAGCAAGAACGCCTGTGTCGCGCTGCTCTGCGCCTCGCTCCTCAACAAGGGCCGTACGGTCCTGCGCCGGGTCGCCCGCATCGAGGAGGTCTTCCGGCTCCTGGAGGTCCTCAACTCCATCGGCGTGCGCACCCGCTGGATCAACGAAGGGGTCGACCTGGAGATCGTGCCGCCCGCCGAGCTGGACATGGAGTCCATCGACGCCGAGGCCGCGATCCGCACCCGCTCGATCATCATGTTCCTCGGCCCGCTGCTGCACCGCATGGACCGCTTCAAGCTGCCGTACGCCGGCGGCTGCGACCTCGGCACGCGCACGATCGAGCCGCACATGATCGCCCTGCGCCGCTTCGGCCTGGACGTCACCGCCACCGAGGGCATCTACCACGCCCAGGTCGAGCGCTCCGCCTCCCCCGACCGCCCGATCGTCCTGACCGAGCGCGGGGACACGGTCACCGAGAACGCCCTGCTCGCGGCCGCCCGCCACGACGGCGTGACGGTCATCCGCAACGCCTCCTCCAACTACATGGTCCAGGACCTGTGCTTCTTCCTGGAGGCCCTCGGCGTCCGGGTCGACGGCATCGGCAGCACCACCCTGACCGTCCACGGCGTGCCCCAGATCGACGTCGACGTCGACTACTCCCCCTCCGAGGACCCGGTCGAGGCGATGAGCCTGCTCGCCGCCGCCGTCGTCACCGAGTCCGAACTGACGATCCGCCGCGTCCCCATCGAGTTCATGGAGATCGAGCTCGCCGTCCTGGAGGAGATGGGCCTCGACCACGACCGCTCGGCCGAGTACGCCGCCGACAACGGCCGCACCCGCCTGGTCGACCTGACGGTCCGCCCCTCCAAGCTGGAGGCGCCGATCGACAAGATCCACCCGATGCCGTTCCCCGGCCTCAACATCGACAACGTGCCCTTCTTCGCCGCCATCGCGGCCACCGCCCAGGGCAAGACCCTCATCCACGACTGGGTCTACGACAACCGCGCCATCTACCTCACCGACCTCAACCGCCTCGGCGGCCGCCTCCAGCTCCTCGACCCCCACCGCGTCCTGGTCGAAGGCCCCACCCGCTGGCGCGCCGCCGAGATGATGTGCCCCCCGGCCCTCCGGCCGGCGGTGGTCGTCCTCCTGGCGATGATGGCCGCCGAGGGCACCTCCGTCCTCCGCAACGTCTACGTCATCAACCGCGGCTACGAGGACCTCGCCGAGCGCCTCAACTCGATCGGCGCCCAGATCGAGATCTTCCGGGACATCTGAGCACGCACCGGAGTCCCGTACGCCGACGGCCCCGTCGCCCCCTCGTGGGGGTGGCGGGGCCGTCGGTGCGGGTGGGGCCGGGGTCAGCGGGTGAAGAAGAAGTCGGTGGAGGCGGGGACGGAGTCGGTGGCGGTGCCGTAGTGGCCGAGGGCGAGGACGTCGAGGGTGCAGGGGCCCGCGCTCGGCACGTACTGCTGGATCCGGACGGTCTCGCCGAGGCTGGTCTGCCAGGTGCCGGAGACGCAGCTGAAGCGCCAGCGGTAGCCGCTGACGCCCTTGCCGAGGTCGGCGAGGGCGGGCTGGACGTCGACCTTGACGGCGATGCGGACGTCCTGGACGACGGTCAGCCGAGGGGCACTCAGCGGGGCGGTGAGGACCGGGGCTTCGCGGACGACGTCGACGGTGGCGGAGGGGGCGCCCTCCTCCCCCGCCGCGTTCAGGGCGACCACGTAGTAGGTGGCCCGGCCGAGGGGGGCCGTGCGGTCGGTGGCGGTGCCGGGTTCGGCGTCCGGGGAGTCGACGGCGGTCCAGAGGGGGGAGGCGGCGGTGCGGCGGTAGACGCGGTGGCCGCTCGCCGGGCCGGCGTCGGCGGCCTCCGGCAGGGTGAAGGCCAGGTGGTTGCCGTCGTCCTCCGGCACGCCGGTGACCGAGGCCGGGACCGGGACGTCGGCGGGTGCGGGGCGGGTGACGGTCACGGACTCGGCGGGCGAGACGTTGCCGTAGGCGTCGACGGCGCCGACGCGGTACACCGTCGCGGTGCCGGCCGTCGCCAGGGCGTCGTGGAGGGCCGTCCCGGTCACGAACTCGGGGCCGTCCTGGTCGGTCTCGCCGGCCGGGGCCGCGAACACCTCGTACCCCACGGTGTCGGTGGAGGCCGAGGCCGCCCACGTGACGCGGTTGCCGGCCGTGGTGCCGGTCGCCGCGAGGGAGGTGACGGGCTCGGGCGCGGTGGTGTCCGGGACGCCGGTGGTGCCGGTGGCGGAGGCCGCGGAGAGGTTGCCGGCGGCGTCACGCGCGGCGACCCGGTAGTACCACTGCTGCCGGATGTCGACGGCGGTGTCCTGGCGGGCGGTGCCGGTGACGCTGTCGACGGCCGTGGTCCAGGGGCCGGTCGGGGCCGCCGCGCGGACGACGCGGTAGCTCGTCGCCCCGGCCACCGGCTGCCAGCGGACGTCGACCGCTCCGGCGCCGACGGTCGCCGTGACTCCGGTCGGCGCGCCCGGCGGGGTCCGGTCGACGGTGGCGACGGCGAGGTCGGCGGTACCGGGGGACTCGTTGTTCGCGCGGTCGACGGCGCGGACCTCGTACAGGAAGGTCTGGCCGGTCGCGGGGGTCGCGTCGGTGTGGGTGAGACCGGTCACGGCCACCAGCGGACGGGCGGGGAACGCCTGCCCGGACAGGCGCCGGTAGACCCGGTATCCGGCGAGGTCCATCTCCTTGTTCCGCGCCCAGGAGATCCTGGTCCGGCCGGTGGCGCGGTCGTGGGAGACGGTCGCGGCGGTGGGGGCGAGCGGCTTGACCCTGTCGACGGCGGCCGCGGTGCGGGGCAGGTAGGAGAAGGCGACGTCGGCCGCGCCGGTCCAGTTCACGAAGTCGACCCGGAGCGTGTGGCGGCCCTGGGGGACGGTGAGGTTCACTGCCCCCTTGCGGGCGGTGGCGAGGTCGCTCCAGGCGCTGTACTTCCGTACGCCGTCCAGGTAGACGCGGACGCCGTCGCGGGCCGCGACCGACAGGGTGAAGGGGCCGCCGGAGCCGAAGTCGCGGGTGACGGTCCAGCGGACGCCGAACCGGTCACGGGGCAGGCCGTAGGCGGGGGCGCCGGTCCAGTGCTCGTTGACGGCGCTGTCGCAGTCGGTCCGCTTGGGGGTGCCGGTGAGGGTGGTGTTGGCGAAGTACTCCCGCTTGAAGAGCGGGGCGGCACAGGTCACCGCGGCGGAGGCCGTGGGAGCGGTGGCGAGGAGTCCGCCGGCCGCGGCGAGGACCACGGTGGCGGCCACCGTGGTCTGTCGGGCAGTTCTCAATGCGATCCTTCGGTCCTGATCCTTGCGTGTCGTGCGACAGGCGAGAGCAAGACCGTCGGGAAGGGTCCGGGGTTGTACGGCGAGCGGGGCGGGTTTCCACCGGTCAGCCGCCCGGCATCACGCCCACGCCGCCCTTGAGGCGGTCGATGTCCGACTGGCGGACCTTGATGACGAAGATGGCGACGAGGGCACCGACGACGGCGAAGACGGCGGCGGTGACGAAGCCGGCGGAGACGCCGGAGGTGAGGACCTGGTCGGCGTAGGGCGGGGGGAGCTGGCCGGTCTGGGCGAACTGGGCCTTCTCCAGGGGGCCGGCCTGGGCGAGGAAGGCGGGGACCTGGACGTCGGCCTCGTTGCGGCTGGCGGTGCCGAAGACGGTGACGAGGATGGAGAGGCCGAGCGAACCGCCGACCTGCTGCATGGCGTTGAGCAGGCCGGAGGCGGCGCCCGACTCCCTCGGCTCGACGTTGGAGAGGGCCATGATGGTGAGCGAGACGAACATCAGGCCCATGCCGAGGCCGAAGACGAGGATGGGCCCGAGGATGCTGCCCAGGTAGGTGGAGTCCACGTCGGTGAGGGTCAGCCAGGACAGGCCGGCCGCGGCGAGGATCGAGCCCGTGACCATGAAGGGTTTGGGGCCGTACCGGGGCAGCAGGTTGGACGTGAGGCCGGCGCCGACGCCGATGATGGCGCTGACCGGCAGGAACGCCAGACCCGTGGTCAGGGGGCTGAAGCCCAGCACCTGTTGCACGAACAGGGTGAGGAAGAAGAACATCCCGAAGATGGCCGCCGCCAGGCAGAGCATGATGACGTAGGTGCCCGAGCGGTTGCGGTCGGCGAACATGTGCAGGGGCGTGATGGGCTGCTGGGAGCGCCGTTCGATCAGGATGAACGCGGCCAGGAGGACGACGGCGGCGACGAACGAGCCGATCGTGTAGGGATCGCTCCAGCCTTCCTGCGCGGCCCGGATGAAGCCGTACACCAGGGCGACCATGCCCAGGGTCGAGGTGAGCGCGCCGGCGAGGTCGAAGTGGCCGGGGTGGCGCTCGGACTCCTTGACGTGACGCGGCGTCAGGAAGGCGATCACCAGGGCGATCGGGACGTTGACGAAGAAGATCCAGCGCCAGTCGAGCCACTGGACGAGCATGCCGCCGGCCACCAGGCCGATCGCGCCGCCGCCGGCCGAGACGCCGGCGAAGACGCCGAAGGCCCGGTTGCGCTCCGGGCCTTCGTCGAACGTGGTGGTGATGAGGGAGAGCGAGGTCGGCGACGCGATGGCGCCGCCGACGCCCTGGAGTGCCCGGGCGCCCAGGAGTTGCCACTCGCTCTGGGCCAGTCCGCAGAAGAGGGAGGCGAGTCCGAAGAGCAGGACGCCGAAGATGAAGACGCGCCGCCGGCCCAGGATGTCACCGGCGCGGCCGCCGAGGAGCAGCAGGCCGCCGAAGGTGAGCGTGTAGGCGTTGACGACCCAGGACAGGCTGGTCGTGGAGAAGTGCAGGGCGCTCTGGATGTGCGGGAGCGCGATGTTCACGATCGTGATGTCGAGGACCACCATCAGCTGGCAGGACGCGATGACGAACAGGGCGATGCCCTTGCCGTCGCCGCCCTTCCTCGGAGTGGCGGTCTGTGCCGGAGTCGTCGGCTTGGGTGTACTCATTGGGCGCCTCGTGCCTCGCCTGGTGAGTGAGCCGTGGGCCGGTCAGTCCACCTTTCGACACTAAGCCCGGCCCGTACGGGTCACCAGTTGATCAAGCGTGGGCGGGCTCGTCCAGGACTGCGAAGCCGTCGAGTTCGACGCGCGCCTGCTCGTCCCAGAGGCGTACGACCCCGATGACCGCCATCGCGGGGTAGTCGCGGCCCGCCAATCGGCGCCATACGCGGCCCAGTTCGACGGCGTGTTCGCGGTACTCGTCGACGTCGGTGGTGTAGACGGTGACGCGGGCGAGGTCGGCGGGGGTGCCGCCGGCGTGCCGCAGGGCGGTCAGGAGGTTGGCGAGCGCGACGGTGAACTGCTCGGGGAGGGTGTCCCCCACGACCTTCCCCGCGGTGTCGAGGGCGGTCTGCCCGGCGAGGAAGACGAACCGGGTCCCCGTGGCGGTGACCGCGTGCGTGAACCCGGCGGGCGGGGCGAGTTCGGCGGGGTTGTGGCGGTGCAGGCTCATGAGGACGTGACCTCCTCCGTACGGGGTGCGGCGGCGCGGTGCGGTGCGGCACCGGGCGCCCCTCTCCCATGGTCCTCCCTGCGGGACGCGTACAGCTCCTTGGCGATGATCGTGCGCTGGACCTCGGTGGCGCCTTCGTAGATCCGGGGCGCGCGGACCTCGCGGTAGAGGTGTTCGAGGAGGTGGCCGCGTTGGAGGGCGGCGGCGCCGTGGAGTTGGACGGCGGCGTCGACGACGTACTGGGCGGTCTCGGTGGCGAGGAGTTTGGCCATGGCGGAGCGCCGGGGCACGTCGGGGTCGCCCTCGTCGTACGCGGTGGCGGCCGCGTAGACCAGGAGGCGGGCGGCCTCGGTGCGGGTGGCCATCTCGGCGACGCGGTGGGAGACGGCCTGGAGGTCGGCGAGGACGCCGCCGAAGGCGGGGCGGGCGGCGGTGTGGGCGAGGGTCGCGTCGAGGGCGGCCTGGGCCATGCCGACGGCGAAGGCGCCGACGCTGGGGCGGAAGAGGTTGAGGGTGTTCATGGCGACCCGGAAGCCGGCGTCGGGTGCGCCGAGGAGGTCGCCGGGGCCCACGGGGACGCCGTCGAAGGTGAGCGTGCCGAGGGCGTGCGGGGCGAGCATGTCGAGGGGCTCGCCGCCGAGGCCGGGACGGTCGGCGGGGACGAGGAACGCGGTGACGCCGCGGGCGCCCGCGCCGGGGGTGGTGCGGGCGAAGACGGTGGCGAAGTCGGCCTCCGGGGCGTTGGAGATCCACCGCTTCTCGCCGTGGAGGTGCCAGCCGCCGCGTCCGTCGGGGACGGCGTCGAGGGCGAGGGCGGCGGCGTCGGAGCCGGCGCCGGGCTCGGACAGGGCGAAGGCGGCGACGGCCCGTCCGGCGGCGACCTCGGGGAGCCAGCGGGCGCGCTGGGCGGGGCTGCCGAAGGCGGCGACGGGGTGGCCGCCGAGGCCCTGGAGGGCCAGGGCGGTCTCGGCCTCGGTGCAGGTGCGGGCGAGTGATTCGCGCAGCAGGCAGAGGTCCAGGGCGCCGGCGTCGAAGACGCGGGCGAGGAGGCCGAGCTCGCCCAGGGCGGCGACCAGGGGGCGGTTGACCCGGCCGGGTTCGCCCTTCTCCGCGAGGGGCTTCAGGCGTTCGGCGGCGAGGGTGCGGAGCTCCGCACACCAGGTGATCTGTTCCGGATCGAGCGAGAATGCGGGCATGTGGGCCCTCTCTGACGCCCTCGGGCGTCTTCGTCCCTGCGCCGACCGGCGCCCTTGTCGCGAACCGTTGACTGTCGTCACCAACACGATACGCTCGTGGGGCGTCGCGCGACCCCACCACGACAGGGGGACGGACTCATGGAGCTGACACCCTCGGCCCACCTCGACACCTTCGCCCGCGACGGGCTGCCGCCGCCGGACCGGTGGCCGCGTCTCCTCTTCGACCTGCCGGAGCTCGCCTACCCCGACCGGCTCAACTGCGGGGCCGAACTCCTCGACCGCACGACGGAGCGCTTCGGCGCGGACCGGCCCGCCTTCCACGACGGCGACGGCACGGTCTGGAGCTACGGGGAGCTCAAGGACCGGGTCGACCGCATCGCCCACGTCCTCACTTCCGACCTGCGGGTCGCACCCGGCAACCGGGTCCTCCTGCGCGGCCCCACCACCCCCTGGCTGGCCGCCTGCTGGCTCGCCGTGATGAAGGCGGGCGGCGTCGCCGTCACCGTCCTGGCCCAGCAGCGCGCCCCCGAGCTGGCCGTCATGGCGGAGGCCGCCCGCTGCACCCACGCCCTCTGCGACGCCGACTCCCTCGACCAGCTCCTCCAGGCCGGGATACCAGGGCTGCGCGTCACCCCGTTCGGCGGAACGGAACCCGACGACCTGCTGGCCCTCGCCGCCCGCCACACCGGCCCCTACGAAGCCGTCGCCACGGCCGCCGACGACGTGGCCCTGATCGCCTTCACCTCCGGCACCACCGGGCGCCCCAAGGGCTGCGTCCACTTCCACCGGGACGTCCTCGCCGTCGCCGACACCTTCTCCGCCCAGGTGCTGCGCCCCCGCCCCGACGACGTCTTCGTCGGCTCGCCGCCGCTCGCCTTCACCTTCGGCCTCGGCGGCCTCGTCGTCTTCCCGCTGCGCGCCGGGGCGAGCGCGGTCCTGCTCTCCCAGGCCGGCCCCAAGCAGCTCCTCGCGGCGATCGAACGCCATCGCGCCACCGTGCTCTTCACCGCCCCCACCGCCTACCGCGTCATGCTCGACGAGCTGACCGGCGACGGCGCCCACGACGTCGGTTCGCTGCGCCGCTGCGTCTCCGCCGGCGAGAACCTGCCGGAGGCGACCTGGCGGGCCTGGTACGGGCGGACCGGCCTGCGCCTGATCAACGGCATCGGCGCCACCGAACTGCTGCACATCTTCATCGCCGCCGCCGACGGCGACATCCGCCCCGGCACCACCGGCCGCCCGGTGCCCGGCTGGCAGGCCAGGGTCGTCGACCGGGACGGCCACGGCGTCCCCGACGGCACCGAGGGGCTGCTCGCCGTCCGCGGCCCGGTGGGCTGCCGCTATCTGGCCGACCCACGCCAGTCGGAGTACGTACGGAACGGCTGGAACGTCACGGGCGACACCTACGTCCGCGAACCCGACGGCTACTTCCGCTACGTCTCGCGCGCCGACGACATGATCATCTCGGCCGGGTACAACATCGCCGGGCCACAGGTCGAGGAGGTGCTCCTCGACCACCCCGACGTGGTGGAGACGGCGGTGGTGGGCCGCCCCGACGACCTGCGCGGCCAGGTCGTGGTGGCCTACACGGTCGTACGCGACGGGGTGCCGCGCGACGCGAGCACCGCCGCCGCCCTGCGGGCCTTCGTCCGCGCCCGCCTCGCCCCGTACAAATCCCCCCGGGAGGTCGTCTTCCTCGACGCGCTCCCCCGCACCGCCACCGGCAAACTCCAGCGCTTCCGGCTCCGCGACCTGGTCTGACCGGCCTGACCGGCCCGACCGACAAGAGACCCCCTAGAGTGATCGCGTGGCCGAGCAGCACACCCCCCGTTCCCTGATCGTCTCCCTCTACGGCGCGTACGGACGGGCGCCCGACGGGGCGCCGATGCCGGTGGCCGGGGTCATCCGGCTGCTGGCGGCCGTCGGCGTGGACGCGCCCTCGGTGCGCTCCTCGGTGTCGCGGCTGAAGCGGCGCGGGCTGCTGCTGCCGGCGCGGACGGCCGACGGGGCGGCCGGGTACGCCCTGTCCGAGGACGCGCGGCGGCTGCTGGACGACGGCGACCGCCGGATCTACGCCCGCACCGAGCCCAAGCTCTCCGAGGGCTGGGTCCTGGCCGTCTTCTCGGTGCCGGAGGCCGAGCGCCACAAGCGGCACCTGCTGCGCTCCCGGCTCGCCCGGCTGGGCTTCGGCACGGCCGCCCCCGGCGTCTGGATCGCGCCCGCGCGGCTGTACGAGGAGACCCGCAACACCCTGGAGCGACTCGGCCTCTCCCCCTACGTCGACCTCTTCCGCGGCGACCACCTCGGCTACGCCGCGACGGCCGAGGCGGTGGCCCGCTGGTGGGACCTGCCGTCCATCGCCCACCTCCACGAGGAGTTCCTGGCGGTCCACGAACCGGTCCTGCACGCCTGGCGCACCGCCCCCGGCGGCGCCGAGGACGCCTACCGCGCCTACCTCCTCGCCCTCGACTCCTGGCGCCGGCTGCCCTACGCCGACCCCGTCCTGCCGGCGGAGCTCCTCCCCGACGACTGGCCCGGCCGCCGCTCGGCAGAGGTCTTCGCCGCGCTGCACGAACTGCTGCGCGACCGGGGCGCGGAGTACGTGACCGGGGTCTGACGACGGTTTGACGACCTGACGGACTCGGGATCCTTCTCGGCGTCACCCTTGCCAAAGTCATATGTGCGGCTGTTGGGTTGATGCGTTCTTCAGGTGTTCATCGTGGTGCCGGAGGAGGAGTAGAAGCGATGGATCTCTGCTGCAACGTCTACGTCACCACGGGATCCCCGTCGCGGCTGCTCAGCACCCTGTCCGGCACCCCGGGAGGCGTCCGAACCGGTCCGGACGCGGTGTGCTTCGCGGCGATGTCCGTCCAATCCGTACGCGACGAGCGGGAGACCGGCCGGGAGGACGCCACCGGCGTCGACCCGTGGTCCACGGTCCTCGCCTGCACGTCGCGGCCCGGAGCCTCGCAGGACGACGTGATCGCCACCATGGCGGACATCCTGGAAGCCCTCTGGGGCGCCGGTTTCGGGGCGGTGGCCTCCTGCGCGTACGAGGGGCGGCTGCCCCGCGCGGCCCGCGTGGAGGTCTAGGCGGCGGCCTGGACGCTGCGGCGCACCGTGCCGGCCCGGAGCAGGCAGAGGAGGCCGGCGGTGGTGAGGAGGGCGCGGACCGCGTTCCAGGCGACCCAGGGGCCTTCGAAGGCGGCGCGGGCGGCGGTGGGGTCGTGGGCGGCGGCGAGGGCGTCGTTGAGGGGGACGCTGACGGCGGCGGTGACGAGGAAGACCGCCACGGCGAGCACGAGGGCGGCGAGGGTCCAGATCCGCGCGCGGCCGGCGCGGTGCTGCCAGGCGGCCACGGCGGCGAGGAGCGGCGCCCCGAGGAACGGGGCGAAGAAGAGCGGGTTCTGGATCACGTCGTTGACGTTCCGCATCACCTCGACGTAGACGCGGTCGTCGCTCCTGGCCAGCGCCGGCATCACCGAGCAGACGTACGCGAACCACACCCCCGCCAGGATGCCGGTGGCCGCCGTCGCCGCGCCGAGGACCGCCCCGGCGCCCTTCTCTCCCGTGTTCTGTGTCATGTCCCCATTCAAGAGCGCGGGGGCCGCGGGGCCCATGCTCCCGCGTCGCAGCCGCATACGCGGGCGTCCAGGGCGGTCAGCCGGTCTGGTCCTTGCGGCCCGTCGGGGGCCGGCGGCTGCCGGCGCGGTAGGGCGCGGGCCAGGGGGCGGCCGGGCCCTCGTAGCCCTGCTCGGCGGCGGCGTGGAGGGTCCAGTGCGGCTCGTAGAGGTGGGGGCGGGCGAGGGCGCAGAGGTCGGCGCGGCCCGCGAGCAGGAGGGAGTTGACGTCGTCCCAGGAGGAGATGGCGCCGACGGCGACGACGGGGACGCCGACGGCGGCGCGGATGCGGTCGGCGTAGGGGGTCTGGTAGGAGCGGCCGTAGGCCGGGGTCTCGTCGGGCACGACCTGGCCGGTGGAGACGTCGACGGCGTCGGCGCCGTGGGCGGCGAAGGCGCGGGCGATGGTGACGGCGTCCTCGGCGGTGTTGCCTCCCTCGGCCCAGTCGGTGGCCGAGATGCGGACGGTCATCGGGCGGTCGTCGGGCCACACCTCCCGTACCGCGTCGAAGACTTCGAGCGGGAAGCGGAGGCGGGCCTCGGGGGAGCCTCCGTAGGCGTCGGTGCGGTGGTTGGTGAGCGGGGAGAGGAAGCCGGAGAGCAGGTAGCCGTGGGCGCAGTGCAGTTCGAGGAGGTCGAAGTCGCAGCGGGCGGCGCGGCGGGCCGCGGCGGTGAACTCCTCGCGTACGGCGGTGAGTCCGGCGCGGTCCAGGGCTCGGGGGGTCTGGTTGACGCCGGGGCGGTACGGGAGGGGGGAGGCGGCGACGAGCGGCCAGTTGCCGTCGGGCAGAGGCTGGTCGATCCCCTCCCACATGCGGCGGGTGGAACCCTTGCGGCCGGAGTGGCCGAGCTGCACCCCGAGCGCCGTGCCGGGTGCCTGGGCGTGGACGAAGGCGGTGATCCTGGTCCAGGCCCGGGCCTGTTCGTCGTTCCAGAGTCCGGAGCATCCGGGGGTGATGCGGCCCTGGGAGCTGACGCAGACCATCTCGGTCATGACCAGTGCGGCGCCGCCGAGGGCCCTGGCGCCCAGGTGGACGAGGTGGAAGTCGCCGGGGACGCCGTCCTCGGCGACGTACAGGTCCATGGGCGAGACGACGACGCGGTTGCGCAGGGTGAGTCCGCGCAGCCGGAGCGGGGTGAACATCGGCGGGGTGCCGGGCGGGCAGCCGAAGTCGCGTTCGACGGTGTCGGTGAAGGCGGGGTCGCGCAGCCGCAGGTTGGCGTGGGTGACGCGGCGGCTGCGGGTGAGCAGGTCGAAGGCGAAGAGGCGGGGCGGCCGGTCGACGTGGTCGGCGAGTTCCTCGAACCAGCGGAGGCTGGCGGCGGCGGCGCGCTGGGTGGACTCCACGACGGGTCTGCGCTCGGCCTCGTAGGCGGCGAGGGCCGCGGGCAGGGTGGCATGCGCGGTGAGCCGGTCGGCGAGGGCGAGGGCGTCCTCGACGGCCAGTTTGGTGCCGGAGCCGATCGAGAAGTGCGCGGTGTGGGCGGCGTCGCCGATGAGGACGGTGTTGCCGTACGACCAGCGTTCGTTGACGACGGTGCGGAAGGCGGTCCAGGCGGAGCGGTGGGAGCGCAGCTCGCGGGCGCCGAGCGCCTCGGCGAAGATCTTGGCGCAGCGGGCGGTGGACTCGGCCTCGTCGAGTTCGTGGAACCCGGCGGCGCGCCAGACCTCCTCGCGCATCTCGACGATGACGGTGGAGCTGCCGTCGGGGTGCTCCCGGCGGGCGGGTTCCTGGCGGGCGGGTTCCCGGCGGGCGTAGGGGTAGGCGTGGAGCTGCATCACGCCGTGCTCGGTCTCGGCGATCTCGAAGCGGAAGGCGTCGAAGGGGAAGTCGACGGCGAGCCAGATGTAGCGGCAGCGGTGGGTGGTGACGCGGGGCCGGAAGTGGTCGGCGTACGCCTCCCGGGTGCGGCTGTGGACGCCGTCGGCGGCGATGACCAGGTCGTGGGCGGCGGCGAGTTCGTCGGGGGGCGGCGCCTCGGAGCGGAAGCGGAGCCGTACCCCGAGTTCGGTGCAGCGGGCGTGCAGCAGCTCCAGGAGCCGGCTGCGGCCGAGGGCGGCGAAGCCGTGGCCGGTGGAGGTGGTGCGGTGGCCGCGGTGGACGACGTCGATGTCGTCCCAGCGGACCAGTTCGCGCCGCAGCGCCTCGTACACGGCGGGGTCGGCGTCCCGGATGCCGCCGAGGGTCTCGTCGGAGAGGACCACGCCGAAGCCGAAGGTGTCGGAGGGCGCGTTCCGCTCCCAGACGGTGACCTCCCGGCGCGGGTCGAGCCGCTTGAGCAGCGCGGCGGCGTACAGCCCGCCGGGACCGCCGCCGACGACGGCCACGCGGGAGGCGGTCGGGCCGGTGTCCGGGGGGCGCGCCATGGCTAGCGGCCCTGCCATTTCGGGGGGCGCTTCGCGGTGAAGGCGGCGTGGAACTCGGCGTAGTCCTCGCCGTGCATCAGGAGCGCCTGGGTGGCCGCGTCGAGCTCGACCGAGGCGGCGAGCGGCATGTCGAGTTCGGCGGTGAGCAATGCCTTGGTCTGGGCGAGGGCGAGGGCGGGTCCGTCGGCGAGGCGCCGGGCGAGGTCGGCGGCGCGGGAGTCGGCGGCGCCCTCCTCGGTCAGCTCGCCGAGCAGGCCGATGCGCTCGGCCTCGGCGGCGTGGACGGCTTCGCCGAGCATGAGGATCCGGGTGGCGTGGCCGAGGCCGACGACCCGGGGCAACAGGTAGGCGGCTCCCATGTCGCCGCCGGAGAGGCCCACCCGGGTGAAGAGGAAGGCGAAGCGGGTTGTGGGGTCGGCGACGCGGAAGTCGGCGGCGAGGGCGAGGACGGCTCCGGCGCCGGCCGCGACGCCGTGCAGGGCGGCGACGACGGGGAACGGGCATTCGCGCAGGGCCCGGACGACCTGGCCGGTCATCCGGTTGAAGTCGAGGAGGGCCGCGGTGTCGAGGGCGAGGGTGGCGCCGATGATCTCGTCGACGTCGCCGCCCGAGCAGAAGCCGCGGCCCTCGCCGCCGAGGACGAGGGCGCGGACGGTCCGCTCGCGGGAGAGCTCGGCGAGCAGGTCGCGCAGGTCGGCGTAGGCCCCGAAGGTGAGGGCGTTGAGTTTCTCCGGGCGGGCGAGGGTCACGGTCGCGACGCCCCGGTCGATCTCCAGGCGCAGGTGCCGCCAGCGGGGGGTGCGGGTCGCGGAGCCGGTAAAGGGGCTCATTCGGAACGGCCTCCTTCCTCCGTTCGGAGGGTATCACCATACTGTGACTGTCGTCACGAGTACGCGATACAGGGAGAGGGAGCCCTGGGCCGACAAGGTCCCCGCACCCTGGTGACGGAAGTCCCCGGAAGCGAGGGAGGGGTGCCCTGGGAAAGGGGTGCCCCGCGTCCTAACGTTTCATATCGGGATGTTTCATTTCTGGATGTTTCAGACAGCACGCATCAGAACGGAACGCGCACACCTGCCCCATGTCCGCCCGCCCGGCGAAGGGAGCCCGCCCCCATGCCCGACCCCACCGGCCCCGCCGTTCCAGGACCCGCCGACGCCGGCCGCCCCGGCGCCGGGTCCGGGGCGCCGGGGCCCGCACCCACCACCTGGCGCGTCCGGCTGCCCCACACGACCGCCGCCGTACCGCTCGCCCGCGCCCTGATCCGTACCGCGCTCGACGACCTCGGTCCCGGCGCCGGACGCCCCGACGGCGACACGGCCGAGCTGCTCACCGCCGAGCTGGTCGCCAACGCCGTCGAGCACACCGCGGGCCTCGGGCCCATCGAACTCGTCGTGGAACTGCTCGCGGGGCCCGGCGGCTGCCAGGTCGAGGTCCACGACTCCGAACCCGCCCCGCCCGGCCGGCTCGCCTGCCCGGACCCGGAGGTCGGGGTGGACCCCTGGCAGGAGCACGGCCGCGGCCTGCTGCTGATCCGGGCCCTCAGTAGCGACTGCGGACACCGGCCCACCGAGCACGGCAAGGCCGTGTGGTTCACGCTCCCGTCGATACCGGCCCAGCGCAGGGAGTCCTGACACACGGAGGGGGCCCTGGCACGCGCAGGGAGTCCTGACATGCACAGGGAGTGCTGACACGCGGAGGAAGCACGGGGGCACGGCAAGCCGACCGGGAGCGCCCCGCGGACTCTCCGGGGATCCGGCCCGCTCCGCAGGGGAGCCTCAGGCCCCCGCGGTCCCCGCCATCGTGGCGACGAGGACGGCCTTGATGGTGTGCATCCGGTTCTCGGCCTCGTCGAAGACGACGGAGTGCGCCGACTCGAAGACCTCGTCGGAGACCTCGAGCTCGGTCAGGCCGTGCCGGGCGTGGATGTCCCGGCCGACGGCGGTGCCCAGGTCGTGGAAGGCCGGCAGGCAGTGCAGGAACTTGACGCCGGGGTTGCCGGTGGCGCGCAGCACGTCCATGGTCACGGCGTACGGGGACAGCGCGGTGATCCGCTCGTCCCAGACCTCCTTGGGCTCCCCCATGGAGACCCAGACGTCGGTGGCGACGAAGTCGGCGCCCCGGACGCCCTCGGTCACGTCCTCGGTGAGGGTGATCGTGGCACCGCTGCTCTCGGCGAGCTCGCGCGCGGCGGCGACGACGCCCTCGGCGGGCCAGTACGACTTCGGGGCGACGATCCGCACGTCCATGCCGAGCAGGGCGCCGGTGACCAGGTAGGAGTTGCCCATGTTGAAGCGGGCGTCGCCGAGGTACGCGAAGGTGACCTCGTCGAGCGGCTTGTCCGTGTGCTCGGTCATGGTGAGCACGTCGGCGAGCATCTGGGTGGGGTGCCAGTCGTCGGTGAGCCCGTTGAAGACCGGGACGCCGGCGTGGGCGGCGAGTTCCTCGACCGCGATCTGACTGTCGCCCCGGTACTCGATCCCGTCGAACATCCGGCCGAGGACCCGGGCGGTGTCCTTGACGGACTCCTTGTGGCCGATCTGGGAGCCGGAGGGGTCCAGGTAGGTGGTGGACGCGCCCTGGTCGGCCGCGGCGACCTCGAAGGCGCAGCGGGTGCGCGTCGAGGTCTTCTCGAAGATCAGGGCGATGTTCCGGCCGCGGAGCCGCTGGACCTCGGTCCCCGCCTTCTTGGCGGCCTTCAGCTCGGCGGAGAGCGCGACCAGGGCGCGGAACTCCTCGGCGGAGAAGTCCAGCTCCTTGAGGAAGTGGCGGCCGATGAGGTCAGTGGCCATGGGTCGCGCTCCTGGGGTACGGGTCGAGGGGACGGCAGCCGGGGACGACGGCCGGGGACCCTGGAAGTCTATACGAGGGTCAACATTTCTATACAGCCCCCCTGCCCGTCCGCTCTCAGACCGCGTCGCGCTCCACCGGACAGCTCATGCAGCGCGGACCGCCCCTCCCCCGGCCGAGCTCGCTGCCCGGGATCTCGATCACCTCGATGCCCTGCTTGCGCAGATGCGTGTTGGTCGTGACGTTCCGCTCGTACGCGACGACCACGCCCGGCTCCACCGCCAGCACGTTGCACCCGTCGTCCCACTGCTCGCGCTCGGCCGCGTGCACGTCCTGGGTCGCCGTGAGGACCCGGATGTCCTGGAGCCCCAGCGCCGCCGCGATGGCGCCGTGCATCTGCTCCGGCGGGTGGTCCGTCACCCGCAGGGACTGCCCCTCGTCGCCCGGCTCGATCGTGTAGGAGCGGAGCATGCCGAGCCCCGCGTACTGGGTGAACGTGTCCTGGTCGACCATCGTGATGACCGTGTCCAGGTGCATGAACGCCCGCCGCTTCGGCATGTCGAGCGCGACGATCGTCCGCGCCGAACCGGCCGCGAACAGCCCCCTGGCCAGCATCTCCACCGCCTGGGGGGTGGTGCGCTCGCTCATCCCGATCAGGACGGCGCCGTTGCCGATGACGAGGACGTCCCCGCCCTCGATCGTCGACGGGTAGTCGGCCTGCCCCTCCGACCAGTGGTGGAAGTCCCCCGCCTCCGGGCCGGTGAAGAGGGGATGGTGCCGGTAGATCGCCTCGAAGTGCACCGTCTCGCGCTGCCGGGCCGGCCACCGCATCGCGTTGATGGAGACCCCGTCGTAGATCCAGGCCGAGGTGTCCCGCGTGAAGAGGTGGTTCGGCAGCGGGCCCAGGAGGAAGTCGTCCAGGTCCAGGGCGTGGAAGCGGACCGAGGTCGGCTCCCGGTGCGCCGCCAGGAACTCCCGCTTCGTCATGCCGCCGACCAGCACCTCCCCGAGCGCGGTGGCGTCCAGCGAGTCGAAGGCGGCCCGGAGGTGGTCGGTGGCGAGCGGCCCGTACTCCTTCTCGTCGAAGACCCGCTCCAGGACCATCGACCGGGCCGCGGGCACCTCCAGGGTCTCGCGCAGCAGGTCGCCGAAGAGGTGCACCGCCACCCCCCGGTCGCGCAGCACGTCGGCGAACCCGTCGTGCTCCTGCCGGGCCCGCCGCACCCACAGCACGTCGTCGAAGAGGAGCGCGTCCTTGTTGGACGGCGTGAGCCGCTTCAGCTCCAGATCGGGCCGGTGCAGGATGACGCGGCGCAGCCGCCCGGTCTCGGAGTCGACATGGAATCCCATGCGCCCATCCTGACGGAGCCGGACGGCCGCGGCCTGCCTTTCGGAACGGGCCGGGGTCATGTCAGCGCCCCCCACACGCCGATCAGGACGATCGCGACCACCAGACCGCCCAGGAGCAGCGCGGCCCGGGTGAGGAAGCGGCGGGTGTAGCCGTTGCCCCCGTCGTCCGCGGGGACGGCGGCCGGGGAGACCGGCGCCCCCGGCCGCGGCGGCGTGCGGGGCAGGCCGTACGCCTCCTTCAGCAGCGTCAGCCACACCGCCTCCGGCAGCCCCGGCCGGTCCCCGTCGACGATCAGCCAGAACGTCTCGCGGGCCGACGGCTCTGGGCTCGTCCGCAACTGCGACAGCAGCGCGGCGACCGCCCCCAGCCGGGCGTCGCCCCCGCCGAGCAGCGGGCGGACCGCCCAGCGGTACAGCTCGGCCGCGTTCGCCGCGCGCTGCTCCTGCGGCGGCTCCGGGGGATGCGCCCCCGCGCCGGGCGGCGCCACCGCCCACAGCTCCCGGGCGAGCACCACCTCGCACAACTCGCGGCGCAGCGGATGCTCCCAGGCCGGCAGCCGCCGGCCGATCTCCTGGAGCAGTGCGGTCAGCACGGGGTACTCCAGCGGGCGGGGCAGCACGTCGAGCAGCTCCCGGCTCCCGGCCCGCTCCACCAGCTCCCGCGCCTCCTCCCCGTCCCGCGCCGTCGGCAGCTTGTGCACCAGCCCCGTCTCCGCCTCCCCCTCCTTCCCCTTTCCTCTCACCCTCGCCCACGGCCTGCCCCGCTCCCGCCCGGGACCGGTCCACTCCGCCGCTACGCCGGGCAGCACGGGACGGGGGTACGCGTCCCCGGCCACCCCTCCGGGCGCGGCACCCGCCGGGCTGACCGGGCGGTGGGCCTCCTCGGGACCGGCGGGCGCGGCTCCGGGGGCCGGCGCGGTGGCGACGGGGGCGGGAGCGAGGGGGTCGGGCCCGGGGGCCGGGGCGGGAGCGAGGGGGGCCGGGGCGGGTGGGCTGGTCGGCCGCTCCGGGGCCGCCGGGGGCGGTCCGGCCGATGCCGGAGAGCGGTCCGACGCCGTGGGAGAGCGGTCGGGCGGCGTCGGTGGGCGGTCCGGCGGCGTGGGAGAGCGGTCCGGCGGCGTCGGCGGGCGGTCGGTCGGACGGGTCGGCGGGCGGTCGGGCGCCGTCGGGGCCCGCTCGGGTGCGGGACGGGTCACCGGGACGTACGGGTTCGCCTCGCTGCCCCGCTCGGGTGCGGAAGGGGGCGACGGGACGTACGGGTTCGCCTCGCGGGGCGGCCACGGCCCCTCGTCGTCGCGGTCCGCCGGGGGACGACCGGACCGGTCGACGCCCGACGGGCGGTGGTCCGGTCCGCCGACGTCCGGGGGCCTGCGGTCCGGCCGGTCGACGCCCGGCGGGCGGTGGTCCGGCTCCTCGGGCTCCGGCGGGCGGTGGTCCCGGGCGGGGCCCGGGGCGGGCGGGGTGCGGGGGGCGGCGACGGGCGGGGGTGTGCGGGGGCCGGGGTCGCCGGTCCGGCGGTCGAGGGTGTCGAGGGCGCGGGCGGCGGTGTCGAGGAGGGTGCCGCGGCGGGCGGAGGCGGTGGCGTGGAGGGTGCCGGCGACGGCGTACTCCTGGCCCTCGGCGACCGCCCTCAGGTGGTGGTGGACGAGCCCGGTCGCGACCGCCTCGGCCCGGTCGCCGTACCGGTCGCCGGGGTCGACGCGGCGGCGGTCGGTGTTGCGGCTCGCCGCGCCCGACCAGCGGCCGACGAACACGAAGCGGAGCTCGGTGAGTTCGACGGTGTCGTGGGTGGCGAAGGTCCACCGGCGCTTGGTGGTCCCGCCGAACATGCCGTGCAGCCCCCAGAGCACCGGGTACGCGGTGTCGCCGCGTTCGTCGAGGACGGTGAACCGTTCGGTGGGGTGGCGCAGGAACTCGGCGACGACGCCGACGAGTTCGCCGGCGACATCGGGCAGGCGCCGTTCGAGGCCACCGAGCCCCCGGCCGACGGCCTCCGACCCCAGGGCCTCCTCGGGGACCGGCCGCAGCCGCCCGCGGACCCGGGCGGCGTCGATCGCGGCCGCGCCCTCCCAGTCCCAGGCGTGGAGCCCCAGGCAGGTGGAGGGGGTGAGGAGGTCCGCCGAGCCGACGAGCGCGTGGCAGAGCACGGAGGTACCGCCGCCCGCGTCGGTGAAGGGGGCGCGCCGGATCAGCATCACGCCGGCGGTCCTCTGGAGCCGGATCAGGGCGGGCCGGGTCTCGTCCCCGGTGGCCCGCAGGACGGGGCCGGAGATCCGGAAGAGGTTCTCGACCTCCTCGCGCGGCCCGGACCAGGCGACCGGGCCGAAGCCGGTGCTGCCGGAGAGGTTCTCGCTGTCCCAGCGGAAGACGATCTGGTCGGCCTCGTTCTCCGTCCGCGTCATCGGACGATCCCCTCCCTGGGCTCCGCCCCGGGCAGCAGCCCGCACATGGCGAAGAGTGACAGCAGCGGTGCGAGGACGCGGCGCGGCCGGGCCCCGTGCGGAAAGCGGTCGCCGCGCGCCTGTCCGCCGGTCGCGGCGACGAAGTGCAGGGTGCAGTCGGCGCAGTCGTCGAAGGGCTTGAGCCAGGCGGCGCTGGCGTGGTGGGCGAGGAAGGCGTACGCGTCGCGGCTCTCGTCCCGCACCGCCGCCGGGTCGTGGCGGCCCGGCAGGGAGCGGGCGAGCCAGCGGTCGACGGCCGGTTCGAAGCGCACCAGGTCGCTCTTGTTGACCGCGAGCGCCGCGGGTGCGGCGACGAGGCCGCCGCGCTGCCGGGGGATGCGGTTGAGGACGGTGGTGAACGCCTCGTCGCCGAGGTCGCGGCGGCGCAGTCCGCTCTGCGCGCGCACCGGGTCGAGGGAGGAGAGCCGCAGGGCGCGCAGCGGGTCGAGGACGAAGACGAAGGCGTCGACGCCCATCAGGAAGCGGCCGACCTCGCCGTCCTGGGCGAGGTCCTCCCCGGCGAGGTCGAAGAAGACGACCGGCCGTGGGGTGGCGCCGCCGGCCGAGACGAGCAGGCCGTCGGCGAAGCGCGCGAAGGTCTGCTGCCCGGTGCGGCCCAGCTGCCGTCCCTGCTGGAGGCTCTGCACCCGTTCCCGCAGATACGTGCGGTGGGCGTCGGGGTTGAGCGGCCGGCACTTCAGTCCGTACGGTTCGAGGCCGCCGAGCTCGACCTCACCCAGCATGGCGGCGAGGAGGTGGGTCTTGCCGACGGAGGAGCTGCCGACGAGGGCGACCGACAGCGGCTCGCCGGTGGTGAGGTAGGGCACGGGGAGTTCGTGCTCCTCGTCGCCGTCGACGGTGTGCGGACACAGGTGGTACGCCTTGCGCAGCGCGTCCGCGACGTGGCCGGGGCGGCGCTCGGCGCTGAGGTCCAGCGGGATCCGGTTGCCCTTGGCGTCGATGGTGACGAGCAGCCGTTCGTCGTAGGCGACGGGCAGCAGGCAGTGCGGGCACATCCGGCTCGGCGACGGCGGCGCGGGCGCGGCCCCGGGCGTGGGCTCCGGCACGGTGTCGGGGCGGGCCGCCTCCTGTCCGCCGCCGAAGATCCGGTCGAGGAACGAGGTGCGCGGCACGCGGGTCCCGGCGCTCGCGCGGTCGCCGCCGGGCGGCGGGGCGCCGACCGGCCCGGGCCCTTCGAGCAGCGCCCGTTTGCGGGCGATCTGGAGGTCGTACTCGGCACGCCACCGCCCGAGCGGGTCGGCCGCCCCGATGCCGGTCGCGAGCGGGTCGGGCACGTGGAGCAGCCGCATGAGGTCGGCGGCGCGGGGCCGTTCGGCGGCGTGCGGGGAGTAGAGGCCGCTCTGCGCGAGGGCGGCGAGCCTGCGGTAGTCGGCGAGGTCGGCCGGGGGGCCGTCGCCGCGGTCGGGGCGGCCGGAGAGCAGGTAGTACGCGATCTGGGCGACGGACCACAGGTCGTCGCGGGGGTCGGCGGCGCCGCGTCCGGCCCGCTGCTCGGGCGAGGCCCAGGGGGCGGCGCCGAAGGGCTCGCGGGCCTCCCCCGCGCGCTGGGCCGCGTAGGGCTCGCACAGCCGCACGCGGGAGCCGTCCCACCGCACGGTGTCGGGGGCGACGGCCCGGTGCACGAGGTCGAGGTCGGCCAGGAGCCTTCCCGCCATGGCGAGTTGGCCGGTGATCCGTTCCTGGTCCTCCGCGCCGAGACGGCCCGCCCACTCCGACAGGGGCCGGCCGGTCGGCGGCCGGTACAGCACGAAGGGCTCGGCCGCGGTCAGGTCGTGCCCGACGATCCGGGGGAAGACGGCTCCGAACTTCTGCTGTCCGTACCGCCGTTCGACGGCGATGGCGGCGGCCACCTCGCGTTCGAGGAGCCCGTGGGCCCGGGGGTCGTCCTGCGCGGACGCCGTCAGCCGGTACTGGAGCACCGACCATCCCGCGCCGAGCGTCGCGCGGCGCGCGAGGACGCCGGGGCGGCCGGGCGGCCGGTGGTCCTCGCCGTACCGGACCGCGAACCGGACCGGCACCTCCTCGTGGGTGAGGAACTCCAGCTCCTGGTAGTACGGATGGGTCGGCGTGCCCGGCTCCCTCAGGTGGTCGGGGTGGTCGGGGTCGATCGGCGGGTACGGGTCGGCCGGGCGGTCCGGCCCCTCCCCGTGGTGCGGTGGGTTCGGTTGGTTCGGGTCGGTCACGGTTCTCCCGCCTCCTCGGCGCGGACGGTGTTCACGACGTCCGCGCGCAGCGGTACGAGGCGGAGGATGCCGGCGTGTCGTCCCGCGCCGGTCCACACCACGTCCTCCGCGGTGCCGCGCCAGATGTCGTCCCCCGCCGCGCCGCGCCGCATCGCCTCCGGCACGAAGCGGACCTGGCGGGCGGCGAGCGGGTCGTGGGACAGCAGTCTCAGGTGTTCGGGGCCGCAGAGGGCGACCGTGCGCCCCGGGTCGTCCTCGGACAGGAGCAGCCGGGCCACCGCGTCGGGGGCGACGCCGGTGAGCCGGGCGGCGTCGGGCCGGTCGGAGCGGTCGGTGAAGGCGGCGAGCCCGGTGAGGGTCGCGCGGTCCCGCAGCCCGTCGTGCGCGGGCGGCGGCGAGGCGGCCACGTCGCGCTCCAGCCGCAGCCGGGTCTCGGCGAGCAGCTCCCCGAGCCGTCGCTCGTGGACCGCCGACGCGCCGGCGCCGGGGTCGCGCTCGATCCCCGCCCAGCAGGCGTCGAGGATCAGGACGGTGCCCGCGACGAGGTCGCCGACGAGCGTGTCGACCAGTGCGGGGCCGCCGTCCCCGTACCGCCGCTCCAGCCAGCCGGGCGCCGGACCGGACCCCCGCGGGGCCTCCGGTCCGCCGGGCCGTCCGAGCGGATCGTGCGGGCCGGCCGGGTCTCCCGGACCCCGCCGGTCGAAGGCGCCGAACGGGTCGTCGGGGCCGCCGTCCGGGCGGGGCGGGTACGGCGTCCCCGCCGGGGTGCCGACCCGGGGTTCCGCGTCGAGGTCGGACCAGGAGTCGTCCTCGTCGCCGTCCCCCCAGTCCTCCCAGCTCCACGACGCCGTACCGGGGTCCGGGGCCGGCGGCGGCGCGCTGCGCGGGCTTCCGGCGTCCTTCGCGGGGGCGTACGGCTGCCCGTGCGCGTCCGCGGTCTCGGCGAGGGCCCGCAGCAGCCGGGCCACCGCGCCCGCACCGGCCGAGCAGTGGTGGCGCACCTCCGCGAAGAGCCAGTCGTGGACGGCGGTCGTGACGACCAGGGCGTGGACATCCCGGAGGATCCGTCCGGCCTCCTCCGGGTCCGCGCGGGCCCACCAGTCGTCCACGGCCCGGCTCCAGTCGCGCAGCGCGAGGAGGACCACGGCGGTCACGGAGACCGCGGACGCGACGGCCGCCCCCCACACCGGCGGGTCCAGGAACCCGCCCAGGACCGCACCGGCGAGGCCGCCGAGGACGCCGCCGAGGAGGCGCGGCGCGGCGCCCGTGGCACCACCGCCGTCGATCCGGCCGTCGGGCGAGCGGTTGGGCCTGCGCCGCAGCATCAGATGGGCGAGGCCGGCGGCCAGGACGCCTACGGCGGGTCCGAGGGCCCAGCCGATGACCGGCCAGAGGCCGGCGAGCAAGGCCAGCAGCCCCGTCACCGCGAAGGCCGCCGGCCGCCCGCCGCCGGCCGTGAAGGGGTGCCTGCGGCCGAGCCGCAGCAGCCGCTCGGGCCCGCAGATCGCGTCGAGCCGGGCGAGCCGGGCGGCGCTGCCCACCGGAGCCGTGCGCGCGGAGAGCGCCGCGAGCCGGGCCGCGACGGAGCGCAGCGGCAGCCCCTTGCCGATCAGGTCGTGGGTGTGGTCACGGAGCGCCGGGACGATGCCGGTCCGCGATATCTCCCTCGGCATCTCGGGGAGTTCGACCCCCCGGTCCCGCAGCAGGCCCCGGTGCTCGGCGGTCAGCCGCGTACCGCCCGCCGCGCCGAACGCGTCCGCGACGGCGGTGCGGAACCCGGCGAGCTCCTCCGCCACCCGCTCGATGTCGCCCGGCAGGTCGACCGAGGCGCCCGCCCCGGTGAGGAGTCCGGCCGCGCCCCGCACCCGCTCGTAGCCCTCGACGGCGACGCCGAGGGCCTCCTCGCAGGCGGCGAGCCGTGCCCCCGCCCGGCCGCGGGCGGGCAGCCAGGGGTGGCCGGAGAGAGAGCGCGGCACGCCCTCGTCGAGGAGCAGCGCGAGCGCCCCCGGCACCTGGTCGGCGACGACGCCCACGGCGGGGACCTCCGGTCCGGCCAGGCCCTCCACCGCCTGGCGCCAGGCGCGGGCGCGCGCCTCGTCGGTGAGGTCGTGCTCCAGGACGCGCACGGCCGGCACGGCCACGCCGTGCACCACCTCGCCGAGCGCGCGGAGCACCGCGTCGAAGACCTCGGGGGTGGACAGGACGTCCACCAACGGCCGCAGGACGGCGTCCCCCGGGACGCCGTCCTCCGTCGAGTCGAAGACCCACAGCACCCCGGCGGCCGGCGGCCGCAGGGTGAGGGAGCGGCGCAGGGTCCGCTCGCCCCGCGCGCCGACGGCGAGGCAGACGATGTGCGCGGGGCCGTAGGACGACAGCCGCTCGTAGAGGAGCTGGTGGCCGACGAGGCGGTCGGCCTCGTCCACCACGAGGAACCGGCGCTCACCGCCGGGCTGCGGGGCGTCGAGCGCCGCGCGCACGGCGTCGTCGACACCGGCGCCGCCGCCGTGCGCCCCGGCTCGGGCGCCCGGCCCCGCCGTCCGCAGGTCGAGGCAGACGGCGTGGCCCGGCAGGGGTCGTTCGGGAAGGACGGGGGAGCTCACTCGGCCTCACCGGCCCGGTCACGGCGGCGCGGCGCGGCGCCGAAGCCGTCGCGAAACGCGTCGTCGAAGCCGTCGTCGTACGCGCTGTCGACGTCGTCGTACGCCCTGTCGACGTCGTCGTCGAAGTCGTCGTCCGCGTCGTCCGTGAACGGCGGACCCCAGTCGGGGGCCGCGCCGGACCGGGCGTCCGGCCCGGCGTCGTACCCGTCGTCCGGCCCGAAGTCCGCTTCGGGCTCCCGCTCCCAGTCGTCCTCGGGGAAGGAGCGGTCGGACGGGCGCGCTCCGGAGTCGGGGCGGCGCCTGGTCCCGTACGCCGAACGGGATTCGTGGTCATAGCCGTTCTGCCGGCCGGCACCGGTCCGGCGGCCGGTGTCGTCCCGCGGGTCGGCGCCGTTCCGGCGGTCTCCGACGTTCTGGCGTCGGGGTTCGTCGTGCCACCCGCCCCCGCCGTCGAAGCGCTCGCGGCTCTCGTACCGGCTCTCGTCTCCGTACCGGCTCTCGTCTCCGTACCGGCCGTCGTCGCCGTATCGGGCGTCGTCTCCGTACCGGCCGTCGTCTCCGTACCGGCCTTCGTCGGCGCGGTGGGGGCGGGGCTCGGGCCTCGGGCGGGGCGGGCGGGCGGGCGTCCGGTGCGGGGCGTGGCGCTCGTAGAGGGCGCGGAGGGTGGAGCGGGTGGCGCGGGAGGCGCTGGGGAAGCGCATGTCGAGGGCGCCGGGGTAGGTGACCGACCAGAAGTGGCGCAGCGGGGCGAGCCACTCGCTGTCCGCCTCGCCGTACTCGGCGGCGAGCCGGTCGACCAGGACGAGCTGGCGCGGGGCGATGTCCTCGACGAACCGGGTGAAGAGCGCCGACGGAGGCTGCGGCACGTGCGCGAGGCCCTTGGGCAGGGCGCGCATGAGCCGTTCGCAGAACTGCTCGATGATCTGGCCCTCGTCGAGCAGCGCCCAGCGCTCGTACGCGCGAAGGAGCCCGGCCCAGCTGGAGAGCGAGCCGTCGAAGCCCTCCAGGCGCAGCGACATGGTCGCGGACTCGCCCTCCTGGAGCCGGATGCGGACGAGGTGCGGGGAGGTCTCCGGTCCCTCGGTGGCGATGTGGCCGTTCCACAGGGTGCAGAGCAGCCGGTGCAGGATGCGCTGGCGGTCCTGCTCGGTCGAGACCAGCCAGTCGTCCTGGTAGCCGAGCCGCTGGCGCCAGTGCAGGAAGTCCTCCTCGCCGCCGGAGTCGCGGGCCTCGGACCAGAGGCTGAGGACGCTGCGGACCTCGGAGATGTCGGTGAGGTTCATGCCGCTGCGGAAGAGGACGACGGTGATGGAGTCGGTGTCGACGGCCCGGCACTCGGGCGACACCCGCGAGGGGAGGTTGAGTTCCTGGGAGAGGAAGCCCGCCGCGCGGCCGTCGGACTCGCTGGCGGGGTGCACGATGAGGATCTTCATCGGACCGCTGCCGTCCGGGACGAAGCCCACCGGGAGCAGCCCGGCGAGCCGGGAGCGGAACTGGTCGAGCCAGCGCGGGTCGACCTTCGCCTCGGCGCTCTCGTCGCCCGAGGCGGCGCGCAGCAGGAGTTCCATGGAGGGCAGCAGGGGGCGGGCGAAGACGTCCTCGTTGGCCTCGCCGAAGAGGCGCTTGACGCGCCGCTCGACGACCTGCTTGATCTCCTTGACCGCGGCGCCGGCGGAGCGGCGGACCGCGTCGAGTGCGCGCCGCCAGTCGTCCGCCCCGACGAGCCGGTCGAGGAGGGTGGCGGCGTCGGTGGTCTCCGGGAGGCCCTCGCTCTGGGCGAGCCGGTCGACGACGTCGTCGTAGAAGGCGCGCAGGGTGTTCTGCGGGGGCAGCAGGTAGGCGATGCCGGCGCGGTCGTCCCGGTAGAGCTCGCGGCGGCGGTCGGCGAAGGACTTGCCCTCGTCCTGCTCGTGGGCGCGGAGCACCTTGGCGAGCTCCGCGACCTCGTTGGTGACGCGGTTGAGGGACGGCCGCCACTGGGACTCCCCCGCCTGCCAGCCGCGGTGCCACAGGACGCGGGCCCGCCACTGGTACCAGGCTTCCTGGGCGGCGAGCGCCTCCTGCACGTCGGGGTCGGTCCAGCGGGCCGGCACGACACCGCCGACACTGCGCTTGATCCGCGGGATGGCGGGCGCCGAGGTCTGGACGTGCGGGGGCCGTTCGGGCTCGTTGCGCCGGTTGTCCAGCATGCCGGTGAAGCCCTCCCTGGCGACCCGGTCGGGGTGGCCCGGCAGGCCGGCGAGGACGGTCTCCAGCTGGAACGGGCCGACGGTGCCGAGGAGTTCGCGGGCGCCCGCGCCGGGCCTGAAGTCCTCGGTGAGGCGCGGGATCTCGCGGGAGAGGTGGAGGTCGAGGCGGTGCAGCGACTCCTCCATGTCCTGGAGGCGCTGCCGCAGCTCCTGGGTGATGTCCCGGCTTCCCCGCGGGAGTTGTTCGGGCAGGGGTACGTCGGGGGCCTCGCGGCTCCAGAGCCGGCCGACGCCGGAGCGGGTGAAGAGGTCGCGGACGAGGTCCTGTCCGTCCCGGGCGGGCCTGCGGGCGCGCTCGGACATGCCGCGGACGGCCTGCGCGAGGAGCCGGGCGGCGACGATCTCGGCGAGGTCGTCGACGGGGACCGTGAGGGAGGCGGCGAGGCTGGTGGACATGCCCCGGTAGCCGATGCCGGTGCGGGCGGGGGTCGCGCGCTCCACGCTCTTGTTGATGAAGCTCGCGGCGAAGGACTGGTAGTCGTCGTCGGCGCGGTTCACCGAGCCGTTGTCCTCGCCGAGTTCGGTGCCGATCAGCGACATGACCATGGCGGTGATGGAGCGGCGGAGGTCCTCGCTGCCGATGACGGCCGGCTTGGAGAAGAGGAAGGCGGTCTGCATCGTGGCGGGGCGGAGGGCGACGACCCCGTCGCCCGGGTAGGTGACGCTGAGACGGCCGTGCTCCTCGACGTCGCCGACGGTGTCGAGGGCGTCGGGCACGTTCTGGTCGTCGACGAGCCGCGACAGGTCCACGAGGGCGCGGGCGGCGTTGAGTTCGGCCTCGCGTCCGCCGCCCGCCTCGGGCGGGAAGGCGGACGGCATGACGACGAGCGGGTAGATCTTCACGCCGGGCACCTTGGCGTTGCGGAACTCGTGCCCGATGAGGTGGATGAAGTCGTAGAAGATGCCGGCGCCGGTGCCGCCGGCGACCGAGAAGGCGACGAAGACGTCGCAGCCCCGGATGCGGCCGCCGCCGACCCTCTTGAGATCCCCGGCCGCCTGTCCGATGGCGCCGATCGCCTCGCGGAGCTGCCGCAGGACGGGTTCGAGGCCGGACCGCACGGACGCGAAGAACGCGGCCCGTCCGACGGTGGGGAGCTGTCCGGCGCCGCTGTTGAGCGGGGCGACGCGCGGCTGGCGGGCCTGGGGCGGCAGCCACAGCCGGGTCTCCTCGTGGACGGAGACCCGCAGGGTGCGGGTGACTTCGGGCGAGGAGTCGAAGTCGGTGGGCAGCAGGTCGCGGACCATGCGGGAGGTGCGGGCGAAGGCGGCGCCCTCGGCCCCCTTGGCCCGGAACTGCGGCTGGCTCAGCAGCTCGCCCTCGCTGAAGTCGGCGTAGACGAACTGGAGGCAGTCGGGCAGCTGGAAGGGCAGCCGGCGGCCGCCGTCGACCAGGTCGGTGCCGTCGGGGCCGCACAGTTCACGGCGCAGACCGCGTTCGAGTTCGCTGCCGATGCGCCCGCCGGTGCCTCCGAGTCCCACGAAGAGCATGGGCTGGTAGATCTTCATCTCGTCTCCTCGGTGACCCGTTCAGAAGTTGTCGTCGTACGCGCCGGGGCCCGCGGTCTCCCCCGCGCCGGAGCCCGCACCCGGGCCGGAACCGGGACCCGAGCCGGCGTACCCGGTGCCCCCACCGCCGCCCCTGGCCTCCTCGCCCGTACCCCGGCCGCGTCGCCTGCCGCCCCCTTCGCCCGGCGCCCCGGCCTGCCCGCGGGGCGTGCGCGTCCGGCGGGACCACGGGAACTCCCGGGTCGCGACCGGCTCCACGCGTCCGCCGCGCACGACGAGTTCGTGGTCGCCCAGGGCGATCGGCTCACCCGTCCGGACGGAGACCTGCGGGCCGCCCCGGGGGCGGAACAGCAGGTCGCCGCCGCCGGTGCGGCGCAGGACGTGGGAGGCGGCGGCGGTGCCGCCGCGGATCCGGCGGAGCGCGGGCGGCTCGCCGTACGGCTCGTCGACGGTGAAGGCGAACACCCCGCCCGGGCTCTGGCCGCGCCGGACGGTCAGCGCGTACAGGGACCGTCCCTCACGGCCCAGTTCGAGGGTGAGGCCGGTGAGGTCGCGGCGGCGGCGCCGGGCGGCGATCCGGATGCCGACGAAGGCCGCGGCGAGGAGGAGCGCGGCGGCGGCGCCGGCCACCTCCTTCCACCGGCGCTCCCACCAGGTGGGCGGGGCGACCACCCGGGCGTCGAGGTAGTCGGAGTCGAGGACCAGGTCGCCGTCGGTGTCCACGACCGTGACCTGCCCGCCCAGTTCGCCCTGCGGCGTGGAGCCGCCGACCGCGACCGTGAAGGCGACCCGGGTGCTCCTGCCGGGCGGCGCGGTGACGGTCGTCGGGGTGAGGGCGAGTTCGGCGCCCGGCGTCACGTCCTTCAGGGCGAGCCGCAGGGTGTGCGGCGCGGAGTCCTCGTTGGTGACGTCGAGGGTGCCGTGCACGGTGCCCCCGGGATGCACGGTGACCCGGTCGACGGCGAGGCCGGCGACCACGGTCCGCGGCTCCTCGGCCGTGCGGGCGTACAGCGGGCGCAGGTCCGAGGTGATGCCGGGCGCCGCCATCCGGGTCACGAACTTCAGCTCGCCGGTCGCCCCGGCGGGCACGGTGAGCCGCCCGGTGAAGCGGACGTCACCGGCCTTGCGGTCGGGCGCCCGGCCGTCGTCGGCGAGCCGGAACGTGACGGGCGCGAACCCCGCGCCGCTCATCTCGGCGGTGACCACGAGCCCGGCCAGCTGCCGGGGGTCGGTGATGACGACCCCGCGGCGGGTCTGCATCCGTGCCTGCACGGTGATCTCCTCGCCGGCGCGCGGCGAGGCCGGGTCGAGGGTGACGTCGGAGCGGAGTCGGCCCTGCCAGATGGCCCGGACGGCGACCTCGCGGTCGCGGTGGCCCTCCGGCGCCTCGATGTGCACGCGCCAGCGGCCGGGCAGCGGGTTCTTCACGCGCAGTGCCTCGACCGGGCCGTCCTGCCCGCTCACCTCGAAGACCGAGCCGTCGAACGCGCCCCGGGCGGGGACCTGGCGGCCCGCCGGGTCGAAGTACGTCACCCGCACCTTCGGGTCGTGCTTGGAGATGGTGAGGGAACCGTCGGTGGCGATCGGCGGGATGGTGACGGTCAGGTCGGCGGGCGGCTTGCCGACGGTCCCGTGGGCGATCCGGGCGCAGCGGGCGGCGGCGAACGTCTCCTGGAGCGCCTTGTCGATCTCGGCGGAGGTGCCGACGACCCGCATCTTCGGGGCGGAGCCGGGGATGTCGGAGCAGGCTCCGCGGTAGCCGCCCCCGGCCATCGCGGTGAGCGCGGCGCGGTCGATGGCGCTGCCGAAGCCGAGCGGCCAGATCTGGACTCCGGCGGCCCGCGCACGGGCGAGCTCCTCGGTGAGGCGCCGCTCGCCGTTGGCCTGGCGGCTGTCGCGGTCGGTGCCGTACTCGGGGCTGTCGGCGACGTCGAGCCGGCCGTCGGTGAGCAGGAAGACGACCTTGGGGACGGCCGGCGTCCTCGCCCCGGCCGGGGCGGCCCCGGTGAGGCGGGTGACGGCCTGGCGGATCGCCGCGGGGAAGTCGGTGCCCGGTCCCATCCTGGCCTCGTCGCGGCGGCCCAGCTTCTGCACGCACTCGCTGAGCGCCTCCCGGCCCGCCGCGTCGGCGACGAGGAGGGGGCAGACCTCCCGTACGGGCGACTGGCCGGCCTTCTCCGAACTGCCGAAGCCGATGACGGTGGCCCGGGAGCGCTCGGATATCTCGCCCTGGCTGAGCAGGGCAGCCGCCTCGGTCTCCCGGGCCAGGTCCTTGTCCGCGAGGCTCTTCGACTGGTCGACGACCACGGCGAAGTCGATCGGGTCGGGGCCGTCGGCCGGCTCGGCGGCGATCCCCGCCCGGGGGCTTCCCGGAAGCGCGGGGGCGCCCGCGGCGCCGGCCGCCGCGAACGGGGCGGAGAGCGCCAGGAGCACTCCGGCGAGGAGCAGGGCGCTCCCCTTGTCGTTCCACTGCATTCTCTGTCTCACCACAGTTCGCTGAAGAGGGCCAGGAGGGCGCCGAGCGCGAGCGCGCACACGCCCAGGCGCAGCCACCGGTACTTCGCCGCGAGCACGAGCCCGTGCACGCTGGCCTGTTCGAGGAGCCAGCCGGTCGCGTCCGCGCCCGAGGCGGTGAGCCGCTCGCGTAGCACCGGCTCCGACGGCCCGGCCGTCAGCTCGCGCAACAGGGTGCGGTCGGCCCCGATGCGGGTCCGGGGCAGCACCACCGACACGAGCATCACGACGCCGGCCGTCCACAGGACACCCGCGACCAGCAGGAACACGAGCCCGGGACCGGCCGTGGGCAGCGGCGCGCGCTCCCCCGAGAACACGACCGCGAGGAACGCGAGCGCGCCGGAGAGCAGGATCGCGGCCTTCGTGTCGGCCCGCCCGATGTCCTCGCGGACGGTGGCGAGCAGCCGCTCGGCCATGAAGCGGAGCTCCTCGGGCGGTACGGGCTCGGAGGCCGGGGCCGGGGCCGGGGCCGGGACACGGTCCGGCGCGCCGGCCGGGGCCGGGGCGGGTTCGGGTCCACGGTCCGGGACCCGGTCGGAGGAACGGTCCCGGACTCGGTCGGAGACAGGCCCCGGGACGCGGTCGGAGGCACGGTCCGGGAGGCGGTCCGGGGCCGTCACGCGTCGTCCCAGTCGTCGAAGTCGGCGCTGGGGCGGGCCGGGCGGCGGGATCGGGACTCCCGGCGCGCGCGGCCGGGCTCCTCGCGGTCGTACGGGTCGTCGCGGTCGTACCGGTCGTAGCGCTCGTACCGGTCGTCGTGGTCACCCGCGTCCGCACGGTCCCGCTCCCGGGCCCGGGCCCGCTCCCGGTCCCGGTCGAAGCCGGACTCGACGCGGGTCGGCTCGTAGACCCGGGGAGCGGGCGGGTCGTCCCGGCCGTCCCCGCTCTCCGCTCCCTCCCACCCGTCGCGGTCCTCCGGTCGCTCCCGGTCCTCTCGCCGTCCTCCGCGCTCGTCACGTCCCCCGCGGCCCTCGCGTCCCTGGGGTCCCTCGCGATCCTCCGGCCGTTCCCGGCCCTCTCGGCTCTCCGGGCGCTCGGGTATCTCCCGCCTCTCCCGGCGCTCCGGTTCGCCGTCGCCCCGTCCACCGCCGTGCGTGCCCCCGCCCCCGTAGGTCCGGCGGTCCCCGCGCACCCGGCCGTCGTCCGCGTCGCCGGCGTGGGGGTCGTCGTCCCAGTCCGGGCGGCCCGGCTCGGGGGTCAGGTCCTCGATGGCGCGCGGAGAGCGCTGACCGGCGCCGCCGGAAGGGTTGAGGACACGGTCGGTGATGCCGCCGACGATGGTCCCGGTCTGGGACCGCAGGTACATGAGCACCTGGTACATCTGCTCGCCGATGTCGTGCCGTTCGAGGACGCCGGTCTCCAGGAGCTGGGTGAAGACCGCGAGGTAGTCCTCCTGGCCCTGGCGCCGCTCCTGCTGGAGCTGGTTGCGGATCTCCCACTGCTTGTCGGGATGGACCGCCATGTGGTGGGCGATCTGGGCGAGGTCGCCGCGCCGGAAGAGGGCCTCGATCTCGCGGGCGCGGTCGGCGATCTTCGACCGCTCCGCCGCGTCCCTGCGGCGCTCCGCCTCGGCCTCGCGCGCGTCGGCCTCCATGGTGATGTCGAGCCGGTCCCGCCGGTGGACCTCGGCCTTGACCGACTCCTCCAGGTCGATGAAGACGTGGACGCGGGTCCGCAGCCCGATGTCCCGGCCGAAGCTGAGGCGCCCGGTGCTCAGCGCCTCCCGCACGGCCTCGTCGGCGCGCTGCGCGTCGGTGATCCGGAAGCGGCGGGAGATCCGGCGCAGCCCGTCGAGCAGCTCGTCGTGGAGCAGCTCGGCGACGTCCTCGACCTGCTCCTGGACGACCAGGTGCGGGTCGGTCACCATCCACTGGATCCTGGCGACGGCCTCGAAGAACACGCCGTCCCCGGCCGCGGGCAGTTGGAGCACGAACTCCGTGACGTTGCGGCCGAGCTGGACCTCGAAGACGGTGTACGGGGCGCCGATCAGCGGCTTGTTGACGTCCTCCTTGCGGTCGGGCCACACCACGCGGTGGCCGCCGTTGCGGTAGAGCAGCACGGCGGCGACCCGGCCGCTGCGGCGGCGGTAGGGAGGCGCGTACTCCCTCAGCAGCGGTCCGCGCGGCCGCCCTGCGGCGTCCGCGTTCCACGGCTCCCGCTCACGCCCCTGTCCCATGCCCCGCCCCTCGCCCCGACCCGGTGTCGACCCCTGCTCCTGCACCTGGCCCCTCCCCTGCTGACGACGCTGCTCACGACCCTGCTCCGGACGCTGCTCACGGCCCTGTTCACGACCCTGCTCCGGACGCGCTCCGCGGTCCCGGCCCCGGCCTTGCCCCTCTCCCTGCCCGCCGCCCTGGTCACGCCCCGGACCTCGGCCCTGGCCCTGCCCCTGGCCGCGCGCCCGGCCCCGGGCCGGGTCGGACCCCTGGCCTCCGGGGCCCGGCCGCCCTCCCGTGGCGCGGGCGCCGTGCGGGTCGTCGCCCGGTGCGGCGCCCCGTCCGGTATCCCGCCCGGGGCCGCGTCCGGCGTCCCGGTGGCGGGCGCGCTCGTCACGGGCGCGCTCGTCCGGCTCCTCGTACCGCTGCCGTACGCGCCCGTCCGGGCCCTGTCCCTCCGGCCCGGGGCGGTCGGGTCCCCGGCGGTCCGGGCGCCGTCCGTCGAGGTCGTGCTCGCCCCACCGTGTCCGGTCGTCCGGCCGGCCGTTCCGGTCCTGCCCGGGCCCGGTCATCGGCTCGCTCCTTCCGTGACGGCGTCCCACATCCGCCGCGCCGCGCGTCGGCCCAGGGGCCGGTCGCGGTCCCTGACCAGCTCGTTGAGCAGCGCCCGCAGGCGGTCGCGGTCGCGGCGGTCCACCGCGAGGAGCGGCAGGAGGCCGCAGACGTGGCCGAGCGACTCCGGGTCCTTGGCGGCGCGCCGGAGCAGTCCGCCGAACGCCTCCAGCGCCACCTCGCCCGAGCGCGCCGTGGCCAGGGTGTGCCGCAGCAGGCGGGCCAGTTCGGGCGCGAGGTCGGGCCGGGTGGCGAGCAGGGCGACGAAGAGCGGCCGGGCCGCGTGCGGCTCCAGCTCGGGCACGTCGCGCAGTCCCCACAGGTGCGTGGTCCGGGTGCCGAGGGCGCGGATGACGGTGAGGAGGACCAGGTTGGCGAGGCTCGGGCGGCCGTCGTCGAGCCAGGCGCGCAGCCGTCGCAGCACGGGATCGGGCTCGCCGGAGGCGAGCAGCCGGGCGGCGCTGAAGGCGGCGTGCACGAGGACGTCGGTGTCGCCCGCCTCGCGGGCCCTGACGACCCGGGCGAGGGCGTCGAGCGAGCCGGGCACGTCCCCGGCGGCCAGCACGTAGCCGTGGGCGAGCAGGGCGGTCTCGACGAGCGTGTCCTCGTCCGACGAGGCCCACTCCTTGAGGACGTCGGCGACGGCCGGCCGGACCCGGGGGTCGCGGGCGGACTCGGCGAGCGCGGTGGCGGCGGCCATCCGGGCGACGGGTTCGTCCGTCGCGGCGAGGGGTGCGATCAGTTCGCGGAAGCCGTGGATCCAGTCCCAGGAGCAGAGCACACCGGCGGCGATGGAGGCCCGGACCCACACCTCGGAGCGCGGGTCGTCGCAGAGGGCGCGCAGCCAGCGCGCCACCGGGCCGCGGACGTTGTGGTAGCCGTGCCAGACCTCGCCGAGGACGGCTCCGGCGAGTCCTCCGCCCTGGAACCGGACGGCGCGCACCGGCACCTTGGCGGGGCCGAGGTCCAGTTCGCCGTCCTCGAGGACGGCGCGGGCGAGCACCGGCCGGTGTTCGGCGTGCGTGCCGAACAGCCTCCGCCCGGGGGCGTGTTCGGGGTCGAGGGTGACGGCGAGCTCCCAGGCGAGCAGCTCGGCGGCCTCGGCGGCGAGGCTGTAGGCGGAGCCGTCGAAGACGGCGACGGCGATGCGGAAGGCTCCGGCGTTGAGGACGGGGAGGGCCTCGGGGAGCGTCCCGGGCCGGTCCGCTCCGGCGAACCACGCGCGGGCCTGGGCCGTGACGAAGGTGGCGCAGTCCGCGAGGAGTTGCTCGTCGGTGAGTTCGCCGCGCCAGTGCCGGCCGAGGTGGTCGGCGAGCCGGGCGGCCTCGCGCGGGCGCAGCGCCTCCAGGCCGAGGGCCTCGACCACGTCGGGGCGCCGGGCCAGCTCCCGGGCGGAGGCGAGTGCCTCGCCGCTCAGCCGGAGCCGGAGATGGCGGTGGAGGACCTCGTCGGCGGGCGGCGGGGCGCAGTAGACCCCGTAGCGGCCGCGCAGGAGCCGGTCGGCGAGCTCGCCGTTCTCGACGAGGACGATGCCGTACGCCTCACGGCCGCGCAGCAGGTCGCCGAAGCGGTCGAGGTGCAGCTCGGAGAGGCGGGTGGCGGGGCGCGGGGCGGTCGGGGGGCGGTCGCCGGAGCCCGTGCGGGTGTGGCGGGGCTCGCTCTCGGTCCTGACGTCCTCGGTGAGCAGTTCCAGGAGGTGGCCGCCGCCCTCCTGGACGTACTCCTCGGTGATCTCGTCGACGCCGTGGCGGGGGTCGAGGCGGAAGACCCTGCCGCGGGTGAGTTCGTCGAGGAGGGCGAGCGCGGTGGCGCGCCGGCCGCTGCTCGGCTCGCCGCACAGGACCAGGACCCGGTGGTCGCGGAGCCGGTCCTTCATCAGCCGGTAGCCGACGGGCTCGCAGTACACGCGGTCGAGGTGGGCGAGCGTCTCGGGCGGGACGGGCCCCTGCACGACGTGGGGCGAGCGGTCGGGGCCGTACAGGGCGAGGACCTGGGGGCCCTCGTAGACGACCCCGTCGCCGTGGATGACCGTGTGCCGGTCGGCCGCGGCCCCGTTCAGGGTGCGGACGGCGCGGCGTGCCGTGGCGGCGCCGCCGGTGCCGCTCTCGGCGCCGAGGAGGCCCCGGTCGGCGGCGGCGAAGACGCTGGGTTCGCGCTGCTGGTCCCCGGAGCCGTCCCCCCGGTCGGCGCGGTCGGCCTCCCGCTCGCCGCGGCCTGCGCCCCGGTCGCCCCCGCGGCCGGCGCCCCGGTCGCCGCCCCTCCCGCCGTTCCGGTCGTTCCCGCCGTTGCGTTCGCCGCCCCGGTCCGCCCGGCCGTGCCCGCCGGCCCGGTCGTCGGCGCGACCGGCGTCCTGGGGTTCGCTCCCCGAGGCGCCGTCGTCCTGGTCGCTCACTCCGGCTCACCCGCCCGCGCGGTCCTGCGGATGCCGGTGAAGTCGCCGTGGACGGTGTTGCCGTGGACGTCGAGCAGGTCGCCGCCGACGTGGTACGTGCGGTTCCCGCCCCCGGTCCGGGGCGTTGGGCCGTCCCCCCGCGACGGCCCAACGCCGGTCTGTGGTCCGCCGGCGAACGGCGGTTCGGTCCTGCGCGGCACGTGGAACCAGGCCGTCTCGTCGGTCTCCTTGGACCGGACCCGGGACGTGCGGTAGTGGTCCGGCTCCACGTAGCGGCCGCCGAGCGCGACGACGTTCTCGTACAGCCAGTCGGAGACCACGACGAGCAGGTCGACGTCGGTCGCCTCCGCCATGAGGTCCTTGGCCGGGGGGCTGTCGCAGAGCCGGGCGGCGAGGTCCACCGCCCGGCCGACGAGGCCGTGCCGGTCCTGGACGACGAGCCCGGCGTTCATGCCGATCCGCAGCCGCAGCCGGCGGTCCCGGCCCGCGTTGTGCGCGCGCAGGCTCTCGTAGAGGGTGTCGATCCACCGTCCGACCATGAGCGTCGGCGGTACGTCGGGGCGCAGGGCGGCGAGGATGCCGTCGCCCCGGTCCTCCTGGTGGAAGGTGCCGGGCTCGACCCCGACGGAGCTGTACGCCTCGTCGAAGGCGTCGTACATCGCGGCGCGGTGCAGCTCCTTCTCCGCCATGTCCATGGCTCCGGACCCGCAGATGTCGCCGAAGACGACGAGGCGGTGGATGCCGCCCTCCACCCCGCTCGCTCCCGCACTGCTCACTCGGACTCCCTGTGTGATGCGTCGTGCCGTTCGATGCCGTGGCGCTGTGGCGCCGTGGTCCCGTGGGTTCCCCGGCGGCTCCTCGTCGGCGGCCACCGGCCGCCGCCGCGGCCTCGTTCCGGGGGCGCGTCTCCAGAGTGGTCGCCTTCCGCGACCGGCGATGTAGCCGTTTACACATCCGGCGGAGATTCGTCCGCCCGTTCCGCGCCGGGGCGTGCGCGCCCCTCGGCCAGCAGCACCAGGACACGCATGTCGATGACGACGACGGTGCGGTGGGCGGTGCGGACGACGTCCTGCTCCCGCAGCAGGCGCAGCGCCTTGGCGACCGCCTCCCGGGTGGCTCCGATGGCGGCGGCCAGGTCGTGCTGGGGAAGCGGGAGTTCGAGGACGGTGCCGGTGTCGGCGCGGCGCCCCGCGCGCTCGGCCAGTTCGACGAGCCGGGCCGCGAGGCGCTGGAGGACGGTCTCGGAGGCCAGCGACCGGCGTTCGACGTCGGCGCTGCGGAGCCGGGTGGCGAGCTGCCGCATGATCAGCGAGGTGGCGTGCGGCCGGGCGGCGAGGAAGCGCCGGAACCGGTCGCCGGAGACGGCGACGGCCTCGACGGCGCCGAGGGCGGTGACGGTGGCGCTGCGCGGGCGCAGGTCGACGGCGGCGAGGTCGCCGACGACCTCGCCGGCGCCCCTCAGGGCGAGGATGAGGCGCGATCCGCGCTCCGTGCCGACGGAGACGACGGACCACCCCGAGAGCAGGGCGAGGACGTAGGCGCTGGTGTCGCGTTCGCGGATCATCACCTCCCCGGGCTCGTAGACGCGGCGGGCTCCCTCGGCGAGCAGTGCCCGCCGGTCGGCCGCCTGGAGGGCGTGGAGGAAGGAGCGGTCCTGGCCGAAGAGACTCATGGCCCGCCCACCCCCCGTACCGTTCGCCGGTCGTCCGCGGAAGACTGCCCTCGGAGGGTCGACCGGCTCTTTTCGTGCGCTTGTTCCCACCTCATGTGGCCATCTCTGTCACAGAGTTGACGTTGTGTCACGTCATGGGGTGAAGAACGCTAGAGGGTGCGGAAGAAACGCGTCAACGAGCACGAGGGGCGCAGGGGAGCGCCGCCGCCGGCGACCCTGCGCCCCCGGGGACGGCCGAGGGGCGGCTCCGCGAAGTCTTGGTGAAGGCTTCGCGGAGCCGCCCCTCCGGGACGTTCCTGGCGGTGTCCCCGCGCGACGGTTCCGCGCGGCCGGGTCAGAGCCTGGGGTCGACCGGCTCCGATTCGAGGGCGAGGACCGCGAAGACGGCCTCGTGGACCCGCCAGAGCGGTTCCCCGCCCGCGAGCCGGTCGAGCGCCTCCAGGCCGAGGGCGTACTCGCGCAGCGCCAGCGACCGCTTGTGGCCGAGGAAGCGCTGCCGCAGCCGCTCCAGGTTCTCCGGCCGGGTGTACTCGGGGCCGTAGATGATCCGCAGGTACTCCCGGCCGCGTACCTTCACGCCCGGCTGGGCGAGCCGGCCCTTGGGGTCGCGGACGAGCGCCGCCAGCGGCTTGACGACCATGCCCTCGCCGCCGGCCCCGGTCAGCTCCAGCCACCAGTCGGTGCCGGCCTTGACCGACGCCTCGTCGCCGGTGTCGACGACGAGCCGACGGGTCACCTGGAGCAGCCCGGTCGGATCGTGCTCCACCAGCCGGTCGATCAGGGCCAGCTGCTCGTCGTGCGGGACGGCGGCGAGCGGGCGACCACGGGCCGCCAGGAGCTGGAAGGGCGCGAACCGCACCCCGTCCAGTCCCTCGGTCGGCCAGCAGTACCTGCGGTACGCCTCGGTGAACGCCGCCGCGTCCCCCACCCGGTCCCGCTGCCCGGCGAGCAGCCCGTCGATCCCCTCGACCCCGCGGGCCACCGCCCGTTCGAGGGCGCCGACCACCTCGGGGAGGACGGCGCCGGAAGCGGCGCCGACGGCCGCGTACTGCGCGCGCAGCAGCCCGGCCGACTTGAGGGACCACGGCATCAGCTCGCCGTCGAGCAGCAGCCAGTCGGTGTCGAGCTCCTCCCACAGGCCGGCGGCGCCGATCGCGGTCCGCAGCCGGCCGAGGACCTCCTCGGTCACGGCGCCGTCGTCGAAGAACGGCCGTCCGGTACGGGTGTGCAGCGCGCCGGTCACCCCGGTGACGCCGAAGCGCTCGCGCGCCGCCTCCTCGTCGCGGCAGACCAGGGCCACGGCCCGGGAGCCCATGTGCTTCTCCTCGCACACGACCCGCTCGACGCCGTCCGCCCGGTACTGGGCGAACGCCTCGGCCGGGTGCTCCAGGTAGCCCTCGACCCGCGAGGTGGCGGTCGGCGCCATCGTCGGCGGCAGGTAGGCGAGCAGCCGGGGGTCGACGGCGAAGCGGCTCATGACCTCCAGGGCCGCCGCCGCGTTCTCCTCCCGCACCGCGACGTTGCCGAGGTGCCGGGTCTCGACGATCCGGCGGCCGTGCACGTCGGCCAGGTCCAGGGGGCGTCCCTGGTGGCCGCCGGGCGCGTCGGTGGTGAGCGGCTTGACCGGCTCGTACCAGACGCGCTCGGCCGGGACGTCGACGAGCTCGCGCTCCGGCCAGCGCAGCGCCGTCATCTTCCCGCCGAACACGGCTCCGGTGTCCAGGCAGATGGTGTTGTTCACCCACGAGGTGGTGGGCACCGGGGTGTGGCCGTACACGACGGTGGCCCGGCCCCGGTACTCCTCCGCCCACGGGTACCGCACCGGCAGCCCGAACTCGTCGGTCTCGCCGGTGGTATCCCCGTACAGCGCGTGCGAGCGGACCCGGCCCGAGGTGCGGCCGTGGTACTTCTCCGGCAGCCCAGCGTGGCAGACGACGAGGGCACCGCCGTCGAGGACGTAGTGGCTGACGAGCCCCTCGATGAACCGCGCGACCTCGGCGCGGAACGCGTCGCTCTCGCCCGACAGCTGCTCGATGGTCTCGGCGAGTCCGTGGGTCTCCTGGACCTTGCGCCCCTTCAGCCAGCGGCCGAGCTTGTTCTCGTGGTTGCCGGGCACGCACAGCGCGTCGCCCGAGGCGACCATGCCCATCACCCGGCGCAGGACGCCCGGCGAGTCCGGGCCGCGGTCGACGAGGTCGCCGACGAAGACCGCCGTACGGCCCTCGGGGTGGTGTCCGTCGACGTACCCCAGCTTGCCGAGCAGGGTCTCCAGCTCGGAGCGGCAGCCGTGGATGTCGCCGATGACGTCGAAGGGGCCGGTGAGGTGGCGCAGGTCGTTGAAGCGGCGCTCCAGGACGACGGACGCCTCCTCCACCTCCTCGACCGAGCGCAGGACGTGGACCTTGCGGAAGCCCTCGCGCTCCAGGCCGCGCAGCGAGCGGCGCAGCTCGCGGCGGTGGCGCTGGATGACGTGCGCGGGCATGTCGGCCCGGTCGGGACGGCCGGCGTTCCGGTCGCGGCACACGTCCTCGGGCAGGTCGAGCACGATCGCGATCGGCAGCACGTCGTAGGTCCTGGCCAGCTCCACGAGCCGGCGCCTGGCCTCCTGCTGCACGTTGGTGGCGTCGACGACGGTCAGCCGTCCCGCCTCCAGGCGCTTGCCCACGATGTAGTGGAGGACGTCGAAGGCGTCCCTGCTCGCGGACTGGTCGTTCTCGTCGTCGGCGACGAGTCCCCGGCAGAAGTCGGACGAGACGACCTCGGTCGGCTTGAAGTGACGCCGGGCGAAGGTGGACTTGCCGGAGCCGGTCGCGCCGACGAGCACGACCAGGGACAGGTCGGTGACGGGCAGGGTGCGGGTCATGCCGCGGCCTCCTTCGAGGTCTCGTCGGTGCGGGTGAAGACGGCCATCTGGGTGGGCGGGCCGACCTCGGGGTCGTCGGGGCCGACCGGGGTGAACCCGACGTCGTACCCGTACCGCCCCGCGACCTCGGCCGCCCAGCGGCGGAACTCCTCGCGGGTCCATTCGAACCGGTGGTCGCCGTGCCGGACGTGCCCGGCCGGGAGCGACTCCCAGCGCACGTTGTACTCGACGTTCGGCGTGGTCACCAGGACCGTCCGGGGCCGCGCCGAGCCGAACACCGCGTACTCCAGGGCCGGCAGCCTCGGCAGGTCCAGGTGCTCGATGACCTCGCTGAGCACGGCCGCGTCATAGCCGGTCAGCCGCTTGTCGGTGTACGCGAGGGAGCCCTGGAGCAGCTTCACGCGCGCGGCCTGCCGCTCCCCCATCCGGTCGAGCCGCAGCCGTCGCGCGGCGACGGTCAGGGCGCGGACGGACACGTCGACGCCGACGATCTCGGTGAAGCGGACGTCCTTGAGGAGGGCCTGCACCAGCTGGCCCTGCCCGCAGCCCAGATCGAGGACGCGGGCAGCTCCGGCGGCGCCGAGCGCGGCGAGGATCGCCTCGCGTCGCCGCTCGGCGAGCGGCACCGGCCGTTCCTCGGTGTCGGTGGTCTCGTCGACGGCGTTGTCGACGTCCTCGACGTCGACCCCCTCGGCCTCGGCGAGCCGCACCAGTTCGAGCCGCTCCGTCGCCTCGCGGGCCAGGCCCCAGCGGCGGGAGAGGTAGCGAGCGGTGATCAGCTTCCGTTCGGGGTGGGACGCCAGCCAGCCGTCACCGGCCCGCAGCAGCTTGTCGACCTCGTCGGGCGCGACCCAGTAGTGCTTGGCGTCGTCGAGCACCGGCAGCAGCACGTACAGGTGGTTGAGGGCGTCCGCGAGCCGCAGCTCGCCCTCCAGGACCAGCCGCACGTACCGGGAGTCGCCCCACTCGGGGAACTCCGTGTCCAGCGGAACCGGCTCGGCCTCCACCGTCTCCCAGCCGAGCGGCTCGAACAGCGCCCGGACCAGGGCGGCACCGCCCCGTGCGGGCAGCGCGGGCACCTCGACGCGCAGCGGCAGCGGCGCGGCGGCCCGCTCGGGCATCGCCTGGCAGACGCCGTGCAGCGCCGTCTTGAAGACCTTGGCGAGCGCCACCGCGAGCAGCGAGGACGCCGCGTAGGGGCGGTCGTTCACGTACTGCGCGAGCGCCGAGTCCGGGGCGCCGCCCCGGCCCTTGCCCTTGCCGCGGCGCACCAGCGCCACGGGGTCCACCTCCAGGAGGAGTGCTGCCGTGCACCGCTCGGCGCTCGCCTCGGGGTAGAGGACGTGCGCGGTGCCGTGCGAGGTCGAGAACGCCTGTGCCCGCTCGGGGTGCTTGTGCAGCAGGAAGCCGAGGTCGGTCGCGGGTCGCTCCGGGTTGCCGGTCGTACTGATCGTCAGGAACACACTTCCGAGTATGGGTCGCCCGTCCCCCCGCCCACCAGGCATTTTCCCGACCCTGCCGCCGGGGGCCCTGGCGCGCACGGCCCGGGCGCCCACGGCCCGGGTGCCCACGGCCCGGGTGTGCGATGCCGGGTCGCCACGGGGCCCACGCCGCGGCGCCCCTGCGTCGCAGCGCCCGGGTCGACCCGAGCAAGCCGAGCAACCCAAGCGACAGGAGCAACCGGATCGACCGGGGCGACCGGCCTCACGCGCCCCGGAGCCCACCGCCGGCGCCGGGGATTCCGGCCAGGGCCGACGCGAGGGCCGTGATCGTGCCGGGTCCCACCCGGCAGCAGCCGCCGACGAGCCGGGCGCCGGACGCGGCCCAGGCGACGGCCGCGGCCGGGTCGAAGGCGAGGTCGCCGCGCCAGCCGCGGGCGCGGGCGTCCCACCGCTCCCCGCTGTTGGGGTAGACCACGACCGGTCTCCCGGTCACGGCCGCGGCGAGCTCGACGGCCTCCCCCGCCTCGGCCGGGTCGCAGCAGTTCACGCCGACTGCCACGACCTCCCCGGCCCCGGCGGCGACCGCGAACGCCTCCGCCAGGTCCTGACCGGCCCGGGTCCGCCCGCCCTCGACGGTGTACGAGAGCCACACCGGCACCCCGCACCCCTCCACGGCCCGCAGCAGCGCCTCCGCCTCCGTCACGTCCGGGACCGTCTCCAGCGCCAGCACGTCGGGCGCCGCCGCCACGAGGGCTTCGATCCGCGGCCGGTGGAACGCCTCCAGCTCCCGCACGGTCAGTCCGTACCGTCCCCGGTACTCGCTGCCGTCCGCGAGCACCGCGCCGTACGGCCCGACGGACGCGGCGACCCAGACCTCGTCGGCCACGCGGTCCGCCGCCGCCCGCGCCAGCTCCACGCTCCGGGCCATCAGCCCCGCCGCCGCGTCCCGGTCCACACCCCGGCGGGCGAAGCCCTCGAAGCTCGCCTGGTAGCTGGAGGTGATGAGCACCCGGGCGCCGGCCCGCACGTACGCCGCGTGCGCCGCCTCGATCTGCTCGGGCCCGTCGGCGAGGAGCCGCGCGGACCAGAGCGCGTCCGAGAGGTCGCACCCCTGCGCCTCCAGCTGGTTGGACAGGCCGCCGTCGAGGACGACCACCCCGGCCCGGAGGGCCTCGGCGAGCGTTCGGACCGGCTTCATCGGCTGCTCACCCCGCTCATCCCAGCTGTGACCGGACCCGCGCGGAGATCAGCTCCAGGTGGTCCAGATCGTCCAGGTCGAGGACCTGGAGGTACACCCGGGAGGAGCCGACCTCCGCGTACCGCCCGAGCTTGTCGACGACCTCGGCGGGCGAGCCCGCGAGGCCGTTGGCCCGGAGCTCGTCCACGTCGCGCCCGATCGCCGCGGCCCGGCGCGCCACCTCGGCGTCGTCCTTGCCGACACAGACCACCAGCGCGTTCGAGTAGACCAGGTCGTCGGCCGCGCGGCCGGCCGCCTCGGCGGCGGCCCGGACCCGGCCGAACTGCAGCTCGGTCTCCTCCAGCGAGGCGAAGGGGATGTTGAACTCGTCGGCGTACCGCGCGGCGAGCCGCGGCGTCCGGCTCGCGCCGTGCCCGCCGATCAGCACCGGGATCTTCTCCTGGGCGGGCTTGGGCAGCGCGGGAGAGTCGGTGAGCCGGTAGAACTCGCCCTCGTGGCTGAAGGTCTTGCCGACCTCGGTCGCCCACAGTCCGGTGACGATCGCCAGCTGCTCCTCCAGCCGGCCGAACTTCTCGGGAGGGAACGGGATGCCGTACGCCCGGTGCTCCTCCTCGAACCAGCCGGCGCCCAGGCCCAGTTCGATCCTGCCGCCGGACATCCGGTCGACCTGGGCCACCTGGATGGCCAGGACCCCGGGAAGGCGGAAGGTGCCCGCCGTCATCAACGTCCCGAGCCGGATGCGCTTCGTCTCGCGCGCCAGGCCCGCCAGGGTGATCCAGGCGTCCGTGGGGCCGGGCAGACCGTCGCCGGAGCCCATGCTCAGATAGTGGTCGGAGCGGAAGAACGCGTCGAATCCGAGCTCCTCGGTGGCCCGGGCCACCGCGAGGAGGGTGTCGTAGTCGGCTCCCTGCTGGGGTTCCGTGAAGATGCGAAGATCCATGCCTCCATCCTGCACCGTCGGGTGCGTGTCAACCTCTCCGTCAGCCCGCCGTCCGCCCCGGCACGGTCGGGTGAATATCCGACCCCCTGGCGGGGCGCGTCCGCCCTGGCCAGTGACCGGGGCCCGGCACCTGTCGTTGGCTCGGGCGGAGCCGGACCGCCCGGCCCTCGTGCCGGCGGCCGCTGCCGGTGCGTCGCTCTCTCTCGTGGCCCCGTCCTCGGCGGTGGGGTCCCGGTCGAGGAGGCAGCCATGTCCCAGGAAGCCGCGCCCGAGCGGGCCGTCCCCGAACAGTCGGCAGCGCAGTCCGTGCCCGAGCAGAAGACCTCGGGCGCCCCCAAGGGCCTGCTCCAGCAGATGGAGGAGCTCATGGCGGCGCTCTCCGCCGACCTCTCCCAGCTCGACGCGGACCTGCAGTCCTCGGCCGACCGCAACGAGCCCGAGCAGCACGACCGCGAGCCCCACCAGGCCGCCCCGCTCGACCGGACCGGCCCGCACGACCACCCCGCACCCCACCGCGGCGAGGACGACGAGCACGGTGGGAACGGCCGGTTCCAGCACGGCGGGCCCGGCACCGCCCTTTAGGAATCCGTCGCTTCCGGGAAGGGCCGGACCATCCGTCCTCCGCGTGTCCCCGGCCGTCCGTCGGGAGCCGTTCACGTCGGGCCCCGACCGGGGCCCGCGCGACCGCGGGCCGGGTCGGGCGGGCGGGCCCGCTCTCCGTCCCGCACCGCGAGGCGCCGGAGCATCCCGCGGACCCGGTCACTCGACTCGTCGGCGGCGTCGATGGCCTCGATGCACTGCCAGTAGAGCCCCTCCTCGTCGGTGGCGCAGGCCACCCCGACGAGCGCGATCCCCACCTCCCCCAGTAACGCCCCCAGCGCGGTCAACGTCCCGTGCGGGTCCCCCACTTCGGTCAGCTGGGCCGCACGGGGGCCACCGGCGCCCCACATCGGGTACTCCCCGATCTCGCCCAGTCCCCGCGCGTCGCCCCGTAGCTCCATGGGCCCGCAGAGGGCGAGACGCCTCCCTATCGCCTGGGCGAGCGCCTGCGCCTGCCATGCCTCCGCCACGATGTCCTGCGCCGTCCCGCTCTCCGCCAGCGCCCGCCGGCCGAGCGTGATGAGTCGCTCCGCGTCCATCAACGCCGCCCCCGTTCGTACGACTTACTACCCACTCCATCCACTACCCAGCGTGAAGCCGCCTGAGCCTCTCCACCAGGGGAATTCGGAAATCTGTGGACAGGAAGCTCGATGGGGGAAAGCCGATCACTCCGAAGAGTGACGATCAGCGTCCGTATCCCCGCCCGCACCCCCTTCCCGGCCCTCTCCGGCCCTCCGCCGCGCCGGAAACCGGACCTCGTTGCGGTCGATCTTGGCCGCCAGGGCCTCCAGGGGATCGACGCCGAGCACCGCGCAGAACTGGAGGAGATAGGCGAGCACGTCCGCCACCTCGTCGCGGACGCGGTGCGCCGACTCGGGGTCGTCCATCACCCGCTCCGCCTGCTCGGGCGTCAACCACTGGAAGATCTCCAGGAGTTCGGCGGCCTCGACGCTGAGCGCCGCCACCAGGTTCTTGGGGGTGTGGTAGGGCTGCCAGTCGCGCGCGGCCGCGAACTCGACCAGCCTGCGCTGGAGTCCCGCCACGTCATGGTCGTCCGTCATCCGGTCAGGTCTACCACGGTCACCCCGGGCGTCCGCCGGGCCTCCCCCGCCGCCCGTTCCCCGACCGTGCCGACGACCCGGATGTGTCCGTCGGCGGCGATGCCGACCGCGAGCCCGAGGAGTTCGCCCAGCTGCCGGCGGTCGAGGCCGCGGTCGAGGCCGTCCGCGAGCAGCGTCAGGCTCTGCATGGCGTCGGGCACCTCCGCGAGCCGGTCCATCGCCAGCACGCCGGGGCCGGTGAGCAGGGTGAGCGCGAGCGCCAGATAGCGCAGCTCGCCGTCGCCGAGGCGGCCCAGCGGGGTCGGGGGCCGGCCGCCGCGTTCGAGGAACGCCCGTACCGTCCCCTCCGGAAGTTCCTGGACGCCCAGTCCCGTGACGGGTCCCGAGCAGCCCGCTCCCGCGACGGCCGCGAGGCGGTGGTGCCGGCGCGGGCAGTCGGTGTGGGTGCGGTGGAGGACCTCGGCGAGGTTGCCGCAGCCGCGCCGGAGCCGGCCCTCGCCGGGCGGGACGGGCGCCCGCATCCCCTCGGGCCTGGGGTCGCAGGCGAAGGCGGACCTCAGCCCGATCACCACCTGCTCCGCGGCGGCCAGCACCTCCAGCTGCCCCGCGGTCTTCCCCGCGACGCGCAGCGGCAGCAGGGCCGTGCCGAGCAGGTCGTCGGGGAGCGGTGCGCGGGTCACGGGGGTCGCGCCGGCCGTGTGCCACGCGGCCTGGACGGTGCTGCGGCCCGGGTCGCGCAGCGCGGTGGCCAGCAGGGTGCGGCCGCGTCCGGTGAGCCGTTCGCCGACGATCCTCAGCCGGGGCTCGGCCTGGACGGCGAGGTCCAGGTGGACCGGCCCCTCCGGTCCGTCCACCGTGCACCCGATCCGGAAGCCGCGCCGCCCCTGGGCGTCGGGCCTGGCCCGCTCGGGGACCAGGTCGGCCGCGTCGGGGAAGACCTCGTCCAGCGGGTCACCCGCGCCGAGCCTCGCCAGCGCCTCGTACGCCCGCAGCGTGGTCGACTTCCCGCTGCCGCTGGGGCCGGCGAAGAGCGTGACCGGCCCCAGCGGGTGCACGCTCCCGCGGTGTCCCGCGAACGCGGACAGGCGCAGCTCGGTGACGGTGGGGCGGGCGACGCTCCGCCCGGGCCCCGCCCCGCCGTCGGACGGACCCCGCGCCTCGGGGACGGAGGCACGCGATCGCGGGACGGAGCCGACGGGGTGTCCGGAGCCGGGGCGCGGTCCCGTCGCGGACGGGGGCGGTCCCGGGGGGACGGACTGCGGGGAGGGGGCGTCCGGGCGGACCGTGGGGTCGGTGCCGGAGCGGGAGACGCCGGGGGGAGACGCGTCTGACGTGCGGGCGAGCGTGGAGCCGCCGGTGAGGTCCATGCCCGGACCGTACGCAGCCGATTCCCTGACGAACCGTTACGGCGAGATGACCTTCCTACGATCGGGGGACGCCGGCGGTCCGGCTTCCCACGACGTCGTCCTCGTCCTCGCCTTCCGCGCCCTCGACCTCCGTGCCGGCCGGGGCGAGCAGGAAGACGTTCCGGTCGACGCGGTGCATGCCGCTGCCGAGGCCGAAGACGACGCCGCTGCTGAAGTCGAGGATCCGCTTGGCGACCTCGGTGTCGGCGCTGGTCAGATCGAGGAGCACCGGGATCTGGGCGACGAGGTACTCGGCGACCTCGCGGGCGTCGGCGAACACCTGCACCCGGAGCACCACCATGCGGCGCTGTTCTGCGGACTCGTACTGCTCGGGGATCGTGCGGTGGTCGACCCTGGACGGCCATTCGTCACGTCCGCGCAGCGGCACGACCTGCGCCAGGCCCTCCCACTGCTCGTCGGTGACGTCGTACCTCTCGTACCTACTCATGGACCCATCCTCCCGCTCCTCACCCGTTCGGCCCAACAACGACACGAGGTCGTGACCGGGCCGTGGCCGACGCGGAGCGGAAGTCACCCGGTCGGCCCATGCCGTGGATGGGGCGGGGGGGTCGTGCCGGGGTCGTGCCGGTATGTCAACTCGGGCCTTCGCCCGGACGGAGACCCGCCGTCAGACGAAGCTCTTGGCCAGTCTGCGCAGGCCCTCCCTGATCTCGTCCGCCGAGTGGGTGGTGAACGACAGCCGCATCGCGCCGGGGTCGGGCTCGCCGCAGAAGAAGGGCGCGCCGGGCACGTACGCCACCTCGTGGCCGACGGCCGTCCGCAGGAGCGCGGTGGCGTCGTGGCCCGCGGGCAGGGTGGCCCAGACGAACATGCCGCCTTCCGGACGGTTCCACCGGGCGCCCTCGGGGAGCGCGGCCGGGAGCCCTTCGAGCATCGCGTCGCGGCGCTCGCGGTAGGCGGCGCGCATGACGGCGACGTGGGCGTCGAGGTCGCTGTCGCGCAGGTAACGGGCTGCCGCGGCCTGGTCGATGGTCGAGGTGTGGAGGTCGGCGGCCTGCTTGGCGATGACGCAGGCGCGGCGCAGCCCGGCGGGGGCACGCAGGAAGCCGAGCCGGAGACCGGGGGCCATGACCTTGGAGAAGGAGCCGAGCAGGACCGTGCGGTCGGCGGCGGCCGGGTCGGCGGCGATCCAGGGGACGCGCTCGCCCTCGTAGCGCAGTTCGCCGTACGGGTCGTCCTCGACGATCCAGAAGCCGTGGCGGGCCGCGGCCTCGGCGACGGCGGTGCGACGCTCGGCGGGCAGGGTGCGGCCGGTGGGGTTCTGGAAGGTGGGGACGAGATAGAGGAGGGTGGGCTTCTCGCGGGCCGCGATCTCGTCGAGGGCGGCCGGGACGATGCCCTGGTCGTCGGTGGGCACGGGGACGACCCGGGCCCCCGCGAAGCCGAAGGTCTGCAGGGCCGCGAGGTAGCAGGGGTCCTCGACGAGCACGACCGCGCCGGGCTCGACGAGGGCCGTGGTGAGGAGCGTCAGGGCCTGCTGCGAGCCGGTGGTGACGAGCAGGTCGTCTGCGTCCGTGGCCAGTCCCCGGGCGGTGAGCCGTTCGGCGACGGCGGTCCGCAGTCCGGGGTCGCCCTCGGTCGTCGAGTACTGGAGCGCCTGCTGCGGCTGCTCCGCCAGCACGCGGTCGTACGCCGCCCGTATCCCCTCGACGTCGAACAGTTCGGGAGCGGGCAGGCCACCGGCGAAGGAGATCACCTCGGGCCGCGCGGTGAGCGCCAGGATCTCCCGTACCGGCGACGGTCCGACCTGGGCCAGCCGGGAGGCGGTGGCGGGCGGGGGCACGGAAGCGGCGCCGGCGGCGTGCGCGGGCGTCGGGGCGGCAGGAAGCATGGCCACAGCATATAGATCGCCCCGAGGCTGTCCAGGTTCCCGATTCGCCCTGGGAGAAGCGGAGTTGGAGGCTGAAAGACCGTTCCACGACGTTCCCGCGCGGGTCGGGCCCTTGCCATTCCGTCGCTGCGGGGAGGGCAGGGCGCCGCCGTCGTCACCCAGGAGTGGGTAGAGGGGGGCCTAGAGCGCGGCGAGGCCGGGACGAGCGGAGGGTTCGCCGCTCCGGGCGGACGGTGGGCGGCCGGGGGCGGCCGGCTCACGGCTTGCGGTGGACGGCGTGCGGCTCGGGGCGGGTGGCTCGTCGTGGGTGTCGTCGGCCCAGAGGGAGCGGACGTGGCCGAGGTGGCGGCGCATGCATTCCTCGGCGCCGCGCGCGTCGCCCGCGGCCATCAGGTCGAGGAGTTCGAGGTGTTCCTCGGCGGAGGTGACCAGCCTGCCCGCCTCGTCCAGGGCGGTCAGACCGTAGAGCCGGGAGCGCTTGCGGAGCTCGCCGACGGTCTCGACGAGCCGGTCGTTCCCGGAGAGGGCGAGCAGCGCGAGGTGAAAGCGGCGGTCAGCCTCCAGATAGCCGATGAGGTCGTGGTCCCGGGCGCGGGAGACGATCTCCTCGGCGACGGGGCGGAGCGCCTCCAGCCGGGCCCGGTCGGCCGTCTCCGCGATGCGACCGACGGTGGGGACCTCGATGAGGGTGCGCAGTTCGGTGTACTGGTCGAGGTCCCGCCCGCTGACCTCGGTGATGCGGAAGCCCTTGTTGCGGACCGGTTCGACCAGGCCCTCCCTGGCCAGGTCGAGCATCGCCTCGCGGACGGGAGTGGCGGAGACGCCGAGGTCGCTCGCGAGGCCGGGGGCCGAGTAGACCTGGCCCGGCCGCAGTTCGCCGGCGATGAGGGCGGCGCGGAGGGCATGACCGACCTGGTCGCGGAGCCGTTCCTGCGCCCGGACCAGGCCGTACTGCTTCAGGTCACCCATCGTGCGTCCTCCGAGGTGTCACGGAGGAGCATCGTACAATGTCACGTTTCTCCGTCTGCGGCCCTCCGCGCAGGGGCCCGCGCCCCCGTGTCAGAGCAGGAAGCCCGCGGGGAAGGGGTCGTCCGGGTCGAGGAAGTACTGGGCGGTGCCGGTGATCCAGGCCCGGCCGGTGACGGTCGGGACGATGGCGGGCAGTCCGCCGACGGTGGTCTCGCCGACGATCCGGCCGGTGAACTCGGTTCCGATGAACGACTCGTTGACGAATTCGGTGTGCGGGGCCAGCAGCCCCCTGGCGTGCAGCTGGGCCATGCGCGCGCTGGTGCCCGTACCGCAGGGGGAGCGGTCGAACCAGCCGGGGTGGATGGCCATGGCGTGCCGGGAGCGGGTGGCGTCGGAGCCCGGCGCGGCCAGGTAGACGTGCTTCACGCCGGCGATGGCGGGGTCCTCCGGGTGGACGGGCCGGTCGGGCCCGGCGTTGACGGCGTCCATGACGGCGAGACCGGCGGCGAGCAGCTCGTCCTGGTGCGCACGGCCGAAGGGCAGGCCGAGGGAGTCGAGGTCGACGAAGGCGTAGAAGTTGCCGCCGAAGGCGAGGTCGTAGGTGACGGTGCCGTACCCCGGAACCTCGGCCTTGAGGTCGAGCCCGACCGAGAAGGACGGCACGTTGGTCAGGGTGACCGCCTTCGCGGCGCCGTCCTCCACCCGGACGTCCACGCCGACGAGCCCGGCCGGGGTGTCGAGGCGGACCGTGGTGACGGGCTCGACGACCGGCACCATGCCGGTCTCGACGAGGACGGTCGCCACCCCGATGGTGCCGTGGCCGCACATCGGCAGCAGTCCGGACACCTCGATGTAGAGCACGCCGTAGTCGGCGTCGGGGCGGGTCGGCGGCTGGAGGATCGCGCCGCTCATCGCCGCGTGGCCGCGCGGCTCGTACATGAGGAGGGTGCGGAGGTGGTCCATGTGCTCGATGAAGTGGAGCCGGCGCTCGGCCATCGTGGCCCCGGGGATGACGCCGACGCCGCCGGTGATCACACGGGTGGGCATGCCCTCGGTATGGGAGTCCACCGCGTGGTAGACGTGGCGGGTGCGCATGGGTCGTCCTTTCGGGCGGACGGGCTGGGGAATCGGTCGGCACGGGCGGACAGGTGCGGGGACACCGGCGGGCGCGGGCGAAGAGGGAAGGGAACGGGCGGACAGGGGGCGGGCGCGGAATCGCTCTGCGCGTGGCCCTACGCGTGGCCCTCCGCGAGGACCTTCTCGGTGGCGGCGCGGACGACGGCCGCCTGCTCGGGCGAGAGCGGGTGGCGCGGCGGCCGGGTGGCACCGCCGGGGCGGCCGGCGAGGTCCATGGAAGCCTTGATGGCCTGGACGAACTCCGTCTTGGAGTCCCAGCGGAGCAGCGGGTGCAGGGACCGGTAGAGGGGGAGGGCGACGCCGAGGTCTCCTGCGACGGCGGCGCGGTAGAGGGTGGCGCAGGTGCGTGGGAGAGCGTTGGGGTAGCCGGCGATCCAGCCGACCGCACCGGCGAGGGCGAGTTCGAGGAGGACGTCGTCGGCGCCGACGATCAGGTCGAGCTCGGGGGCGAGCTCTGCGATCTCGTAGGCGCGGCGGACGTCTCCGCTGAACTCCTTGACGGCGACGATGCTGCCGTCGGCGTGCAGGCTCGCCAGGAGCGCGGGCGTGAGGTCGACCTTGGTGTCGATCGGGTTGTTGTACGCGACGACCGGCAGGCCGGCGGCGGCGACCGCGGCGTAGTGGTCGCGTACGGCGTGCTCGTCGGCGCGGTAGGCGTTCGGCGGCAGGAGGAGGACGGATCCGGCGCCGGCCTCGGCGGCCTGCTCGGCCCAGCGGCGGGACTCGGCGCTGCCGTACGCGGCGACGCCGGGCATGACGCGGGCCCCGTCGCCGGCGGCCTCGACGGCGGTACGGACGACCCGCGCGCGCTCCTCGCCGGTGAGGGTCTGGTACTCGCCGAGCGAGCCGTTGGGGACGACCCCGTCACAGCCGTTGGCGATCAGCCACGCCACGTGCTCCGCGTAGGCGTCGTGATCGACCGTGCCGTCGCCGCGGAAGGGCAGGGCGGTGGCGACCATGATCCCGTGCCAGGGGTGGGCGCGGTGCGCGGGGGCATGCTCGTGGGCCATGGATGGACTCCGACTCCTCGTGTGGTGTGTGACATTTTATTGAAGGACGGAGAGGCCACAAGCCCCTCACCCTCACGCATTTTCTGACCTCCCGTCAGCCCGCGTGCACGGAAGCCGCCGGGCGGCGCGCGACCGCGACCGCGAGGCAGACCCGGCGACCCCACCGCTCCCCCGGATCACCCCCGGCGGTCCCGACCCCACGGGCGGCCGTGCATCATCGAACACATGCTCGTCGCGTCCGTCTCCGTACTCGCCCTGGTCGTGGTGCTCGTCTGCGCCGTCGTCCGGCCCTTCCGCCTGCCCGAGGCGGCCTTCGCCGCGCCCGCCGCGGGAGTGGTACTGGCGGTGGGCGCGGTCACACCCGCGGCCGTGCGCGAGGAGACGGAGCGACTGGGCCCGGTGATCGGCTTCCTCGCGGCCGTGCTCGTCCTCGCCAAGCTCTGCGACGACGAGGGGCTCTTCCAGGCGTGCGGCACCTGGATGGCCCGGCGGGCACACCGGCGCCCGCGGCGCCTGCTCGGGGCGGTCTTCGCACTCGCGTCGCTGATCACCGCCGCCCTGAGCCTGGACGCGACGGTCGTCCTGCTGACGCCGGTGGTCTTCGCGACCACCGCGCGGATGGGAGCCCGTCCCGCACCCCACGTGTACGCGAGCGCGCACCTGTCCAACACCGCCTCGCTGCTCCTGCCCGTGTCGAACCTGACCAACCTGCTCGCCTTCACCGCCGCCGGGGTCGGCTTCACCCGGTTCGCGCTGCTGATGCTGCTCCCCTGGCTCGTCGCCATCGCCGTCGAGTACGCGGTCTTCCGGCGGTTCTTCGCGCGCGACCTCGCCGCCCCGGCCGACCCCGTCGAACCGCCGGAGGCCGCGCCGTTCCCCTTCTTCGCCCTGTGGACCGTGGCCGCGACGCTCGCCGGCTTCGGCGTCGCCTCGGCGGTCGGCCTCGACCCGGCCTGGGCGGCCGCCGCGGGCGCCGCCGTCCTGGCCGTCCACGCCCTGGCCCACCGCCGCACCACCCCGCGCGCCCTCGTCCGTTCGGCGTCGCTGCCCTTCCTCGCGTTCGTCCTCGGGCTCGGCGTCGTCGTCCGGGCGGTCGTCGACAACGGCCTCGGCACCGCCCTCGCCCACGTGCTGCCCGAGGGCACCTCGCTCCCGGCCCTGCTCGGCACCGCGGCGCTCGCCGCCGTCCTCGCCAACCTGATCAACAACCTGCCCGCCACCCTGGCGCTGGTCCCGCTGGCGGCCGCCTCCGGTCCGGGCTCGGTGCTCGCGGTGCTGCTAGGCGTGAACATCGGCCCCAACCTCACGTACGCGGGCTCCCTCGCCACCCTCCTGTGGCGTCGGGTCGCCCACGACCACGGGCACCCCGTGGCGCTCGGCGAGTTCACCCGGCTCGGCCTGCTGACGGTCCCCGCCGCCCTGGTCGCCTCGACCGTCGCCCTCTGGGCCTCGCTGCTGCTGATGGGCGTATGAGCGGCGGCGCGCCCGCCGCCTCGTTCGCCTCGCTCACCTCCTGAACCCTCGCCCGCGACCCCTCGCCCACCTCCTGGCCCTCTCGCCCGCGAACCCTCGGCCCCTGACCCCTCGCCCGCCGATTCATCGACTCATCGACTCATCGGCTCCGGGAACCTCGTCCGTCCCGACAACCCCGTCCGCCCCGGGAACCCCGCTGCCCACTGCTACGTTCTACAAGTCCGTAGAAGTAACCGACGTCGGGAGTGCTCATGGCCCTGTGGGACCGCATCAAGGAATCCGCATCGACGATGCAGACCCAGCTGGTGGCGAAGAAGAACGACCTGAAGAGCGGCGCGTTCCGCGACGCGAGCATGGCCATGTGTGCCCTGGTCGCGGCTGCCGACGGCACGATCGACCCCGCCGAGCGCCGCCGGGTCGCGCAGCTCATCGCGACCAACGAGGTGCTGCAGAACTTCGACGCGATCGACCTCCAGCGCCGCTTCGACGACAACCTGAACAAGCTGACCGCCGACTTCGACTTCGGCAAGGTCAGCGTGCTCCAGGAGATCGCCAAGGCGAAGAAGAAGCCGGCCGAGGCCCGTGCCGTGGTCCAGATCGGCATCGTCATCGGCGGCGCCGACGGCGACTTCGACAAGACCGAGCAGGCCGTGGTGCGCGAGGCGTGCTTCACGCTCGACCTTCCGCCCCACGAGTTCGACCTCTAGAAGGTCACTCCCCGCTCCTGCGCGACCGCCGTGCCGGTCACACCGGCGCCGCGGTCGCGTGCAGGACGAGGAACAGGGTCACGGCCGAGTTCGCCGAGGACAGCGCCGACACGGTCACGCCGAACGCGGCGCCCCACGCCGCCAGCCCGACCGCCGTGAACACCGGCGGCCACGCCCCGACCACCGGGGCGGGCCGCATCAGGGCCGCGACCCGCCTCGGCACCGGCCCGGCCGCCGCCAGGGCGGGAAGCGTCGCCGCGAGCGGCCGCGGGGACAGCAGCGCGGCCCGGCCGATCGCCCGCGCCACCGCCCGCCTGCTGCCGACCTGCGCCGCCGCCTCCTCGTCCGCCCAGCGCTCTGCCGTGTACGCGACGGCGGTACGCAGCGGGAGCAGGAACGGATTGGCGCGCGCGGCCAGGTGCACCGCGAGCAGGTACCGGTGGTGCCGCCCGGCCAGATGCGCCCGCTCGTGGGCGAACAGCGCGCGGCGCTCGGCCGACGAGAGCCCGGCGAGCATCCCCGTGCTCACCACGACCCGGCCGTCGCCACGGCCCCGGCGTGCGGGGACGGCGCCCGGGAGCGCGTACGCGTACGGGATCGGGTCCGGCAGCACGGCGACGGACGTGGCGGGCAGTCCGACCAGTGCACCGGCCGCGCGGCGGCGGGCGCGCAGCTGGCGCCAGGCCGCACCGCCGCACGAGACGAGGACGGCGAGGAGGGCCGGGATGGCGGCCCGGCCCGCGATCTCGTCGAAGGGGACGGCGGCGCGGACGTCGGGATCGGACCAGCCGTCGGGCAGCGGGTTGCCCGGCAGCTGGGCCGTGCCCACGATCATCAGCAGGCCGAGGCAGAGCGTGCTGCACACGGCGGAGACTCCGGCCAGGACGGCGAGCAGGCGCGTCGCCGTACGGGGATGGAGCCGCTGTTCGGCGAGGCGCGCGACCGGCCACGCGGTCAGCGGGAGGACCAGGGGAAGGAAGACGAAGACTCCCATGGCGGCTAGCCTTCCTCCTCCTCGGCTTCCCTGGAGAGCAGTTCACGCAGCAGTCGCTCGTCGTTCGGCGAGAGTGCGGTGACGAAGCTGGCCAGGACCGCCTGCCGGTCGGCCTCCGCGTCCAGCACCTTCCGCATCCGCAGGGCGGCGAGACCGGCCTCGTCGGCGACGGCCGTCCACCGGAAGGAGCGGCCGGACCGCTCGCGCTCGACGGCGCCCTTCGCCCACAGCCGGGTCAGGATGGTGATCACGGTGGTGTAGGCGAGGGCGCCGCCGAGGCGCTCGCGCACCCAGGCCACCGGCACCGGCTCGGACGCCTCGCGGAGTGCGGCGAGCACCTGGGCCTCCAGCTCGCCCTGCCCGCGCCTGCGCGGCGCGGCCCCCGTCCCGTCGTCCACCCCGTCCACCATGCCGCCGTCCTCCTGCCCACCGCCGCCGTCGCGGCGTATCCCCGCCGGCGCGTCCGGCGGTCCGCCCGCCCGCTCACCGGCCGGGGAACGGCAGGCCATCGTACTGACCACCGGCCGCCGTCCGCCCGCGCGCACCGCACCCGCCGTCCACCCGCGCGCACCGCACCAGGGGCCCGGGCACCCTCGCACCCGGTCGGACCCGCGCTCACCCAGCCGGCCGGACCCGCGCCGACCCAGCCGCTCGGACCCGCGCGCCCTCACACCTGGCCGGGCGTGGGCACTCACACCCGGCCGGGCGCGCTGTCCACGTCGGCCGCGCTGTCCACGCCGTCGGTCTCGTCGGCCGCCGGGCCGCCGTGCGGGTCGTGGGCGCCGCGCGGGCCGGGCGCCGCGCCCGCTCCGTCGGCGGTCGTCGGCGATCCCGGGGTGGCTCCGGTCACGGAGTCGGCCGGGGTCGCACCGACCCCTCGGCCGGTGACCCGGCCGCCTCCGAGCTCCGCCACACCCTCGGGCGCCGGCGAGCGGCGGCGGGCCACCGCGGCGGCGATCGGCTCGGTGAAGCGGGCCGTGAGCGGGCCGATCACGACGAGGACGAGCACGTAGGCGGTGGCGAAGGGACCCAGCTGCGGCTGCACTCCGGCGGTCACCGCGAGTCCCGCGATGACGATGGAGAACTCGCCGCGCGCGACCAGCGTCCCGCCCGCCCGCCAGCGGCCCTTCACGCCGATGCCCGCGCGCCGCGCGGCCCAGTACCCGGTGGCGATCTTGGTCAGTGCCGTGACGACGGCCAGGGCGAGCGCCGGAAGGATGACCGGCGGGATGCTGGCGGGATCCGTGTGCAGCCCGAAGAAGACGAAGAAGACCGCGGCGAACAGGTCGCGCAGGGGGCTCAGCAACGCGTGGGCGCCCTCGGCGACCTCCCCCGACAGGGCGATGCCGACGAGGAACGCCCCGACGGCCGCCGAGACCTGGAGCTGCTGGGCCACGCCCGCGACCAGCAGGGTCAGACCCAGGACCACGAGGAGCAGCTTCTCCGGATCGTCGCTGGAGACGAACCGCGAGATCAGCCGCCCGTAGCGGACGGCCACGAAGAGGACCGCGCCGGCCACGCCCAGGGCGATCGCGAGCGTCGCGCTGCCGGCCGCGAGGCCGACACCGGCGAGCAGGGCCGTGATGATGGGCAGGTAGACGGCCATGGCCAGGTCCTCCAGCACCAGGATGCTGAGGATCACCGGCGTCTCGCGGTTGCCGAGGCGCCCGAGGTCCCCGAGGACCTTGGCGATGACGCCCGAGGAGGAGATCCAGGTGACGCCCGCCAGGACGACGGCGGCGACGGGCCCCCAGCCGAGCAGCAGCGCGGCGGCGGCGCCGGGCAGGGCGTTGAGGGCGAAGTCGACGAGCCCTGCGGGGTACTGGGTCTTGAGGTTGGAGACGAGGTCGCTGGCCGTGTACTCCAGGCCCAGCATGAGCAGCAGGAGGATCACGCCGATCTCGGCGCCGATGGCGACGAACTCCTCGCTCGCGCCGAGCGGCAGCAGGCCGCCCTTGCCGAAGGCGAGCCCCGCGAGGAGGTAGAGCGGGATCGGGGAGAAGCTGAACCGGCCGGCCAGCCGTCCGAGGAGGCCGAGCCCGAGGATGATGGCGCCGAATTCGATCAGGAAGACCGCAGAATGCACCCGCCCTCACTCCTGTCCGAGGATCGCGGCGGCCGCGTCGACGCCCTCGCGGGTGCCGATGACGATGAGCGTGTCACCGCCGGCGAACCGGAACGCCGGCGTCGGGGACGGGATCGCCCCGGAGCGGCGCAGCACGGCGACGATGGAGGCGCCGGCCTCGGTGCGCATCCGCGTCTCGCCGAGCACCCGGCCGTTCCAGTACGAGTGGGCCGACAGCTCGATCCGCTCGGCGACCAGGCCGAGGTCGGTGGTGTGCAGGACGTTCGGGCTGTGGTGCGCGGGCATCAGCGCGTCGATCAGCGACGCCGTCTCCCCCTCGGTGAGGTGCAGCGACTGGGCGCACGCGTCGGGGTCGTCGGCCCGGTAGACGTTCACGGTGCGGGTGCCGTCGCGGTGCGCGATGACCGACAGCTCGCGGTGCTCCCGTGTCGTGAAGTCGTACTGGACTCCGATGCCGGGCAGAGGCGTCGTTCTCGTCCGCGGAGCAGGCACAGGCCCGTCCCTCCCATGGTGTCGTGGTGTGTCGTGGCCGTTCGGGGCAGGGGGCGGCCGGGCACGGCCACCAGGCGGAGACCGGGTGCCGGCTCCGCTCGCCACCCCCGTGGCCCGGTCATCGTGCCATCTCCCCGAAGGCCCGGGACATGGGTGTCGGCACGGATGGACAAGAGCTGCCGGCGCTGGTCAGGATGGGGCGGGGACATGGGTCCCGCCGCAGGTCGGAGGGGACGGCGGTCACGTGCGACGGGTGCCCGTCGAAGGGAGGGACCGTGTCGCTGTACTGGCGGATCCTCCTCCTGAACGCCTCGGTACTCGTCGCCGCCGTCCTGCTGCTCCTCGGACCCGTCACCGTCTCCACGCCCGTGCTCCTCGGCGAGGCGGTGGTCCTCGTGGCCGGGCTGCTCGCCATGCTCGTCGCCAACGCCGTCCTCCTCCGCATCGGCCTCGCGCCCCTCCAACGGCTCACCCGCGCGATGCGGACGGCGGACCTGCTGAGGCCCGGACGGCGCGCGGCCGTCGCGGGCCGGGGCGAGGTCGCCGACCTGACGCGCACCTTCAACACCATGCTCGACCGGCTGGAGGCCGAGCGGGCCGCGAGCAGCGCGCGCGTCCTGTCCGCTCAGGAGGCGGAGCGCCGGCGCATCGCGCAGGAGCTGCACGACGAGGTGGGGCAGACCCTCACGGCCGTACTCCTCCAGCTGAAGATCGCCGCCGACCACGCCCCCGCCGAGCTGCGGCCGGAGCTCCGGCAGGCACAGGAGACCACCCGGGGCAGCCTCGACGAGATCCGGCGCATCGCCCGCCGCCTGCGGCCCGGCGTCCTGGAGGAGCTCGGTCTGCACAGCGCGCTCCGCTCCCTGGCCTCCGAGTTCTCCACCCGCGGGCTGTCCGTCCGGCCCCACATCGACGCCGGGCTGCCGAAGCTCGACCCCGAGACCGAACTCGTCCTGTACCGCGTGGCCCAGGAGGGCCTCACCAACACCGCCCGCCACGCGGGCGCGAGCCACGTCGACCTGTGCCTGCGCCGGCTGCCCGACGGCGGGGTCAGGCTGCTGGTCCGCGACGACGGCCGCGGCACGGGAGGCGCCGCGGAGGGCGCGGGCCTCCGCGGGATGCGCGAACGCGCGCTCCTCATCGGCGCGGAACTCGCCGTCGGCGACGCCGACGGCGGCGGCACGGAGGTCCGCCTGGACACCACCGGCGCCGCGAACCCGAAGGCGAAGGCACCATGACCGAACCGTCCGGGGCGACCACTCCCCCGCGTCCCACCCGGATCCTGCTGGCCGACGACCACGCCCTGGTCCGCGGCGGGGTCCGGCTCATCCTCGACGCCGAACCGGACCTCACCGTCGTCGCCGAGGCCGCCGACGGGGCCGAGGCCGTCGCCCTGGCCCGCTCCGAGGAGGTCGACCTCGCCGTCCTCGACATCTCCATGCCCCGCTCCACCGGCCTCCAGGCGGCCCGCGAACTCAGCCGCCTCCGCCCGGAGCTGCGGATCCTGATCCTCACCATGTACGACAACGAGCAGTACTTCTTCGAGGCCCTCAAGGCGGGCGCGAGCGGCTACGTCCTCAAGTCCGTCGCCGACCGCGACCTCGTCGAGGCGTGCCGCGCGGCCGTGCGCGACGAGCCGTTCATCTACCCCGGCGCCGAGACCGCCCTCGTCCGCAGCTACCTCGACCGGGCCGAACAGGGCCGGCCCCTCCCCGACAAGGCCGTCACCGAGCGGGAGGAGGAGATCCTCAAGCTCGTCGCCGAGGGCCACAGCTCCAAGGAGATCGCCGAACTCCTCGTCATCAGCCCCAAGACCGTCGAACGACACCGCGCCAACATCCTGCAGAAGCTCGGCCTGCGCGACCGCCTCGAACTCACCCGGTACGCGATCCGGGTGGGCCTGATCGAGCCGTAGCGCCGGACGGCCCGACGACCGCCCGGCCCTTCGCCCTCCCGGAGCGCGACGACGGCGCGGACCCCGCACCGACCCGCGCCACGGGCCCCTCGGCGGCCGGGTCGTGGCCGGGGTGCGGGGGGTGGGCGCAGGGGCCGCTCCCGGGGCGCCGGCCGGCGCCGGCGGGCGGCGGCTCCGCGGCCTTCCCCGGCTTGGCGGCCTTCCCCGCCTTCGCTGCCGTGCCCGCCTTCGCTGCCGTGCCCGCCTTCGCTGCCGTGCCCGGCTTCGCTGCTGTGCCCGGTCGCTCTGCGTCGCCCGCTCTCCCTGCCGTCCCCGCCGCGTCCCGGCCGTTCGCCTTCGGAGAGGTCGCCTCCCCATCCGTCCGGGGCGTCCCGTTCGTCGGGTCCGTCCGGGGCGGCTTCCGCGCTGGGCCTGCCTGGGGTGGCTCCGCCGTCCCGTCCGCGCGGTGGGGCCTCCCCGCCTCGTCCCGCCTGCCGTACCCGCGGCACGGGTCCCCGCGGCCGTCCGTCACCGGCGGCGGGAGGTGGCCGTCCGGGTGGGACGGGGTGCTGCTCTCCGACGGCCCCGGGCGGGTCGAACCGGGCTCCGCGGGGCCTTCGGCGGGAGCTGTCGTCCGTCCGGCGGACCGACGTTCCGGGCCCGGCGAGGCGCTGCCGGGGAAGGAGTCCGGGAAGCCGCCTGCGGCGACGGCCACACCGCCCAGTGCGACTCCGGCGACCGCCGCCACCACGGCCGTCCGGAGGGAACGCGCCGGACCCCGGCGCTCCGCGGTCGGCGTCCAGTCGTCACGGCGCCGCGTCCGTCCCGTCGTGTGCAGCCCCGCGTCACGGGCGGCCCGGAAGGCGGCGCGTGCGCGCGCCTCGGCCTCCGGCACCGCCGGCCCGCCGCCCGGAGCGACGTCGCCTTCGGTACGGCTCCGCTCGGTCGGCTCAGCGTGCGGGGACGGCGGGGCGGATCGGGTCAGCGCGGCCCGCAGGGATGCCTCCAGGCCGGCGGTGGGCTCGTCGTCAGGCACGCGTCACCTCTCTCCCCGTGAGTTGCTTCGCAAGTCGCTTCAATCCCCTATGTGCGGCGGACCGTACCGCACCGGGACGCTTCCCCAGCACCCGGGCGGCGGTCGGTCCGTCGAGGCCGACGACGACCCGCAGGAGCACGGCTTCGGCCTGGTCACGGGGCAGCCCCGCGATCAGGGCGAGCGCACGCTCCGTCGACAGGGCGTCGAGGGCCTGGCCGGCCGCGTCCCCGGCGGCGGGGAGGTCGAGGACGTCCTGCTCGATGCCGGTGGGGCGGGGCCGGGACCGTATGCGGCGCAGATGGTCGAGGGCTCTGTGGCGGGCGATGGTCGCGGTCCAGCCGCGGAAGCCCGCGCCGTCTCCGCGGAACCGGCCGAGGTCACGGGCTATCTCCAGCCACGCGTCGGAGGCCACGTCCTCGGCGTCGTCGCCGACGAGGCCCCTCAGATACCCGAGCAGGCCGGGATGGACGATCCGGTAGGCCGTCGCGAAGGCGTCCTCGTCGCCGTGCCGGGCCCGCTCGACGGCGGCGCCGAGCTCCGTGTCCCGCTCCGGGCCGGGTGCCGTGCTGGGCGCCCGCCCCGTTCCCTCGCCCACACGCCCCTCTTCACAACCCGTACGCGTTCCGGACTCCAGGCCCCACGAGGAGCCGGAAACGTTCATCCTGTCAGACCGTCAGCAGGGCGGCTCCGACGGCCTCTCGGCGCGGTGGACCGGCCCGCCGCGCGGGCGGCTCGGCCGTCGGCCGTGCAGGGTGAGGAAGTACGTGTGGAGGGATTCGCCCGGCCCGATCTCGAAGCGGTTCACCGTGCGGCCCAGCGGATTCCACACGCGCCCATCCGGCATCCGCACCCCGACGGGGTGGGTGAAGACCGACCGCAGCAGGTGTCCGGGCGGCAGGTCGACCCACACCGCCCCGGCCCGCCTGACCAGCACCTCCCCCACGTACGCCCCCAGGCCCGCCAGCGGTCCGGCCACCTCGTCCCGGCCGACACCGCCCCTTCGGAGCCCGTCGATCAGCCGGTCCACCAGCAGCAGACTGCCCACCGTGTAGTCCAGCGGCAGCCGGCCCCGGGCGGCCACGCCCTCGACGAACTCGGCAGCGTGCCGGCCCATGTCGGCCGCGCACCACGTCAGGCACTCGCGATCCATCGGTGACCACCCTCCCCCTCGCGGCGGCGGAACCCGCCACGTGATCAAGCGGATCCGGCACCACGAACATCACACGCCACGGGCGTGACCCTCGTCACAGACTCAACTCCCCTCACAAGAGCCTCAGATGTCGCGCCGACGCGCGCACGGAGGAAGTCCACGGTGAACGCCTGCGGCGAATGGGGCGCATAGGACACACTTCGGCTGGGGACGACATCACTGGGTGTCAGGAACGCAGGGGGATCCCATGGACGAGCGCATCACGCTGGCCGAAGCCTTGAACGAACTGAGGCAGGAGCTCTACACCGCACAGGACGAGGGCACGAACGAGCAGTTCCGGTTCGAGGTGGAACAGGCCGAACTCACCCTGGAGGTGGAGTTCCGCCGCGACGGCAACGGCAAGGTCAACGTCGAGGTCGGGGCCTTCGGCGCCAAGGTCGCCGGTGAGGCCGGCGGCGCGCTGGGGAGCACCCTGCGGCAGACCCTGACCCTCACCCTCCAGGTCCACGACGAGGCGCTCGGCGGCGCGCGGGCCAAGATCCGTCGCCGGACCGGCGGCCTGGAGTCGCCCGCCGACGGCGCGACCGCGGACGGAACCACCGCGCAGGGCTCCACCGGTGTCCCCGCACAGGGCTCCGCCGCCACCCCGCCCGCCGCCGCCACCCCCGACCAGAAGGGCGTCGGACTGCGGGAGTGGGAGGTGTGAGGTGGACCCACGACGACTCGTACGGGTCGCCACCGGCGGCCCGCAGGGGTGCGGCTCCGGCTATCTCGTCGGTCCCCAGCTGGTCCTGACGGCCCTGCACGTCGTCCGGCCCGAAGGGGTCTGGGCCGAGCGCGTGGAGGCCGAGGTCGGGCACTCCGGCTTCGGCGATCTCGCGGGGGGCCCTGCGCAGGTGTGCTGGCCGGATCCCTTGGGTGAGCCACCCGCGCCGGACGCCCTCGACATCGCCCTGCTCTGGCTCGACGAACCGGTGGCGACCGCCGGAGGCGCGGTCGTCTGGGGCCGCCCCGGCGGTACCGGCCCCCTGCCCTACAAGGGCGCCGGATTCCCGGCGTTCGCCTCCGCAGCGGGCGACCCCGCCCACGTCGAGGCCCTGCGCGGAGAACTGTCCGCGGTGTCGACGTCCTCCGCGGGCTGGGTACTGGACTGCCGGATCTGGCCCGCACCCGGCCGCGCGGACGCACGGCCGTGGGCCGGCGCGTCCGGTTCGGCGATCTTCTGCCACGGCCGGCTCGTGGGCGTGGCCGTCGAGGACGACCGCGCCATGGACTGGCGCCGCCTCCACGCCGCGCCCGTCCACCACGCGCTGGCCCTGCCTGGCTTCGCCCGGCTCGTCTCCCGCCACGGACACCCCGGCACCACCACCACCGCAGAGGAGGTGACGGCCGACCACGCGCAGGCCGCGCCCGTACGCGAGGACGTGGCGTGGCCCGTCGAGGTGGGCCCGATCCCCACCCAGGCCACGGCCTTCCAGACGCGCGGCGTTCTGCGCGAACGCATCGACCGGACACGGTCGGCCGGCAAATCCGTCGTCCTGACCCAGGTACTGGCCGGCGGCGGCGGGGTCGGCAAGACCCAGCTCGCCGCCGCCTGCGCCACCGACTTCCTCGACGAGGGCGCCGACCTCGTCGTCTGGGCACCCGCTACCGAACTCCAGCAGGTCATCACCCAGTACGCCCAGGCCGCCGCCGACATACGGCTGCCCGGCGCGACCGGGGACGACCCCGAGGCCGACGCCCGGCTCCTGCTGAAGTGGCTGGCCACGACGTCCAGACGGTGGCTCGTCGTGCTCGACGACATCACCGACCCCGCCACGCTCGGCACCTGGTGGCCCGTCAGCCGCACCGGCACCGGCTGGGTCCTGGCCACGACCCGACTCAACGACGCCCGCCTCACCGGCGGCGGCCGCACCCGCATCGACATCACCGTCTACACGCCCGAGGAGTCCCTCTCCTACCTCGGGCAGCGCCTCGGCGGCGACCAGATGGGCCACCTCCTCGACGAGCGGGCCCCCGTCCTCGCCGAAGCCCTCGGCCACCTGCCGCTCGCCCTCGGCCTCGCCGCCGCCCACATGCTCAACGAGAACCTCAGCTGCACCCGCTACTTACACCTCTTCGACAACCGCGCCACCCGCCTGGACGACGCCCTTCCCGAGACCGCCGACACCGAGGGATACGGGCGGCAGATCACCGTCGCGCTCCTCCTCTCCCTCGAAGCGGCCCGCTCCTCCGACCCCACCGGCCTCGCCGTCCCGGCCCTCCGCCTCGCCGCCCTCCTCGACCCCGCCGGCCACCCCCGCGCCCTCTGGGCCGGCACCCCCCTCCTCGACCACCTCGCCACCCACCTCCCGGACGACGCCGAGGTCACCGAGGACCGCACCCACGCCGTCCTCCAACTCCTCCACCGCTACGCCCTCCTCACCTACGACACCCCCGCCGAACCCCGCGCCGTCCGCATCCACGCCCTCACCGCCCGCGCCGTCCTCGAAGACACCCCCGCCACCGAACTCCCCCTCCTCGCCACCACCGTCGCCCGGTCCCTCCTCCACATCTGGCCCGAAGCCGACCAGTCCCAGCCCGACCTCGCCGCCACCCTCCGCACCAACACCGACACCTTGGCGCGCCACGCCCACGACGAGCTCTGGGGGGAGGCTGCTGCACGTCGGGTGCTGTACCGCGTGGGCAAGAGCCTCCTGGCCGCAGGCTTCGCGGACGCCTCGGCCTCCTACTGGCAGCGCACGCTCTCCCTCGCCGAGCGCGCGCTGGGCGAGGACCACGCCGACCTCCCCACCCTCCGCGCCGGACTCGCCAGCGCCCACCGTCACGCAGGGCGCACCCGAGAGGCGATCGCGCTTCTGGAGCAGGCGGTCCCGGACTGCGAACGCCTCCTCGGTGACGACGCCCCGGAGACCATCACCGCACGCGAGCATCTGGCCGGGTCTTACCAGCAGGCCGGCCGCACCCGAGAAGCCGTCGCCCTCCTGGAACAGGTCACTGCGGACCGAGAGCGGCTGCTCGGGCACGACCATGCCGACACCCTCAACGCCCGTGTCAGTCTCGCCAGGTCGTTTCAGGACGCCGGCCGAACGCACGACGCGCTCGAACTGTTGGAGCGCGTCGTGGCCGACTTCGAGCGGACACTGGGGCACGACCACCCCGACACCCTCTCGGCCCGGGGCAGCCTCGCCTCCACGTACAAGCACGCGGGGCGCACCCGAGAGGCGATGGAACTCCAGGAGCAGGTGACCTCTGACCACGTGAGGCTCCTGGGGCGGGAGCATCCCGAAAGCCTGACCGCCCTCAGTAACCTGGCAGACAGCTATCAGCTGGACGGTCGTACCCAGGAGTCCGTCGCACTCCTGGAACGAGTGGTCGCGGACTGCGAGCGACTACTCGGACCCGACCACCCTCACACGCTGACGGCGCGCGGCAACCTGGTCGGGTCGTACCGGGAGGCAGGCCGCTTCGCCGAGTCCGTCAAGGGGCTGGCGCAGGTCGTGGCGGACTGCGAGCGAGTACTCGGGGCGGACCATCCTCACACGCTCACGGTCCGTGGCAACCTGGCCGGTGCGTACGAAAAGGCAGGTCACTCCCGGCAGGCACTTGACCTCCTCATGGAGGTGGCCGCGGATCACGAACGGTTGCTCGGCCACGACCACCCCAGCACGTTGACCGCTCGCGGCAACCTTGCCAGCTCGTACCAGCACGCCGGCCACACCCAGCAGGCCACGAAGCTACTGGAGGAGTCGGTGGCGGACTGCGAGCGCGTACTCGGTCACGACCATCCAGAGACCCTCACGGCGCGTTGCAACCTCGCCAACTCGTACCAGCAAGGTGGGCACACGCAGATGTCCATCGATTTGCTGGAGCGTGTCGTGGCGGACCGTCAACGCACTCAAGGGGACGAGCACCCCGGCACCCTCACATCACGCGGCACGCTGGCCAGCGCGTACCATCAGGCGGGCCGTATCCAGGAGGCCGTCGACCTCCTCGAACAGGTCGCAGCGGACCACGGGCGGCTCATCGGCCAGCACCACCCCGAAACCCTCACGGCGCGCAGCAACCTGGCCACCACGTACCATCAGGCCGGCCGCATCCAGGAGGCCGTCGACCTCCTCGAACAGGTCGCGGCGGACCACAAGCAGCTCGTCGGACAGCACCATCCCAAGACCCTCACCATCCTCGGGAATCTGGCCGCCGCGTACCAGCAGGCGGGCCGACCCCAAGAGGCCGTGGACCTCCTCGAAGAGGTCTCCGCGATCTCCGACCGCATTCTCGGCCCCGCTCACCCCGATGTCCTCAAGACCCGGTGCAACCTGGCCGCTTCGTACCAGAAGATGGATCGTCCCGCAGAGGCCGTCACCCTCTTGGTGGAGGTGGTCGCAGGCTGCGAGCGTGCTCTCGGACACCACCACCCCGAGACCCTTGCCGCCCGAGGCATCCTCGCCGACTCGTACCTGGACGCGGGTCGCACCTGGAAGGCAGTCAGCCTGTCGGAACAGTTGGTGGCGGACTGCGAACGCTTCCTCGGACTACACCACCCCTACTCGCTGACCGCCCGCGCCAACCTCGCCCGCTCTTACCACGAGACCGACCGCGCCGCCAAGGCCCTCGCCTTGATGCAACACGTGGCGGCCGACTGTGTGCGCTTTCTCGGCCCCGACCATCCCGGGACCCTCATCGCGCGGGGCAATCTCGCGATCTGCTACGCGGAGGTAGGCAGCTCGCACAAGGCCCGAGTCCTGCTGCAACAGGTCCTCGCCGACTGCGAGCGCGTCCTCGGCCCCGACCATTCCGATACCGCCAAAGCCCGCGCCAGCCTGCTCCTCGTCAAACAGCGCCGAAGAAGGCCACGCACCCGCTAGGTCCGATCACCGGCCATCCGACCGGGGGCGCGCTCCGGCATGCCCGTTTCCCTCCCACGACCTGGAGTCCCCCGTGTTCCGTGCCACCCCTGCCCGCCTTTACCTCCGCGCGCCCCTCGTCGTGTCGGCGGCGCTCGCCGTGTCGCTCGCGACGGCCGGCTCCGGCGTCGCCCACGTAGAGGTGGAGGCCAAGGGGGCGACGGCGCTGGCCGAGAACGTGGAGGTGTCGTTCACGGCCGAGACCGAGTCGGCCGCGGCCGGAATCACGCGCCTTGAGGTGATCCTGCCGGCGGGGATCGGGCCGGGCGACGTCGTCTACAAGAGCGGTCCGGCAGGCTGGGAGCTGACGCGCACCGCTCGCGGGTACGCCGTGTCCGGGCCGGCGGTCGCGGTCGGGAAGGACGCCGCGTACGCGGTCGTGGTGCGTCAACTGCCCGAGGCGAGGTCACTGGCGTTCAAGACACTGCAGACGTACGGCGACGGGCGCGTCGACCGCTGGATCGAGCTGGAGAAGGCTGGAGCGGGCCACGGCAACAGCGCCCCGGTCCTGGAGGTCGGCCCGGCGGCGCCGGGCGCCAGGCCGCTCGCGTCGGCCACCACGCCGCCGGCCGCCACCACTCCCGTGCCGAGCGCCTCGGTCACCTCGGCGCCGGCCGCGCAGGGGGCCGATGCGAAGGACGAGCCGGGGAACGCGGGCGAGGAGATACGGCGGAAGGAGGCGGAGTCCTCGTCCGCGGTGGCGAAGGTCATCGTCGGCGCCGTGCTGCTGGCCCTGGTCCTGGCGGGAGCGGTGCTGTGGTTCCGGCGGCGGGGCGGCGAGGAGTCCTGATCGAGTGGATAGGTCCGGCGGGACGCGAGGATTCTGACCGGCAGGATTCCCGACCGAGCGGATCGGTCCGTCGAAGCGTGGGGATTCCCGACCGGGCGCATCCGTCCGGCGGGTGCGGGGACGACCGGCCGGCCGGGTCGGTTCAGCGGCGCGGGCCCGGAGCGTGGTGGTCGTCCGCGAGGGCGGTGAAGGGGATCGGGCAGCGGGCGGTGGCGGCGCAGGTGGTGAGGTCGTCGCAGCCGGCCTGCACGGCGTCGAGGAGCGTGGCGCGGATGGTGGTGAGGTCGGCGATGCGCGCGTCGACCTCGGCGAGTTTCGAGGCGGCTCGTTCCCGCAGTCCGGTCGCCGGCCGCCCGTGGCGGTGGCGGCCGGTGTCGAGGAGTTCGGCGACCTCGTCGAGGGTGAAGCCGAGCCGCTGGGCCGCTTTGATCACGCGGAGGGCGGTCACGCTGTCCGCGTCGTAGAGGCGGTGGCCGCCGTTGCTGCGGCGCGGCGCGGCCAGCAGCCCGCGGCGCTCGTAGTAGCGCAGGGTCTGGACGTTCACCCCGGCCGCCGCCGCGACCTGACCGCTGCGGAGGGCGGTGTCGGTCCCGCCCGGTGCCGCGTCCTCTGCCCGGCCCGCCGGCTCGGGGGCCCGACCGTCGCCCGGTGCCGGGTTCATCTCCCCTCCCGATCCGCCGCGCGGGCGGCCAGTGCGTCGAGCACCGCCGCGTGCGGGGCGTCCACGGTGACGTCCAGGACGATCCTGTGTGCGTCCGCGGTGGTGTCGAAGGAGAAGAAGGAGCAGCATCCGCGCTCGCGGTCGGCCAGCTCGCGGACCTTCTCCGCCGTCTCCGGCAGCGGCTCCCATTCCAGCCGGAGGGCGAGGGGCCCGGTGCGGGCCGCCGAGCGCAGTCGCCCGGCGAACAGCGCGTCCCACTCGGCCACCCGCGGCGGCCGCTCCGCGGTCGGCAGCGTGCAGGTTGCCGGCGCCCATGCCTCGTCGCCGGTCGGCAGCGTGCCGGGCTCCGGCACCCGTGCCTGATCGTTCATCGTGCTCACTCCCGCCATAGGGGCCGGCAATTCCCGCGCTCTCTCCACGGTAAACCTGTACCTGGGTACAGGATGCGAATTCCGCAGGTCAGGTGTCTTGTTTCCCCTGTCCGGAAATTGCTTCACCCTCCACGCAAATGCCGACCGAAGTCGGACGCTCACAAATGGGCGTCATGGATTCCGCTTCACGCCCTCAGGGCCGCCGCATGTGAATACGGGATTCCGGGTCCGAACTGACCTTCGGAAAAGCCCTGTTGGAGCGGTCGTTGGCGCGAAGACACCGCCCGTTCGTGACCGATCTGTGCCCATCATCAAAGCTTGACCACGAATTGCACACATCCCCTCTCCAGACCTCTCCCCGATGGTCTAGATTGACCGTGCTTCAGCTGTTCGGATACGAGGCGACCATTAACGATCTTTAGGTCCGGCGCTACGGAAAACCAGCAGTCGAGTCACCCGTGCCCTGCGCGGGGGTGATCAATCAGCGGGGCCTGAAAGGGCCCCGGGTGCGGGGAGCACCCGGGGTTTCGACGGGATCCCGTGCGCCTCGGGGGGCCGGCAGCCACGTGAGTCCACTGCCGCCAGCGGGGGCGTTCAAGCAGCTCTGAAACAGGGATGTCATGTGCGGGAGGGCGGGGACCTCCCGGGCGGAGGAACAGTGTTAGGCGAACACGTCGAACCACTGGGGACCTGGGGGGTTCTGTGCGGCAAGGGGGAGTAGTCAGCCCGTTTCCGTCAACGCGCGGGCGTCTGGACGACGGACCGATCAGGCGGTCCGCGATCGATTGGGAGCAGCGGTACCGCCGTACCGTGATCATGAGCGACACGGTGGCGACCGCCTTCGTGGTGGGGACCATCGGGAACTTCTTCGGGGCCCGCGACGCGGCCAACTGGCACGAGAAGTGGGGGATCCTGGCGTTCGGCACCGAACTGCTGGTGCTGGCCGCGCTCGCGGTGAACAGGTCGTGGGCGCCGGCCGTGCTCGGCCAGGGCGCGGAGGAGTTCCGCCGGCTGGGCCGGTCGCTGTTCACGGCGACCGTCGTCCTGGCGCTCGGCGGGATCGCGCTGACCTCGCACAACATCAAGCTCTGGATCTTCGTCGCGATCCCGGCGATAGCGCTCGTCACCATGACCGCGCGCTATCTGCTGCGCGTCGGGCTGCACCGGCACCGCAACGAGGGGCGGTGCCTGAGGCCGGTGCTCGCCGCCGGCAGCCCGGCCACCGTGAGCGACCTGATCAGCCGGACCCGCAAGTTCCCTCACCTCGGCTGGCGGGTGGACGCGGTCTGCACGACCGACGGCCTGGGGCCCGACGGCGACCACGTGGACGGAGTGCCGGTCGTCGGCCCGCTCGCGGACGTCGCCAGCCACGTCAGCCGCGACGGCTACCGCGTCGTCGCGATCACTCCGGACCCGCACTGGTCGCCGGACCGGCTGCAGCGGCTGGCCTGGAACCTGGAGGGCAGCGACGCCGAGATGGTCGTCGCGCCGGTGCTGATGGAGGTCGCCGGTCCCCGGCTGCACGTCGACGCGGTGCTCGGCATCCCGCTGCTGCGGGTGAGCATGCCGACGTTCACCGGCGGCCGCCGGGCGATCAAGGGGGTCGTCGACCGGCTCGGCGCCGCCGTCCTGCTGGTGCTCTTCGCGCCGCTCATGGCCTTCGTCGGGCTGCTCGTGCTCGTCGACAGCCGGGGCGGGGCGTTCTACCGGCAGCGCAGGGTCGGCAAGGACGGCCGCGAGTTCACCATCCTCAAGTTCCGCACGATGGTGACCGGGGCCGACCGGGCACGGGACGAGCTGGCCGAGCTCAACGAGGGCGCCGGCCTGCTGTTCAAGCTCCGCCGGGACCCGCGGGTGACCCGGGTGGGAGCCGTACTGCGCCGGTACTCCGTCGACGAACTCCCGCAGCTGGTCAACGTACTGACCGGCTCGATGTCACTAGTCGGCCCGCGCCCCCCGCTGCCGGAGGAGTCCGCGGCGTACGGGCCGGACATCCGAAGGCGGCTGCTGGTGAAGCCCGGTCTCACCGGTCTGTGGCAGATCAGCGGACGGAGCGACCTGTCGTGGGAGGAGGCGGTCCGGCTGGACCTGCGGTACGTGGAGGACTGGTCGCTCGCGCTGGACACGGTGATCTTGTGGAAGACGCTGCGTGCGGTGGTGTACGGGCAGGGGGCCTACTGATGCGCGGGGGACGCGGTCGGGCAGGCGCACGGAGGGCAGGCCGGAAGGGCCTGCCCGGGGGGAGGAACGGGTCATGAGGATCAGCGTTTTCGGGCTCGGCTACGTGGGCTGCGTGTCGGCCGCGTGCCTGGCCGGCATGGGGCACGAGGTCATCGGCGTCGACGTCAACCAGGTGAAGGTCGACCTGGTCAACGACGGCAAGGCGCCGGTGGTCGAGGAGGGGATCGGCGAACTCGTCGCCGAGGTCGTGGCGTCCGGGGCCCTGAGAGCCACCCACGACGTCCGCGAGGCCGTCATGAACAGCGAGGTGTCGCTGATCTGCGTGGGTACGCCGTCGGAGCCCAACGGCAGCCTGTGCACCACCTATCTGGAGCGGGTCACCGAGGAGATCGGCGCCGCGCTCGCCGAGCGGGGCGGGCGGCACACCGTCGTGTTCCGCAGCACCATGCTCCCGGGCACCTGTCTGAACCTGCTGGTGCCGATCCTGGAGAAGTACGTCGGCGGCACGGCCGGCGTGGACGTCGGCGTCGCGGTCAACCCGGAGTTCCTGCGCGAGGGCACGAGCGTGAAGGACTTCTTCGACCCGCCCAAGACCGTCATCGGCGAACTCGACACGGCCAGCGGCGACGTGGTCGCCGCGCTGTACGAGGGTCTGCCCGGCGAGGTGTTCCGGGTGCCGGTGCCGACCGCCGAGGCGATCAAGTACGCGGACAACGCGTTCCACGGCCTCAAGATCGGCTTCGCCAACGAGCTGGGCGCCGTCTGCCACGCCCTCGGGGTGGACTCGCACCAGGTGATCGACGTGTTCCTCGCCGACCGAAAGCTGAACATCAGCCCCGCGTACCTGCGGCCCGGCTTCGCCTTCGGCGGCTCCTGCCTGCCCAAGGACCTGCGCAGCCTGGTCCACGCGGCGCAGCGGGCCGATGTCTCGGTGCCGATCCTCTCCCACGTGCTGCCTTCCAACGCCGACCACCTCCAGCGCGCGGTGGAGCTGGTCGAGCGCACCGGGAAGCGCCGGGTGGGCCTCTTCGGGCTGTCCTTCAAGCCCGGCACCGACGACCTCCGCGAGAGCCCGCTCGTCGAACTGGCGGAGCGGCTCTTCGGCAAGGGCTACGACCTGCGGATCCACGACGCCAACGTGAGCCTCTCCCGGCTCCTGGGCGCCAACCGCGAGTACATCGAGACCCGGCTGCCGCACCTCGCGCAGCTGCTCGCCGACTCCGTCGACGAGGTGCTCGACCACGCAGAGGTGTGCCTGGTCGGGACGAAGGACCCGGCCGTGGTGTCGGCGCTCCCCCATGGCGAGGGCCCGCTGATCATCGACCTCATCCGCCTTCCCGACGCCGAGACGCGCCGGGCCGAACCTGGGTACGTGGGCCTTGCTTGGTGACGAGACCAGCCGCGACCGGCCGAACCGGCGCGCGCTGATCCTGGTGGAGAACCTGTCGGTGCCGTTCGACCGGCGGGTGTGGCAGGAATGCACGACGCTGCGCGACGCGGGGTGGCAGGTGGACGTCATCTGCCCCCGCGGCAGCAAGCGGGACACGGAGGCGGAGGTGGTGATCGACGGGGTGCGGATCCACCGCTACCCGCTGCGCGCCGCCACGGGCGGTCCGGCCGGCTACGTGCGGGAGTACGGCTCGGCGCTGTGGCACACCCTCCGGCTGGCCCGGAAGGTCGGCCCGGTCGACGTGGTGCACGCCTGCAACCCGCCGGACCTGCTGTTCCTTCCGGCCCGGTGGCTGAAGCGGCGCGGGGCCCGGTTCGTCTTCGACCAGCACGACCTGGTGCCCGAGCTGTACCTGTCCCGGTTCGACCGCGGCCAGGACCTGCTCTACCGCGGCGTGTGCGCGCTGGAACGGATGACCTACCGGGCCGCGGACGTCGTCCTCGCCACCAACGAGAGCTACCGGGACGTCGCGGTGCGCCGCGGCGGCCGGCGGCCCGAGGACGTGTTCGTGGTGCGCAGCGCGCCGGACACCGAGCGGTTCCACCCGGTGCCGCCCGAGCCGGAGTTGAAGCGCGGCAGGCCCCATCTGCTGTGCTATCTGGGCGTCATGGGTCCGCAGGACGGCGTCGACTACGCGCTGCGGGCGCTGGCGAAGCTGCGCGACGAGGTCGGACGGACCGACTGGCACGCGGTGTTCGTCGGCGCCGGCGACACCTTCGAGGCGATGGTGGAGCTGTCCCGGAAGCTCGGTCTGTCGGACCAGGTGGAGTTCACCGGGCGCGTCCCGGACGCCGACCTGGTGCGCTACCTGTCCACCGCGGACGTCTGCCTCTCCCCCGACCCGCACAACCCGCTCAACGACGTGTCGACCATGAACAAGGTCCTGGAGTACATGGTGATGGGCCGTCCCATCGTCTCGTTCGACCTCCGGGAGGCGCGGGTCTCCGCCGGCGACGCGGCCGTCTACGCGCCCGCCAACGACGAGTCCGAGTTCGCGAGGCTCGTCGCGGCCCTGCTGGACGATCCGGAGGAGCGGGCCCGGATGGGCAAGCTCGGCCAGGAGCGGATCAACGGGCCGCTCGCCTGGCGGAACTCCCAGCGTGCGCTGCTCGACGCCTACGAAGCCGCCTGCCGTGCCGGAACCCCCGGGCCGGCGGGCTCCCCGAACAGCACAGGGACGAGGCAGCGCAGTTGAGCGATGACACGATACGCCTGGTCACGATCGGGCGGATTGTCCGTCGGCGCCGGCGGCTGCTCGCCCTCCTCGTGGTGGTGGGCGCGCTCGTCGGCTACAGCACCTCCCTGTTGTTCCCCCCGCGCTACACGACCTCGGCGTCCGTGCTGCTGCCCGGTGCCTGGGAGGAGCGCGAACTCCGCACCCAGACGGAGATCGCGACGAGTTCGGTGGTGGTCGACCGCGTGGCGGCCACCCTCGCCTGGGGCGGGGTCAGCGCCGCCGAGCTGCGCGAGCAGGTGGTCGCCGAGGCGTCCGACGGGAACATCATCAAGATCTCCGGCACGGCCGACACCCCGGCCCGCGCGCAGCAGCTCGCGGATCAGACGGCCCGCCAGTTCGTGGCGTTCGCCGCGCGGGTCATGGGCAACGGCACCGATCCGGACGCGGCGGCGCGGCTCGACGCGCTGCGCAAGCAGGTGGAGACGACCAACCGGCGCATCACCGAGCTGGCCGACGCGGCCGACCCGGGGCGGACCGTGGAGAGCGTGCAGACCCGCACCGACCTGGAGAAGCTGCGCACCTCGCTGCGCGAGGCCATCGACAAGCTGGACCAGGCCGACACGGCCGCCAGCAAGGCGGTCAAGGCCAACATGGTCGTCATGGGGCCCGCGGCCCGGCCGGACGGCAAGGCGCCGCCGACCAGGACGCAGCTCGTCGCCGCCGGGGCGGTGCTGGCCTTCCTGATCACCGTCATCGGTCATCTCACGGCGGCCCGGATGAGCCGTCGGCTGCGCACCGAGGCGGAGATCACCGCTGCGCTGCGCTCGACCCTGCTGGGCACCGTCGACGTGCCGGCCGAGCGGGCCGCGCACCGCGGCAAGGGCCGCGGCCCGTGGGCCCTGGTCCGCCGGCTCCTCGGCCTCGACGTTCGCTGGGACCTGCCGGTCCCGCGCACGTCCGGCGACGAGGCCAGCAGGCAGACCCGCTACCGGCGGGTGTGCGCCCGTCTGCGGGACCGGCTGCCGGCCTCCCGGTCGCTGCTGGTCGTGGTGCCGGAGGGCGACGAGACCGCTCTCCGGGCCGCCGAGCAGCTGGCCGCCGAGGCCGCGGGCGAGCCGCTGCTTCGGGTGACGGCCGTCTCGGTGACCCAGCCGATGCTGCCGGACCGGGACGACGAGACCGGCGCACTGATCATGCTCAGCGCCGGCAGCTGGACCGCCGGGGAGCTCGCCGGCGTCGCCGAGGCGTGTGCGGACGCCCGGCACGAGGTCGTCGGCGTCGTTCTCGCCGGCACGGTCCTGGCCCGTCCGGCGCGGTCCTCGGGCCGTACTCGGCAAGCGGCCGCGCCGGAGTTCGCGATGGCCGACGACGCGACGGGAGTCACAGGGTGACGACGAGTACGACCTCCGAGTCGTCGGCCGCCGCTCCGCTGCTCGACCTGCAGACGCTGGTCGTGGCGGTGCGCAGGCGGCGCCGCGTGTGGTGCTCCCTGGCGCTGCTCGGGCTGCTCCTCGGCGCGGCGGTGGCGGTCCTGCTGCCGCCTCCGCCGACGGCGGTGACCAAGCTGCTGGTGGCGCACCAGGAGGACCAGCCGAACGACCCCGGGACGCTGATCCGCACCGACGTCGCGCTGCTGCAGACGACGCGGATCGCCGAGCAGGCCCTGAAGTCGCTGAAGTCCGGGGAGAAGCCCGAGGACTTCATGCAGGAGTACCTGGGGACCGGCCTGACCAACAACCTGCTGCAGATCGAGGCGACGGGCGACACCGACGCGCAGGCGGTGGCCCGGGCGCGGGCGCTGGCCGACGTGTTCGTCACGGACCACGTGCGGCGCATAAGGGAGGCGGCGAACGCCGAGGCCAAGGCCCTGCTCGACCAGCGTGACCGGATGCGGGAGGAACTCGCCCAGGTCAACAGGTCGATCGGGGACGGGGGGCCGACGAGCGGCCCGAAGGCGTCGGCGAACATGGAGTCGCTCTTCGCCCGGCGGGCCGAACTCACCTCTCGGATCAGCGACTTCGACCAGCGTGCCGCGGAGGCCCGGATCGGGACGCCGCGGCTGATCTCCGGCACGCAGATCGTGGACGCGCCGCGCGCGGTGCGGCACTCGCTGCCCCGGGCCCTCGCCACCGACGGCGCCATCGGACTCGCCCTCGGGCTCGTCCTCGGACTCGCGGTGTCGGCGGTCGGCGCGGTGGTGGCGGACCGCCCCGTGCTGCGCCGGGAGATCGCGGCGAACCTGGGCGCCTCGGTCATCGCCGAGCTGCCCCGCCGGCCGGCCGCGCCGTGGCGGCGCCGCCGGGCCGGGGCGGCCCGCGAGCGGCTCACCGTCTCGCTTGCGCGCACCGTGCGCGGCTCGGCGGAGCCGGTGTCGCTGCTGGAGCTGGGCTGTGCGCGCAGCGCGGGCGTGATCGCCCTCGACCTCGCGGCCGCGCTGGAGGCGGACGGGCCGGTGGTCGTCGTGGACGGTCTGCCCGGCCGGCAGCTCGTCGACCGCCGGTCGAAGGCGGGCGGTCCGACGGTGGTGAGCGGCGAGCAGGCCGCGGCCGCGTCGCACCAGGAGCGGCTGGTCGGCGTCGGCTCGGTGGCGCCCGGCACGGCGTGGACGGACCTCCAGTACCTCGGTACGCGGACCGTGCTCGTCGTGCGGGCGGGGCACGGCAGCGCCGCGTGGCTGCACACGGTGGCGCGGCAGCTCGCGGACCAGCACATCCCGGTGATCGGTGTGGTGCTGATCGACCCCGACCCGCGCGACCGGACCGACGGCACGTTGTGGGACGGGCTGCAGGCAGCCCTGCGCGGGCAGGGCGAGCTGCTCGCCCGGCAGAGCGGGACGGGCCGGCGGCGGGCGGAACGGCTGCCGAAGTGGGCGGCTCGGGTACCGGAAAGCGACCAGGAGGCACGGTAGGACATGTGTGGCATCGCAGGGACGTACCGGTGGCCGGACGGGAAGCTCGTGGCCGACCGGCTCACCGAGACCCTCGCCCACCGGGGACCGGACGGGGCGGGCCGTTACAGCCACCCCGTCGCCGACGGGGAAGTGCACCTGGGGCACCGCCGGCTGGCCGTCGTCGACCTCTCGGAGACGGGTGCGCAGCCGATGGTCTCGGACGGGCTCGTCCTGACCTACAACGGGGAGCTGTACAACGCGCCCGAGCTGCGCGCCGAGCTGGCGGCGGCCGGGGTGCGCTTCCGGGGGACCTCCGACACCGAGGTGCTCCTGGAGGCGTGGCGGCGCTGGGGCACGGACTGTCTGCCCCGGCTGCGCGGCATGTTCGCGTTCGGGATCTTCGACGAGCGCACCGGTGAGCTGGTGCTCGCCCGCGACCAGCTGGGCATCAAGCCGCTGTTCTTCCTCCGGCGGGGCGAGGGGCTGGTGTTCGCCTCGGAGCTCAAGGCGCTCGCCGCCGTGACCGGCGGTTCCCTGGAGGTGGACCACGGGGCGCTGGTGGCCTCGCTGCTGTACTACTGGGTGCCGGACTCGCGGTGCGCGTTCCGCGAGGCGGAGAAGCTGCCGCCGGGCACCTGGCTGCGCTGCCGGCCCGACGGCCGGGTGCAGCGCGGCCGGTTCTGGAACCTGAAGGACGTCGCGGCCGAGGGACGGGAGCGGGCCCGCACGGGTGAGCTGCCGGACATCGCGGCCGTCGTCGAGGAGTCGACCCGGCGGCATCTGATGGCCGACGTGCCGGTGGCGACCTTCCTGTCGGGCGGTCTCGACTCCAGCTATCTGACCGCCCTCGCGGCGGCCGAGCAGCCGGGTATCTCCGCCTACACGATCGGGTTCCGTGCCGAGGACGCCCGGTTCGAGGCGATGCCGGACGACCTGCGCTACGCCCGGCAGGTGGCCGCGCGGTTCGGCGTCGACCTGCACGAGATCGAGATCGCCCCGAACGTGCTGGACCTGCTGCCGCAGATGACGTACCACCTGGACGAGCCGATCGGCGATCCGGCGGCGATCAACACGTTCCTGATCTGCCAGGCCGCCCGGGAGGCCGGGGTCAAGGTGATGCTCTCCGGGATGGGCGCCGACGAGCTGTTCGCCGGCTACCGCAAGCACCTGGCCAACCTGCTCGCGCTGCGCTACCAGCGTGTGCCGCGGCCGCTGCGCCGCGGGGTGTCCGCGGCCGTGGACCGGCTGCCGGTGGCCTCGGCCCGCCGCGGGTACCGGTCGGTGCGCTTCGCGAAGCGGTTCCTCTCCTTCGCCGATCTGCCGGAGGAGACGGCGTTCCGGCGGAGTTACACGATGTACGACCGGGAGGAGCTGCTCGCCCTGGTCGATCCGGACCTGGCCGGGACGGTCGGGGACGTGCTGACGGAGCACGCGGACGTCTACCGGGACAACGACCTGGACGACTTCGTCAACCGCATGTGTCTGGGCGACGCCCGGATGTTCCTGCCGGGCCTGAACCTCGCGTACACGGACCGGTCGAGCATGGCCGCGTCCACGGAGGTGCGGGTGCCGTACGTGGACGTCGAGGTGGTCAGAGCGGCGTTCGCCGTGCCCGGTGACCGCAAGATCGTCGGGCGGCAGGGGAAGGCCGTCCTCAAGGAGGCGGCCACCTCGGTCCTGCCCCGGGAGATCGTGTACCGGCCCAAGGGGCTGTTCAGCGCTCCGCTGCGGGCCTGGATGAGCCGGGACCTGGCGCCGCTGGTGCGCGAGGTGGTGAACGACGGCGTGCTCGTCGGCTCCGGGCTGCTGCGGCGCGACGCGCTGGCGCGCATGGTCGCCCAGGACGCGGCCGGGCAGCGGGACTTCTCCAAGCATCTGTGGCACGTGCTGACCCTCGAGTACTGGTACCGCGGCGCGACCGCCGGGTCCGACCAGCACCCTTCCTTGACTGCGTAGAGACAAGAGGACTTCGGTGAAACAGGTAGTACAGAACTACAAGAGCGGTGAACTGACGCTGCTCGACGTGCCGATGCCGGGGTGCAAGCCGGGCGGTGTGCTGGTCCGGACGGCCTATTCGCTGATATCCACCGGGACCGAGCTCATGAAGGTCTCCGAGGCCGGCATGTCGATGCTGGGCAAGGCCCGTTCGCGGCCGGACCAGGTGGCGAAGGTCGTGCAGAGCGTCGCCACCAACGGGGTGCCCGCCACCTACCGCAAGGTGATGGGAAAGCTCGACTCGTACACGCCGCTCGGCTACTCGCTGTGCGGGGTCGTCGAGCAGGTCGGCGCCGGCGTCGACGACGTGGCGGTCGGCGACCTCGTGGCCTGCGCGGGCAACGAGCACGCGCTGCACGCCGAGCTGAACTGGGTGCCGAAGAACCTCTACACCCCGCTGCCGGACGGCCTCGCCCCGAGGCACGCGGCCTTCGGCACCGTCGGCGCGATCGCGCTGCAGGGCGTCCGCCGGGGTGAGCCGCAGCTCGGTGACGTGGCGCTGGTCATCGGCCTCGGCCTGATCGGGCAGCTGGTCGTCCAGCTCCTCGTCGCCTCCGGCGCCCGTGTGGTCGGCGTCGACCCCGACCCGGCGCGCTGCGAGCTGGCCGAGAGCCTGGGCGCGGCGGCGTGCGGCGATCCCGCGTCCGCGGCCGTGGAGGCCGCCGTCGCCGAACTCACCGACGGCCACGGCGTGGACCAGGTGTACCTGGCAGCCGGCGGGAGCAGCAACCAGCCGGTCGAGCTGGCCGCGCGGCTGAGCAGGGACCGGGGCCGGGTCGTCGACATCGGCAAGTGCAGCCTGGACCTGCCGTGGAACGCGTACTACGAGAAGGAGCTCGACGTCCGGTTCTCCCGGTCGTACGGGCCGGGCCGCTACGACCCGGAGTACGAGCTGGAGGGGCGGGACTACCCGATCGGGTACGTGCGCTGGACCGAGCGCCGCAACCTGGCCTGCTTCCTCGACCTGGCCGCCCGCGGCAGCATCGACGTGGAGCCGCTGATCTCGCACATCTCCGACTTCGACGACGCCGTCGAGACCTACCGGAGCCTGAAGGACGGCGAACTGAAGGCCGTGGCCGTGCTGTTCCGCTATCCCGAGCACACGGCGGAGACGCCGGCGCCGGTGGTGGCCGTCCCCGCGGTCAAGGCGAACGGCGGCGGGCTGCCCGCCCAGGCGCGGTACTCCGGGACGCCGGTGCGGCTGGCGTTCGTCGGAGCGGGCAACTACGCGACGTCGATGCTGCTGCCGCACCTGGCGCAGCGCGAGGGCGTGGAGCTGTCGACCGTCGTCACGACGACCGCGCTGTCGGCGGCCAACGCCCAGCGGAAGTTCGGCTTCGCCGAGGCGACCACCGACCTCGACGCCGTGCTCGGCGACAAGTCGATCGACGCGGTGTTCGTGGTCACCCGGCACAGTTCGCACGCCGACCTGACCCGCAAGGCGCTGCTGGCCGGCAAGGCGGTCTTCGTGGAGAAGCCCCTGGCCCTCACCGAGGACGAGCTGGCCGGGGTGCTCGCGGCGGTCGAGGAGTCCGGCAACGACCGGCTCCAGGTGGGCTTCAACCGCCGGTTCTCGCCGCTGCTCCAGGAGGCCAGGAAGCAGTTCGGCACCCGGACCGGGCCGGCGAGCCTGCGCTACCTGATCAACGCGGGCCGGCTGGAGCACGGCAGCTGGTACCTCCGGCAGGGCACCGAGGGCTCGCGGTTCGCCGGCGAGGGCGGTCACTTCATCGACACGGCGAGCTGGCTGCTGGGCGCCGACCCGGTCTCGGTGTACGCCACCGCCACGCCGGGCCACGAGGACCTCCAGGTCCTGCTGACCTACCCGGACGGCTCCACCGCCACCCTCAGCTACGTGACCAGCGGCGCGCCCGGCTTCCCCAAGGAGACGCTGGACCTCGTCGCGGACGGCAGGGTGCTGCGGCTCGACGACTTCGTGCGCGCCTCGGTGTACGGCGCCAGGAAGTGGGTCAGCTCGCGGCTGCCGAAGGCCCGGGACAAGGGCCAGTCGGCCGAACTGGCCGCGTTCGTCAAGGCCGTGCGGACCGGCGGGCCGATGCCGGTGCCGCTGGAGTCGCTGGTCGCCACCACGGCGGCGACCCTCGCCGTCCAGACCGGCCTGGCCGGCGGTGTGCCGGTGACGCTGGCGGGCGCCCGATGACGATGAGCGCGGGCTGGTACCTGCGGCGGCTCTCCCGGATGGGGCCGCGGGAGGTCGGCGGCCGGGTCGGGGACACGCTGCGCAGGCGGCGGTGGCGGTCGGCGCGGCCGGTCCGCCCGGAGGTCACCGGCGCCCGCTTCACCGCGCTCCTGCCCCCGGGGACGATCGCCGCGGTGCCCCCGGACGCCGCGAAGCGCCTCGTCGCCGAGGCGGACCGGCTGATGGCCGGGCGCGGCGAGTTCTTCGGGGTGGAGCGCGACGACCTGGTCGACCCCGACTGGTGGTACGACCCGAAGACGGGGCGCCGGGCCCCGTGGGGCTACGCCTTCGACGTGCCGTACCGCGACGAGGAGGCGGTCGGCGACATCAAGCAGATCTGGGAGCCGTCCCGGCACCAGTACCTCACCGTCCTCGCGGCCGCCTACGCGCTGACCGGGGACGACCGGTACGCCGAGCGGGTGGCCGAGCACCTGCGGTCGTGGTGGGGCGCCAACGCGCCGCTGCGCGGGGTGCACTGGACCAGCGGCATCGAGCTGGGCATCCGGCTGCTGTCCTGGGTGTGGGTCCGCAGGCTGCTGGACGGCTGGCCGGGCGCGGCCGGGCTCTTCGAGGAGAACCCGGTGGCGCTCACCCAGATCTGGCACCACCAGCGCTGGCTGGCCGCCTTCCCCAGCCGGGGTTCCTCGGCGAACAACCACGTCATCGCGGAGACCGCCGGGCAGTTCGCCGCGGCCTGCGCGTTCGGCTGGTTCCCCTCGTCGGCGCGGTGGCGGGCCGACGCGCTGCGGTCGCTGGAGCGGCAGCTGCGCGCCAACACCCATCTCTCCGGCCTCAACCGGGAGCTGGCGACCGAGTACCACGGTCTGGTGCTCGAACTCGGTCTCGCGGCGGTGGCCGAGGCCGACGCCGCCGGTGTGCCGGTGCCGTCGACGGTCCGGGTGGTGCTGCTGCGGATGACCGACGCGCTCGCGGCGGTGGTGGACGGGCGGCTGAGGCCGCCGCGCCAGGGCGACGCGGACGACGGGCACGGGCTGGTCGTCGACGGCGCGGGCACGGACCGCTGGGGGTCGCTGCTGGCCACCGGGGACGCCGTGTTCGGCCGGCGCGACTGGTGGCCCGAGGTGACCGGCACCGATGTGCGCACCCCGATGCTGGCCGCGCTGATCCGGCCCGGCTCGCCGGCCGTGACCCGGCCGGCGAGCCGGCCGTCCCACTTCGCCGACGCGGGCATGACGATCCTGCGGGCGCCCGGGGAGATCTGGTGCCGCTGCGACGGCGGCCCGCACGGTTTCCTGTCGATCGCCGCGCACGCCCACGCGGACGCGCTGTCCGTGGAGGTGCGGCACGACGGGGTCGACGTGCTCGCCGACCCGGGGACGTTCTGCTACCACGGGCAGCCCGAGTGGCGGCGGTACTTCCGCTCCACCCTCGGCCACAACACCCTGCAGCTGGAGGGCGGGGACCAGTCCGTCTCCGGCGGGCCGTTCCTGTGGACCCGGCACGCCGGCACCCGCGTCCTGGCCGCGGACGCCCCCGGCGAGGGAGGGGGCCGCTGGTCCGCCGAGCACGACGGGTACCAGGGGTCCGTGCACCGGCGCCGGGTGGAGCTGACGGCCGCGAGCGGCGAGCTGAAGGTGGTCGACGAGGTCCGGGGGCAGGGCGGGGAGGTACGGCTGGCGTTCCACCTCGGTCCGGCGATCGCCGCGGACCTGGTGGGCAACCGGGCCGTGCTCAGCTGGACGCGGGACGGCGAGGACCGCTCCGCGGCGCTCGACCTGCCCGGGGAGCTGTCCTGGCGGGCGCACCGCGGCGAGAGCAACCCGCCGCTGGGCTGGTACTCCCCCGGCTTCGGGCGCAAGGAACCCGCCACCACGCTGGTCGGCACCGGCTTCGCCGACGGCGCGGAGGGGTTCACCACCGTGCTCAGGTTCCACGGCTAGGGGGGCACGTGCGGAACGAGCGGCGGCACCGGAGGGTGCCCGCGGCACCCCTGGTGCTGCTCCTGCTGGCGGTCGCCGGGTGCACCGGCCCGTCGGACGCCCCGGCGAAGCAGGCCGGGGCGCGCTCCCCGTCGGCGGCGGCGTCCGCGCCGGGAGCGGGCACGCCGACCGGGGCGCCGTCCCCGGCCCGGGTGTGCGCCGCTCCGCCGGCGGGGCCGGAGCGGGCGCCGGCGGGCGCGGTCACGGTCGACCCCGCGGTCGTCGGCGACCTGGCCGCGAAGACCGAGAGCAGCCCCCCGCGCACCACGTTCTGGCTTCGGCCGGGGCGGCACACGCTCCCGTCCGACGCCTACGCGCAGGTCGAGCCCAAGGAGGGCAACCGCTACCTGGGCGCGCCCGGCGCGGTGCTCGACGGCCGGCGGACCAACCAGTACGCGTTCGGCGGCACCGCCCGCGGCGTCGCCATCCGGTACCTGACCGTGGAGGGTTTCGTCGCGCCGAACAACGAGGGCGTGGTCAACCACGACATGGCCGACGGATGGGTGATCGAGCACGCGAGGATCCAGTACAACTCCGGTGCCGGTCTGATGGCGGGCGCCCGCCAGCAGCTCCGCGCCAGCTGTCTGCGCGGCAACGGGCAGTACGGCATGAACGCCTACAAGACCGGGGACACCATCAAGGGCCTGGTGGTCGAGGGCAACGAGGTCGTGGGCAACAACACCGACGACTGGGAGCGGCGGGAGCCCGGCTGCGGCTGCACCGGCGGCATCAAGTTCTGGGCCGTCGACGGCGCGGACGTGCGCGGCAACTGGGTGCACGACAACCGCGGGGCCGGCCTGTGGGCGGACACGAACAACAACGACTTCCTCTTCGAGGACAACGTCCTGGAGTCCAACGACGGCGCCGCGCTGATCTACGAGACCAGTTACAACGCGGTCGTCCGCAACAACACGATCCGTCGGAACGGGCTGGTCGAGGGCCGGGCGGCCGCCGAGGACGGCGACGGCTTCCCCTACGGGACGGTCTACCTGTCCGAGTCCGGCGGCGAACCGCGGGTCCGCGCCCGCACGGACCGCATCGACGTCCACGGGAACCTGATGGAGGACAACTGGTCGGGGATCACCCTGTGGGAGAACGCCGACCGGTACTGCAACAGTCCGGCCAACACCTCCACCGGCTACTGCACGCTGCTGGTGAAGGACACCGCGCGCTGCGCGCCGCCGGCGATCGCCGCCGCGCCGCTCCACGACGACTGCCGGTGGAGGACCCGGCGGGTCGACATCCACGGGAACCGCTTCGTGCACCGCCCCGCGGCCGTCGGCTGCACGTCGGCGTGCGGACGCATGGCGGTGCTGGCCGGCTCCGGCGACCGACCGGAGGGGTCCCCCTACCGGGCCGAGCGGGTCGGCGAGGCGATCACCCGCGACCAGGACAACCGGTGGCACGACAACGCCTACGTGGGGCCCTGGAGCTTCGTCGCCCACGACACGGGCCGGACGCTCGACGTGGCGCGGTGGCGGGGCACGCCGTACGGGCAGGACGCGGGCAGCACCTTCGACGCGGGGGGCGGTGACGGCGATGACCGCTGAGCGCACACCGAGGATCGTCGGCGTGGTGTGGGCGCTGCTCGCCCTCAACACCCTCGGCTCCGCCGGGGCGAAGACCGTCGTCCCGCTGCCCCGCTCCCTCATCCAGATGGCCACCATGGGCGCGCTGGTCGCCGCCTTCGTGCTGGCGCTCGCGGTCAACCCGCGGCTGCGGTTCCGGGCCAGCGCCTTCGTCTTCCTGCTCACCCTGCTGCTGGTGCCGAGCGTGATCGCCAGCGTGCACCTGGAGGTGGGCCTCGGCGCGCTGTTCCGCTGCGCCCGGCTGTCCCTGTTCGTCGGCACGCTGTGGCTGCTCAGCCGCTGGTGGGACGGCGGCATGACGTTCGTCCGCCACCACATCCGGATGTACTTCGCGGTGCTCGTGCTGGTCGCCGCCGGCCTGGTCGTCTCGCCGGGCACGGCGATGCCCGAGTACTACGGCGGGCGGCTGGTCGGCGCGCTGTGGCCGCTCACCCCGCCGCAGATCGGCCAGTACTCCGCGGTGATCATCGGGCTCACCGTGCTGCTCCTGCTGGGGCGCCGGACCACCGGGGCGAGCGCGGCGGTGGTCATCGTGCCCTCGCTCGTCCTGCTCGCGATGACCCACACCCGGACGGCCACCCTCGGCATGATCATCGGGCTGATGCTGGCGATCGGCTCGCTCGTCATGACCAGCGCCGCCGCCCGCCGCTTCTTCGCCTGGGCGGTGCTGTGCGCAACGGTGGCGGCGGTGGTGTTCAGCTCCGCGCTGCGGGCGTGGTTCCTGCGCGGGCAGAGCCAGGAGAACTTCTCCAACCTCACCGGGCGGGCCAAGGTCTGGGACGCCCTGCTGTCCGCGCCCCGGACGCTCGGGGAGCAGGTGTTCGGCATGGGCCTGAGCGACAAGTCGTTCGACGGCCTGCCGATCGACAACAGCTGGCTGGCGGTCTACCAGGAGCAGGGCCTGATGGGGGTCGCCATCGTGGCGGCGATGCTCATCGTCCTGGGCGGCGTCGCGCTGCTGCGGCCCCCGTCGCTGCCGAGGGCCTGCGCGATCTTCCTGATCAGCTACGTGGCCATCTCGTCGTACACCGAGGCCGGGCTGGGCGACGCCTCGGCGTACCTGCTGCACCTGGCCCTGGCCGCCTCGCTGCTGATGACGCCCGCCCCCGCCGCGCCGGCGGCGCCGGCGCCCGCCCCGGAGAAGACGCCGGTGGCCGAAGTGACCCGACCACGCGTTCCGCGATGGGCCAGGAGGTGACCTGAGCATGCATGTCCTTGTGGTGCACAACCGCTACTCCTCGGCGCAGCCGAGCGGGGAGAACAGAGTCGTCGACGAGGAGGTGGGGCTGCTGCGTGCGGCCGGCCACCGGGTCGAGGTGTTCGAGCGTCGCAGCGACGACATCGCCGCCCGGTCGCTCCTCTCCAAGGCCGCCGTGCCGCTCCTGGTGCCGTGGAACCCCTCGGTCCGCACGGAGCTCGCGGCGCGGCTGCGGGCCGACCGGCCGGACGTGGTGCACGTCCACAACGTCTTCCCGCTCCTGTCGCCGGCCGTGCTGGCGGCCTGCGCCGACGCGGGCGTGCCCGTCGTCGCCACGCTGCACAACTACACGCAGGTCTGCCCGCCCGGCACCCTGCACCGGGACGGCCGGGCGTGCACCGAGTGCGTCGGGACGGCCACGTCGCTGCCCGCCGTCCGGCACGGCTGCTACCGGAACTCACGGCTGGCGACGGTGCCGCTCGCGGTCAGCCTGGCGGTCAACCGGCGACGGTGGTGGTCGGGCGTCGAGCGGTTCCTCTGCATCTCGGCGGCGCAGCGCGACGTCCTGGTGCGGTCCGGCATGCCGGCCGAACGGCTCACGGTGAAGCACAACTTCGTGCCCGACCCGGGCGTGGGCCGGAAGGACGACGGCGAGCACCTGCTCTTCCTCGGCCGGCTCGCGGAGGCCAAGGGCGTACCGCTGCTCATGACCGCGTGGGACGAGATCGCCGCCGGCGGCGGTCTCGGCGTGCCGCTGGTGATCGCCGGCGCGGGGCCGCTGGAGCGGGAGGTGACGGCCTGGGCGGCGGGCCGCGACGACGTGCGGTACGTCGGCCTGTACGACCCGGAGCAGTGCCGGGAGGCCGTCGCGCGGTCGGTGGCGGTGGTGGCGCCCTCGATGGCCCGGGAGACGTTCGGCCTGGTGGTCGCCGAGGCGATGGCCGCGGGGGTCCCGGCCGTGGCCGCGGCTCACGGCGGCTTCGTCGAGCTCGTGGAGGACGGCGAGACCGGTCTGCTGCACCGGCCGGGCGACGCCGCGGAACTCGCGTCCCGGCTGCGCCGGATCGCGGCGGATCCGGCCCGCAACCGGGAGATGGGCGAGGCCGCCCGGCGCCGCTACGAGGACCACTTCAGCCCGTCCGTCGGGCTGAGGCGTCTGGAGGAGGAGTACCGCGCCGCGACAGCGGGGCGGTCCGGTGACGGGGAGGTCCCGTCACCGACCAGGGAAACAAGCACAGGCTCGCGCCGGGACACCGGCGTGAGCGGGGATGGGGGAAGTAGATGACACGATGCCGACTCTGCGGCTCGGCGGCGCTGGCGAGCGTGGTCGATCTCGGGGCGACGCCGCCGTGCGAGAGCTTTCTCGCCGCGGACGAACTGGACCGGCCCGAACCGGCGTACCCGCTGCACCTGCGGGTCTGCACCGACTGCTGGCTCGCGCAGATCCCGCCGCTGATCTCGCCGGAGGAGACCTTCACGGAGTACGCGTACTTCTCCTCCTTCTCGACCTCCTGGGTGGAGCACGCGCGGACCTTCGTCACCGACGCCGTCCAGCGGCTCGGTCTCGGCGACGACTCCTTCGTGGTGGAGGTCGCGAGCAACGACGGCTACCTGCTGAAGCACGTGGTGGACCGGGGGATCCGCTGCCTCGGGATCGAACCGTCGGTGAACGTCGGCGCCGCGGCGCGGGACGCGGGCGTGCCCACGGTCACCCACTTCCTGGACCCGGAGACCGGCGCCGGGGTCCGTGCCGAGCACGGCCCGGCGAACCTGGTCGTGGCCAACAACGTGTACGCGCACATCCCCGACGTGGTGGGCTTCACCCGGGGCCTGCGCGCCCTCGTCGCCGACGACGGCTGGGTCTCCATCGAGGTGCAGCACCTGCTGACCCTCATCGAGGAGAACCAGTACGACACGATCTACCACGAGCACTTCCAGTACTACACGGTCGCGGCCGCGATCCGGGCCCTGGCCAGCGGCGGCCTCTCGCTCGTCGACGTCGAGCTGGTGCCCACGCACGGCGGCTCCATCCGGCTGTGGGCGCGGCCCTCCGAGGTCGCCGGCGAGCCGAGCGCGCGGGTGGCCGAGGTGCTGGACCGGGAGAAGGCCGCCGGGCTGCAGGAGCTGTCGGGGTACACGGAGTTCTCCGCCCGGGTCGCCAAGGTGCGCCGGGACCTGCTGCGGTTCCTCATCGACGCGGCCGAGCGCGGCGAGACGGTCGTCGGCTACGGCGCCCCGGGCAAGGGCAACACGCTGCTCAACCACTGCGGCATCCGGCCCGACCTGCTCGCGTACACGGTCGACCGCAACCCCTACAAGCACGGCAGGTTCACGCCGGGCACCCGCATCCCGATCCTGCCGCCGGAGCGGATCGCCGCCGACAAGCCGGACTACGTGCTCGTCCTCCCGTGGAACCTGCGGGCCGAGCTCACCGAGCAGCTGTCGTTCGTGCACGAGTGGGGCGGCCGCCTGGTCTTCCCCATCCCGGAACTGAGCATTGTCGAGGTCAAGTCATGAAGGTCGTTCTCTTCTGCGGCGGCTACGGGATGCGGATGCGCAACGGCAGCTCCGACGACGTCCCCAAGCCGATGGCGATGGTCGGGCCCCGCCCGCTGATCTGGCACGTCATGCGCTACTACGCGCACTTCGGGCACACCGAGTTCATCCTGTGCCTCGGCTACGGGGCCCACCACATCAAGAACTTCTTCCTCAACTACGAGGAGACGACGTCCAACGACTTCGTGCTGCGGGGCGGCCGGACCGAGCTCCTCTCCACCGACATCTCCTCCTGGACGATCACGTTCGTGCAGACCGGCATCGAGTCCCCGATCGGGGAGCGGCTGCGCCGGGTCCGTCATCTCCTCGACGGTGACGAGATGTTCCTCGCCAACTACGCCGACGTCCTCACCGACGCCCCGCTGCCGGAGATGATCGACCGGTTCTCCCGGCGCGACGCCGGCGCGTCGATGATGGTCGTCCCGCCGCAGTCCTCCTTCCACTGCGTGGAGCTCGGCGACAACGACCTGGTCGGCGGCATCACCCCGGTGAGCGAACTGCCTCTGTGGGAGAACGGCGGCTACTTCGTGCTCCGCCAGGAGGTCTTCGACCTCATACCCGAGAACGGGGACCTCGTCGCCGACGGCTGCGCCGAACTGGCCAAGCGCGGACGGCTGGTGGCGCACCAGCACCGTGGCTTCTGGAAGCCGACCGACACCGTCAAGGAGCGGGCCGCGCTCGACGACGCCTACTCCCGGGGCGAGCGCCCGTGGGCCGTGTGGGAGCACGGCGGCGCGGGGGCCGACCGGGCCGGCGCCGCGGCGGGGACCGCGTGATCCGGCTGCGGCCCGGCGGCCTGGACGGCATCGTCGCGGTGGGCGCGCACTGCGACGACATCGCCATCGGCGCCGGCGGCACGCTGCTGACGCTGTGCCTGGCGCGGCCGGGCATCCGGGTGGACGCGCTGGTCCTGTCCGGCGGGGGCGGTGAACGGGAGGAGGAGGAGCGGGCCGCGCTCGCCGCCTTCTGCCCGGGCGCCGACCTGCGGCTGACCGTGCACAAGCTGCCGGACGGCCGGCTGCCCGCGCACTGGGAAGAGGCCAAGTCCGCGGTCGAGGAGCTGCGCGCGCGGACCGAGCCCGGCCTCGTGCTGGCCCCGCGCACCGACGACGCGCACCAGGACCACCGCGGCCTGGCGCAGCTGATGACCACCGCCTTCCGCGACCACCTCGTGCTCGGCTACGAGATCGTCAAATGGGACGGCGACCTCGGCCGTCCGTCCGCGTACCAGCCGCTGTCGCCGGAGATCGCCGAGCGGAAGGTGAGCCTGCTGCAGGAGCACTACCCCTCGCAGCGGCACCGGCCCTGGTACGACCGGGAGGCGTTCCTCGGGCTGGCCCGGATTCGCGGCATCGAAAGCCACGCCCGCTATGCCGAGGCGTTCGCCGTCTCCAAACTCACTCTCGATCTGGGGGAATGAACCTTGCGCGTACTGCTGACCGGTCACCAGGGCTACCTGGGCACCGTGATGGCCCCGGTCCTCACGGCCGCCGGACACGAGGTCGTCGGCCTCGACGCCGGTCTGTTCGCCGACTGCGTCCTCGGCCCGAAGCCGGCGGACCCGGCGGGGCACCGGGTGGACCTGCGGGACGTCACCGCCGAGCACGTGGCCGGTGTGGACGCCGTGATCCATCTGGCGGCGCTCTCCAACGACCCGCTGGGGTCGCTGGCACCGGAGCTCACGTACGACATCAACCACCACGCGTCCGTGCGGCTGGCCCGGCTGGCCCGCGAGGCCGGCGTGCGGCGCTTCCTGTACGCGTCGACGTGCTCGGTCTACGGCGCCGCCGGCGGCGACGAGCTGGTCGCCGAGGACGCCCCGCTCCGCCCGGTGACGCCGTACGCGGAGTCCAAGGTGCGGGTGGAGGACGACCTGCACGCCCTCGCCGACGGCGACTTCACCCCGGTGTACATGCGCAACGCCACCGCGTTCGGCTACTCGCCGCGGCTCCGCGCCGACATCGTGCTGAACAACCTGGTGGGCCACGCCCTGCTGTCCGGCGAGGTCCTGGTGCTCTCCGACGGCACCCCGTGGCGGCCGTTGGTGCACGCCGCCGACATCGCGCGGGCCTTCGAGGCCGCGCTGACCGCGCCCCGTGAGGCGGTGCACGACCGGGCGTTCAACATCGGCAGCGAGACCAACAACGTCACGGTCGCAGAGATCGCCGAGCAGGTCGCCGAGGCGGTGGCGGGCGCGAAGGTGCGGATCACCGGCGAGAACGGCGCCGACCCGCGGTCCTACCGCGTGGACTTCTCCCGGTTCCGCGAGGCGATCCCCGGCTTCGACTGCGAGTGGACGGTGAAGCGGGGCGCGCTCGAACTCGCCGATGCCTACCGCGAACACGGTCTGGACCGGGAGGACTTCGAGCGCCGCTTCACCCGTCTCGCCGTGCTGCGCGCGGCGTCCGAGGCCGGCACCGTCGACGACACCCTGCGGTGGCGCCGATGACCTCGCTCGGCGAGGAGATGCACGCGCTGGTGGAGCGGCTCTACCCGCTGTGCCGGAGCATCACCGGCGACGGCGTGCGCGCCACCCTGGACATCGTCGGCGAGTACCTCCCGCTGGAGGTGCACGAGGTGCCGACCGGGACCCAGGTGCTCGACTGGACGGTGCCCCAGGAGTGGAACATCCGGGACGCGTACGTCGCGGACGCCGCCGGCAACCGGGTCGTCGACTTCGCCGCGTCCAGCCTGCACGTGCTCGGCTACAGCGTGCCGATCGCGGCGACGATGCCGCTGGAGGAGCTGCGCGGGCATCTGCACACCCTGCCGGACCGGCCGTCGTGGGTGCCGTACCGCACCAGCTACTACAAGCCGGAGTGGGGCTTCTGCCTGGCCCAGGAGGTCCTGGACGCGCTGCCGGAGGGCGAGTACGAGGTGTGCGTGGACTCCACGCTCGCCGACGGCCACCTCACCTACGCCGAGCACGTGGTCCCCGGGCAGGTCGCCGAAGAGGTGATCGTCTCCTGCCACGTCTGCCATCCGGCGCTGGCCAACGACAACATGGCCGGCGTCGCCGTGGCGACGTTCCTGGCCCGGGAGCTGGCCGGGCGGACGCCGTACTACACCTACCGGTTCCTCTTCGCGCCCGGCACCATCGGGGCGATCACCTGGCTGGCCCGCAACAAGGAACGGATCGAGCGGGTCAAGCACGGGCTCGTGCTGGCCTGCGCGGGCGACTCGGGCCAGGTGACGTACAAGCAGAGCCGGCGCGGTGACGCGGAGATCGACCGGGTGCTGCGACACGTCCTCGCCACCTCCGACCGCCCGCACGAGATCAAGGAGTTCACTCCGTACGGCTATGACGAGCGGCAGTTCTGCTCGCCCGGGTTCGACCTCGGCGTGGGCTCGCTCACCCGGACGCCGTACGCCGGCTACCCCGAGTACCACACCTCCGCGGACAACCCGGACTTCGTCTCGCCCGAGGCGATGGAGGACACCCTCGCGGTCTGCCGTGAGGCGTTCGCCGTCCTGGACCGCAACCGGCGGTACCTCAACCTCAGCCCCTACGGCGAACCGCAGCTGGGACGGCGGGGGCTGTACGAGGCGCTCGGCGGCCGCAGCGACACCCGGGAGGCCCAGATGGCCATGCTCTGGGTGCTCAGCATGTCCGACGGCGAGCACGGCCTGCTGGACGTCGCCGAGCGGTCCGGGCTGCCGTTCGACACCGTCGCCACCGCAGCGGACGCCCTGTGCGGCGCCGGACTGATCAAGGCGTGAGGCCGATGACCACCGAGGAGGAGCAGGCGACGTCGTCCCGGGCCCCGGCCGGGGCTCCCGGGCGGACCGCCAAGCGGGCCATGGTCGGCCGGCTGTCCTGGGGACTGGCCGACCAGGCGGCCTCCAGCATGACCAACTTCGCGGTGGGCATCTACGTGGCGCGCTCGCTGGGGCCGGCCGCGTTCGGCGCGTTCGGCCTGGCGTGGGTGACCTACGGCGTCGTGCTCAACGTCTCCCGCGGGCTGGCCACCGACCCGCTCGTGGTGCGCTTCAGCGGCGTGCCCGAGACGTCCTGGCGGGGGGCGGTGGCCCGGTCCTCGGGCACCGCCCTCGGCGTCGGCGCCGTCCTCGGCGCCGTCTGCCTGGCGATCGGGCTCGCCATCGGCGGCGGCGTCGGGCCGGCGTTCGCCGTCCTGGGCGTGGTGCTGCCGGCACTGCTGCTCCAGGACGCCTGGCGGTTCGCGTTCTTCGCCGCCGGGGACGGACGCAAGGCGTTCCTCAACGACGTCGTGTGGGGCGTCGCGCTCGTCCCGGCCATGGTGGTGGCGGCCCACGCGGGCACCGTGGCCGCCTTCGTGCTGGCCTGGGGCGGGTCGGCCGCGGTGGCCGCGGCGTACGGCCTGCTCCAGTCCGGCATCCGGCCGCTGGTCAGCGGGGCGCGCGGCTGGCTCCGCGAGCAGCGCGACCTCGGCTACCGGTACCTCGTCGAGAACGTCGGCCTGAGCGGCGCGAGCCAGCTGCGGGCGTACGGGCTCGGCGCGATCGTCGGCGTCGGCGCGGTGGGCGCGGTCCGGGGCGCCGAGCTGCTGCTCGGCCCCTTCCTCGCCGTCCTGATGGGCCTGTCGCTGGTGACCGTCGCCGAGGCGGCCCGGGTCCTGCGGCGGGCATCGCACCGACTGGGCTCGTTCTGCCTGCTGCTGGGCGGCGGGCAGGCCGCCGCCGCGCTGGTCTGGGGCGGGGCGCTGCTCCTCGTGCCCGACCGGCTCGGCGAGTTCGTGCTCGGCGGCGTCTGGCACGCCGCCTCGCAGCTCATCGTGCCGGCCACGCTCGGTGTCGCGGGCGCCAGCCTCGGCACCGGCGCGGCGGCCGGGCTGCGCGCGCTCGGCGCGGCCCGGCGCAGCCTGCGCTGCCAGCTCTTCGCCTCCGCCTGCTACGTCGGCGGCGGGCTGGGCGGCGCGGTGGCGGCCGGCACGGCCGGCTCGGCCTGGGGCGTCGCCGCCGCCACCGTCGGCAGTTCGGCCGTGTGGTGGCTGGAGCTGCGCTCCGCCCTGCGCGAGCACCACAAGCACACCCTTCCCGAATTGAGGACGTCATGACCGCCCAACCCCGGCTGAGCATCGGCCTGCCCGTGTACAACGGCGAGGAGTACCTGGCCGAGTCCCTCGACGCGCTGCTCGGCCAGACCTACGAGGACTACGAGCTGGTCATCACCGATAACGCCTCGACCGACGGGACCCAGGACATCTGCCGCCGGTACGCAGCCCGGGACTCGCGCATCCGCTACCTCCGGCTGCCCCGGAACATCGGCGCCGCCCCCAACCACAACCACGTGTTCACCCAGTGCCGCGGCGAGCTGTTCAAGTGGGCCTCGCACGACGACCTGTACGCCCGTGACCTGCTGCGGCGCTGTGTGGAGGCGCTGGACGAGCGGCCCGAGGTGATCCTCGCCCACGCCGACCAGGCCGTCATCGACGCCGACGGCCAGGTGAAGGTGCCGTACGCGTACGGGCTCGCCACCGGCTCCCCGAGCGCGCCGGAGCGCTTCCGCAGCATGCTGTTCGAGCCCGGCGGCGACGACTTCTACGGCGTGATCCGGGCCGACGTGCTGCGCCGGGTGAAACCGCACGACAGCTACCACCACGCGGACCGCACGTTCGTCGCCGAGATCGGCCTCAACGGCCCGTTCCACCAGGTGCCCGAGCTGCTGTACTTCCGCCGCGACCACCCCACCCGCGCCGAGCGGGCCAACCCCTCCAAGCGCTCCCGCTGCGTCAACCTCGACCCGCGCCGGGCGGGCCTGCTCCACCCGACGCCGCGGCTGCTCGCCGAGTACGTCTGGGGGTTCGTCGCGGCGATCCGGCGGGCGCCGCTGTCCCCCGCGGACCGGCGCGCCTGCTACCGGCACCTGGGCGAGTGGGCGACCAGCCGGGCCAGGCCGGGCAGCGCCGGCGAGCGGGTCGAGGACCGCGCCCCGGTCGACCCGAGCCGGCTCGACTTCTCCGTCGACGCCCTCGTCGCCGGCCGCGAGGGGAGGCGGACGTGACGCGCCCGCGCCGGACCCCGGCGCGCGTCGGGGTGTTCGGCCTGCTGGGCTCCGGCAACCTCGGCAACGACGGGTCGCTGGAGGCCGTGCTCGGATACCTCCGGGACGACCACCCGGACGCGCTCGTCGACGCCCTGTGCGGCGGACCCGAGGTCGTCACGGCCCGGTACGGGATCCCCGCGACCCGGCTCCACTGGTACCGCGGCGAGTACCGGACCGCCTCGCGGGCCGGCGCCGTCGCGGGCAAGGGACTGGGCAAACTCGTCGACGTCGTCCGCACCGCCGCCTGGGTGCGCCGGCACGACGTGGTGATCGTCCCGGGCATGGGCGTCCTGGAGGCCACGCTGCCGCTGCGGCCGTGGGGCTTCCCGTACTCCCTGTTCCTGCTCTGCGCGACCGGCCGGCTGCTCGGCACCCGGGTCGCGCTGGTCGGCGTCGGCGCCGGCGCGATCAACGACCGGCCGACGCGTGCCCTGGTCCGCTGGTCGGCCCGGCTGGCCGCCCACCGCTCCTACCGGGACGCCCTCTCCCGCGACGCGATGCGGGCGATGGGCGTGGACACCGCGCGCGACGAGGTCCACCCGGACCTCGCGTTCGCCCTGCCGACCCCGCCGTCGCGCACTCCCTCGGGACCGCCCGGACGGGTCTGCGTCGGCGTCATGGCCTTCCACGGCGGCAACGACGACCGTGCCCGGGCCGAGGAGATCCACCGGCGCTACCTCGACGGGACGACCCGGTTCGTCCGCGCCCTCGTCGAGGACGGCAGGCCGGTCCGGCTGCTCACCGGCGACGCGTGCGACGAGCCGGTCGTCGCCGCGATCCTCCGGGCGGTCGACTCGCCGCTGGTCACCGCGGCCGAGACGGCCTCGCTCGCCGACCTCATGCGGGAGGCGGCAGCCGCCGACGCCGTCGTCGCCACCCGGTACCACAACCTGGTCTGCGCGCTGAAGGCCGGCACCCCGACGCTCGCGCTCAGCTACGCCGCGAAGAGCGACGCGCTCATGGCCGGCATGGGCCTCGACGCGTACTGCCATCCGGCCCGCGAGGTCGACGCCGACCGCCTCCTCGACCAGTTCCGGGCGCTGGAGAAGAACGCCCCGGAGCTGCGGCGGACCCTCGCCGAGCGGAACGCCGCCGCCGCCCGGCGTCTCGCGCACCAGTTCACCGCCCTGACGGCGGCCCTGTTCCCGACGACCGACCACGCCACCACCCCGCGGAAGGCTCCATGAAAGCGACCGAAGTGCCGGCCATCGCCGGCGCGTACCTGTTCGAGCCCACGCCGTACGCCGACGAGCGCGGCTTCTTCTCCCGCACCTTCGACGCCGACGTCGTCCGCTCGGTGGGCCTCGATCCGGACGCCTTCGTCCAGGACAGCCTGTCCCGCTCGGTCGGCGGCGTCCTGCGCGGCATGCACCTGCGCTCCGGAGCCGGCGAGGCCAAGCTCGTACGGTGCTCGTACGGCCGGGTCTTCGACGTCGTCGTGGACCTCAGGGCGGACTCCCCGACCTACCGCAACCGGGCCGTCTTCGAGCTGTCCGACGAGACCCAGGCGACCCTGTACGTCCCCGCGGGCTGCGCGCACGGCTTCCAGGCCCTGACCGACACCGCCGACGTCTCCTACCGGATCGACCGCCCGCACGACCCCTCCGAGGACGTGACGATCGCCTTCGACGACCCGGAACTCGCCATCCCCTGGCCCCTTCCCGTCACATCGATGTCCCCGCGGGACCGGCAGGCGCCGAGCCTCGCCGAGGTCCTGAAGCACCGAGAGAACTGAGGCGGGCGTGAGCACCGAGTACACCGAGAAGACCGCGCGGCGCGACGCGGCCGAACCCCTCGACCTGCCCAGGTCGCGGGCGGCGAACGAGCGCCTGCACGCCCTGATCCCCGGCGGCGCGCACACCTACGCCAAGGGCGACGACCAGTACCCCGAACACCTCGCCCCGGTCATCAGCCACGGCAGCGGCGCCCACGTGTGGGACCTCGACGGCAACCGCTACATCGAGTACGGCTCCGGCCTGCGCTCGGTCAGCCTCGGCCACGCCCACCCGCGCGTCACCGAGGCGGTCCGGCGGGAACTCGACCGGGGCAGCAACTTCGTCCGCCCGTCCGTCGTGGAACTCGACGCCGCCGAGCGCTTCCTGGCCACGGTGCCCACCGCCGAGATGGTGAAGTTCGCCAAGAACGGTTCCGACGCCACCACCGCGGCCGTCCGCCTCGCCCGCGCCGCCACCGGCCGCACCCGCGTCGCCCTCTGCGCTGACCACCCGTTCTTCTCGGTCGACGACTGGTTCATCGCCACCACCCCGATGTCCGCGGGCATCCCGACCGACACCGACCGGCTCACCGTGACGTTCCCGTACGGCGACCTGGCCGCCACCGAGGCGCTCCTCGACCGGTACCCGGGCGAGATCGCCTGCCTCATCCTCGAACCCGCCACCCACAGCGAGCCGCCGCCCGGCTACCTCGCCGGCCTCCGCGAGCTGGCCGACCGCCACGGCTGCGTCCTCGTCTTCGACGAGATGATCACCGGCCTGCGCTGGTCCGAGGCCGGCGCCCAGGGCCTCTACGGCGTCACGCCCGACCTGTCCACCTTCGGCAAGGCCCTGGGCAACGGCTTCGCCGTCTCCGCCCTGGCCGGCCGCCGGGAGCTGATGGAGCGGGGCGGGCTCCGCCACTCCGACGAGCGGGTGTTCCTGCTCTCCACCACCCACGGCGCCGAGACCCACTCCCTCGCCGCCGCCATGGCCGTCCTCACCACCTACACCGAGGAGGGCATCACCGCCCGCCTCCACGACCTCGGCGAACGCCTCGCCGCCGGCATCCGCGAGGCCGCCGCCGCCATGGGCGTCGACGACCACCTCATCGTCCGCGGCCGCGCCAGCAACCTGGTCTTCGCCACCCTGGACGAGCACCAACGTCCCTCCCAGGAGTACCGCACCCTCTTCCTCCGCCGCCTCCTCGCCGGCGGCGTCCTCGCCCCGTCCTTCGTCGTCAGCAGCGCCCTCACCGACGACGACATCGACCACACCGTCGAGGCCGTCGCCGACGCCTGCGCCGTCTACCGCAAGGCCCTCGACGCCACCGACCCCACCCCCTGGCTCTCCGGCCGCCCCGTCAAACCCGTCTTCCGCAGCCGGGCCTGACCATCCCTCAGCGACGCGCCGCCCGCCCGACGTCCGCCGTACGGTCCGCCACCCGGTCGACCGCCCACGCGACCACCGGCACCACCGCCACCGCGGTGCACCAGCCCCCCACGACGTCGGTCGGGTAGTGCGCGTCCAGCAGCACCTGCGCCCACCCCATCACTCCCCCGGCCACGATTCCCGCCGCCCACACCCCCGCCGGCCGCGCCCCCACCATCACCGCCACCACCAGCGCGAACGCCGTCAGGAACGCCGTATGCCCACTCGGATACGACAGGCTCCCGTCGTGAATCGTCCGCCCCACCACGGACTTCAGCACCTTCGTCGCCCCCACGGCCACCCCCACCCCCACCACGAGCACCACCACCCCCCGAGGCCGCCGCGCCATCAAGAACCCCAACGCGGCCGCCACCACCAGCACCACCGCCCCCACCGGCTCCCCCAGGAAGTCCACCGCCAACGCCACCCCCCTCCCCGCCCCACCGACCCTCTCCCCCACCCACACATCCACCACCCCGGGCTCCCCCTCCCCGGCCACCCCGACCCCCACCCCCACCAACCCCACCAACCCCACACCCACCGCAACCCACCGCCCCATACCGAACACCCCACCCACCACCATTCCCCCAGAAAAACCGCTTACCACCACAGACTACCTGTGCCCAACAGCCCACAAGCGTCCACCAGTTGTCGCTTCACCCCGCACGAGTGACGCGCCCGCCTTCCCCGAAGCACCCACAGGCGCGACGGTGGGCGTCGACCTCGACCTCGGCTGCATGATCCGCTGCACCGACGGCTCCAAGACCGTGGTCCAGGCCCTGGGCAACGCGTTCGGCGCGGTGGACCGGTTCCCCTACATCGCGCTCGACGCCGACGACCGCACCGGCGCCCTGGAGGCGGGAGAGAACCTCGTCATCAACCTGGACCACCAGGCCGAGTTCCAGAAACTCCTGCTCTTCGTCTACATCTACGAAGGGTCCGGCGACTTCCGCGGCCTCGACGCGGTGGTGACCCTGACCTCCGACCGCGGCGACCGCTTCCGGGTCGTCCTGGACGAATGCCCTCCACAGGCCCACGCGTGCGCCATCGCCCTCATCAAGCGCCAGAAGGGCGAACTCGTCATCGGACGCGAGGTTCGCTGGTTCACCCCGGCGGACGGCCCCGGCGTCCACGACGTGATCTCCCGCGCCTACCGCCTCGGCATGAAATGGACCCCCGGCCGGAAATGACCCTCCGGCGGGGCGCGCGCGTACGGGCCGGGTCGCCCGGTCGACATGCCCCCGCGCAGGCCGGGCGGCCCCGGCCGAAGGGCTGTAATTCCCGAGTAACGGCAGCTGTCTAGCGTCCGGGCTCCCCGAACCTTCCCCGAGGAGCATCCCGATGCACCTGCCACGATCGCCCCTGCGCCGATCCGCCGCCTGGGCGGCGGCCGCTCTGGTCGCCGCAGCCGTACTGACCGGCCCACCCGCCGTCGCGGCCGACGCCGCACCGTCCGCCACGGTGGACGCCGCCCTGCTGGACGCCGTGGACGAGGGCGGTGAGGCGTCTTTCTTCGTCGTCCTCAAGGACCAGGCCGACCTGTCCGACGTCAAGAAGCAGCGGACGCACGCGGCGAAGGCCAAGGCCGCGTACAAGGAGCTGCGCGCACACGCCGACGCCGCCCAGCGGTCGTTGACGGCCTTCCTCGACCGGGAGAAGGTCGGGCACGAGGAGTTCTGGATCGCCAACGCCGTCAAGGTGCACGGCGGCCAGGAGCTCGTGGAGCGGCTCGCGAAGCGCTCGGACGTCGCCTCGATCATCAAGGAGCAGCACTACGCGCTCGACGACGTCGAGGCCGCCGACGGCCGGATCACCACGGCGCGTACGGCCTCCTCCGGCACGGCCGCCGCCACCGTCGCAGCCGTCCCCCCGGAGTGGGGCGTCGCCGACATCAACGCCGACGACGTCTGGAACGGGTACGACGACCGCGGCGAGGGCATCGTCATCGCCAACGTCGACTCGGGCGTGCAGTACAACCACCCGGACCTGGTCGCCCAGTACCGCGGCAACAACGGCAACGGCGGCTTCACGCACGACTACAACTGGTACGACCCGACCGGCCAGTGCGGCAGCGGCGGCGTTCCCTGCGACAACAACGGCCACGGCACCCACACCATGGGCACGATGGTCGGCGCGAACGGCGTCGGTGTCGCTCCGAACGCCAAGTGGATCGCCGCGAAGGGCTGCGAGTCGTCCTCCTGCTCGGACGAGTCGCTCCTCGCCGCCGGCCAGTGGATCCTCGCGCCGACCGACCGCAACGGCCGGAACCCGCGCCCGGACCTCGCGCCGAACATCGTCAACAACTCCTGGGGCGGCGGCAACACGACGTTCTACCAGGACATCGTCGAAGCGTGGAACGCCGCGGGCATCTTCGAGGCATTCGCCGCCGGCAACGACGGTGACGGCAAGACCTGCTCCACCACCCGCGCCCCCGGCGCGCAGGCTCCTGCCTACGGCGTCGGCGCGTACGACGTCTCCGGGAAGATCGCGAACTTCTCCGGCTTCGGTCCGTCCCTCGTCGACGGCTCGATGAAGCCGAACATCTCGGCTCCGGGCGTCAACATCCGTTCCACCTGGCCGGGTTCGTCCTACAACACCATCAACGGCACGTCGATGGCGACGCCGCACGTCGCGGGCGCGGTCGCGCTGCTCTGGTCGGCGGCCCCCTCGCTCATCGGCGACATCGACGCGACCCGCGCGCTCCTGAACCAGGGCGCCCGCGACGTCGACGACACCCACTGCGGCGGCACCGCCGGCACGAACAACGTCTGGGGCGAGGGCAAGCTCGACATCCTCGCCTCCATCGAGAAGGCCCCGCACACCGCCGTCACGGTCTCCGGCAAGGTCACCGACAAGGACACCGGCGCCGCCGTCTCCGGCGTCACCGTCAAGGCCACGAGCACCGCCACCGGCGCACGTTCGGTCAGCACCGGCTCCGACGGCGCGTACCGCCTCTCCCTGGCCCCCGGCACGTACGACTTCGCGCTCAGCGGCTACGGCTACGCGCCCCGTACGGTCACCGGCGTCCAGCTCACCACCGGCACGCCGCTCACCCAGGACATCGCCCTGACCGCGGCCCCCTCGCACCAGGTCACCGGAACCGTCCTCGACGTCACCGGCAAGGCGCTGCCGGGCGCGACGGTCGAGCTGAACGGCTCGCCGCTCGCCACCGTCACGACCGACGCCAAGGGCGCGTACGGCTTCGCCAAGGTCGCCGAGGGCTCCTACAGCCTGATCGTGAGGCCCGCCGCGCCGGTCCTGTGCAACGGCGTCCACAACGGCACCGTGACCGTCGGTACCGCCGACCTGAAGCAGAACGTCCAGGTCCCGAACCGCACCGACAACAGCGGCAACAGCTGCGCCCCGGCGGGGTACTCCTGGATCGCCGGTTCCAAGAAGGTCGCGCTCACCGGTGACGAGGACTCCGCCACGATCGCCCTGCCCTTCCCGGTGAAGCACTACGGCGTCTCGTACACCTCCGCCTCGGTCACCACCGACGGCCTGCTCAACTTCCTCTCCCCGCGCGTCGGCGACTACGACAACACCGCCCTGCCGACGACCGGCATGAACGGCGTCAAGGGCATCGTCGCCCCGCTGTGGGACGACCTGACGCTGGACAGGAAGTCGTCCGTGCAGACGGCCACCACCGGCACCACGGGCAACCGCAGGTTCGCCGTCGTCTGGAACGACGCCGCCTACGCCGACGGCACGTCGGGCCGCTCCACCTTCGAGATCGTCTTCGAGGAGGCCACCGGCGCGGTGACCCTCCAGTACAAGGCGGTAGCGGACAAGGGAGCGGGGGCCACCGTCGGCATCGCCGACCAGTCCGGCGCCGACGCCCTCCAGTACGCGTACAACCAGCCCGTCCTCACCGCGGGCACCGCCGTCCGCTTCGCGCAGGGAGCAAAGTGATGAGAACCCACCTCTCGCGGCGGGGCCTCCGGCTCGCCTCCGCCCTGGTCGCGGCGGGCCTGTGCCTGAGCATCGCCCCGACGGCCCTGGCCGCCGCCGACGACAGCGGCTCGGCGATGAAGCTGAGCAGCACCGAGGCCGAGGCGCTGGCCGCCCACGCCGCGCTCGACCCGTACGAGGGAGCCGCCGCCGACAACACGGTCGCCCCGGAGGCCGACGGCTCCCCGGAGGCCACGGCCGACGGCGGCACCGCGACGGGCGGCGCGTCGACGAGCGCCGTCGACCCGGCCACCAAGGTCGCCATGACCGCGAAGTCCACGCTGGAGGGCGTGCGCGGCATGGGCGCCACAGTGCCGATCGGCACCAAGGGCGAGTACTTCACCGTCAACAGCATGGGGTACGTGCAGCGCCACGCCGCCGACGGCAGCGAGACATGGGCCCGCACCGGCAGCTCCTTCTTCACCGACTGGCAGGTCAAGCCGACCCAGGTGTGGCGGGTGGAGCCGTACCCGGCGCAGATCCTGATGGGCTACAACGCGGTCTCGCCGTTCTCGGCCAACTCCGACTCCGGCTTCTCCACTGGTGACCTGACCGGTGACGGCAGCCCGGACCTGGTGTTCTCCGCGCAGGTCGGCACGAACCCCTACCCGCGCCCGTTCACCGTGCCGGGCTCGACGCTGAACACCGGCACGTTCGTCACCGTCCTCGACGGAAGGACCGGCCGGACGCTGTGGTCGAAGCTGTACAACCGCGCGTCCCTGGTGAAGATCGTCGACGGGACCCTGCTGGTCGCGGACGCGCCCCGGATGAGCGGCGACCCGCGCGTCCCGGCCGCCGCCACCATGACCCTGACCGGCATCCGCTTCTCCGCGGCCGCCGACGGCACACTCGCACCGGCACAGACCTGGACGTACGACACCGGGGAGGCCCGGCGCGCCAACTGGGGTGACATCCAGGACCTGGGCAGGGGAAAGGTCGCCGTGTCCTGGAACCTGGCCAAGGCCACCGGTGTCGCGGGCCGGGGCCGCGTCCTCGTGCTCGACACGGGGGACGGCTCGGTGACCTGGCAGACCGACAGCATGCTGTACGCCCGTCAGCTGCGGGTGGACACCGGCCGCAGGCGGCTCGTCGCGATCGAGCAGGCGGACACCACCGACGCCGTGCGCTACGAGGTCGCCGCGTACGACCTCAAGGCCGGTCTGCGCTCGACGCTGGACAGCCGCGAGAACGTGGTGCCCACCGCCCTTGCGGTCGGCGACCTCGGCGCGAAGGCGGGGGACGAGTACGCCGTCGCGGAGTCCTCGCTCGACGAGAACCTGTGGATCAGTGCCAGCACCGTCCGCGCCGTCGACGGCACCGACGCGGGCAAGGTCCTGTGGTCGAGCACGATCAAGCGGAACGCCGCCAACGGCAAGGACGGGCCCAGCGTCTGGGGCCTGCGGGTGGCCGACGGCTCCCTGATCACCTCCGCCCAGGACGACCGCGCCATGGACGACGCCGAGAACCGGGGCGGCCTGCGCTACGCCTCACTGACCGTGTTCTCCGGCAAGGGCGCCGTGAAGTGGCAGTCGAAGGGCGTCGCCGCCGCGCCGATGTACCAGGACGTCCACACCGACGCCCGGGGCACGCATGTGCGCGTCGTCGACCAGGCGCAGAACGTCCGCACCTTCAAGCTGGGCAGCGGCAAGGCCGAGAACGTCACACCGCTGCAGGCCGACATCGCCTACGCCAAGGGCGCCGACCTGAACAAGGACGGCGCGTCCGACCTGATCATGGGCGGTTCGTCCAACGGTGTGTGGGCCTACTCGGGCCCGTCGCTCGTCGACGGCGGCACGCCGCAGAAGCTGTGGCAGGCCACCGTCCCCGGCGCGGTCCACGACATCCAGACCGGTGACGTGAACGGTGACGGCCGGACCGAGATCGTGGTCGCGGCCGACACCGCGACGGTCGTCCTCGACGGGCGGACGGGCCGGACGCTCACCACCGTCGAGGCCCCCGAGGGCCGGTTCGTCCGCTCGACGACACTGGCCGACCTCGACGGCGACGGCGAGCTGGACCTCCTCGTCCCGACGGACGCGCTCCGCGCCTACCACGGCGACGGCCACACCCTGTGGACGTACAGCGCTCCCACCGAGGCCGGCGACGTGCGGTTCGCCGACCCGTCGGTGAACGACGGCCGGGTGTACGCCTCGTACGCGAGCCTGAACGCGTACGACCTCGACGCCCCGGTGACGAACGCGGTCGCGCTGAACGCCGGCACCGGCAAGGTCCGCTGGTCCGTGGCGCCGACGCCGCCCGCCACGGCGGTCGGCGGCATCCGCACCGCCATCCCGAACGAGGGCGTCTTCGCCTCGAAGGAGATCCCCTACGCCGCCGGGCACGCGGTGGTCTACCTGTGGGCCGTCAGCGCGCCCATCAAGTGGGACACCACCGCGCTCAGCCCGCAGAACTTCTTCGAGATCCGCGACGGCCGCACCGGCGAGGTGCTCCACTCCGGGCTCGCGGGCGGTCTGTGGACGCACAACAGCTACTTCGCCAAGGACGGCGTGCTGTACGAGGGCGGAACGGCCTCGTTCCGGCGCTACCGGGCGAACGGCGACGACACGACGCAGTTCGTCACGCCGCAGTCGTACGGCGGTGGCTTCGTGACCGGTCCGGGCGGGCGTGAGCTCCTGGGAGCGGGCTCCGAGGCCGGCCTGTACCTCTGGGACCCGAGCATCCTCGACTCCGAGGACTCCTGGGCGCCGTCCGTCGGCAGCATCGGCAGCCTCGTGGGCGCCCGCAACTACTTCGCGGGCGACCTCGACGGCGACGGCGTCGACGAGATGCTCACCCTCAACAGCGACGACCACGGCCGGGATCGTGCCGCCGCGTTGTTCGGCGGCGGGTACTTCGTCACCGACAACGGCATCCACCAGGTCACCACGTACAAGCTCTCCTGAGCTCCCGCTGACGTGAACCGTTGATCCGAGGCCCCCCTGGGCACACCGCCCCGGGGGGCCTCGGCATGCTCGGTTACAGTGGCGCCCACATGAGCGAGCAGCAGACGAACCGGCCGGAATCTGCCGCTCCACTACTCCGTCTGCACCTTTTCGGCGGTTTTCACGCCACACGTGACCACGGCCCCGCCCTCGCCGAACGCTGGCCGCGGCCCGGCGCCCGCGCCCTGGTCAAGCTGCTCGCCGTGACACCCGGCCACCGCCTGCACCGCGATCAGGCCGTGGACATCTGCTGGCCCGACGCCGATCCGCAGGCCGGGCTGCGCAGCCTGCGGGTCGCCCTGCACGCCGCACGCCACGCGCTGGAACCGGAGCTGGCTCCCCGCACCGCTTCGTCGTACCTGGTATCCGACGGCTCACTGCTGCTGCTCGATCCCCGGACCGTATGGATCGACGCCGATCACGCGGAGGAGACGGCACTCGCCGCGCTCGCCGCCGGGGACATCTCCGCGCTGGCCGACGCGGCACGGCACTTCACCGGCGAGCTGCTGCCGGAGGACCGCTACGCGCAGTGGGCAGCGGCCCGCCGCGACCGGCTCGTGGGGCTCGGGGAACTGGTGCTGCTCGCGCTCGCGACGGCCCAGCTCGCGGCGGACGAGCATCAGGAGGCGGCCGCCACCGTCGAACGGGTGCTCGCGGCGAACCCGGCCGAGGAGGCCGCCCACCGGATCCTGATGGAGTCGTTCCTGCGCCGCGGGCTGCGCAGGCTCGCGGTGCGCCAGTACCACCTGTGCCGCGAGGCGCTCGACACGGAGCTGGGAGTGCGGCCGAGGCCCGAGACGGAACGGCTGCACCGGCTGGCACTCACCGACGCGCCCGCGCCCGCCCTGTCCGCGCCGTCCCTGCCCGCGCCCCTGCGGGCCCCCGCCGCGGCACCGCTGCGGGGCCGCGACGAGGTGCTGGCGCGGCTGCTCTCGGCCGCCGGGCCACCGGTGACACTGCTCACCGGCGAGGCCGGCGTCGGCAAGACCAGCCTGGCCCGCGAGGCGGCGCGGCGGGCCGCGCGGTCCGGCACGGCCGTGCTGTGGGGCGGTGGACACGACGCGGAGGGACACACGCCGTACGGGGCGTTCGCCGAGGCCCTGGACGGCTGGCTGGCCGAGTGGAACGCCGCGGAGCGCGCCCGGGTCGGCGCCGAGTACCCCGAGCTGGCGGCGTTCCTGCCGTCGCTGGGGCGTCTCCGGGCGGAGGACGAGCGGAGCCCGGAGGAGGAGCGGGACCGGCTGTTCCGGGCGAGCACCGCCCTGCTCGGCGACCTGGCCGCGGTCCGCCCGGTGCTGGTCGTCCTCGACGACCTGCACGCCGCCGACACCGGCTCGTACCAACTCCTCGGCCATCTCGCCCGGCGGGCGGCGGAACGCGGAACGGCGCTGCGGTTCCTGGTGACGTACCGGGAGGAGGAACTCCCCGAAGGCGACGCGCGCCGCTCGGTCATGGCCTCGCTCACGCGCCAGCGGCTCTCCGCGCGCGAGGAACTGGGGCGGCTCGGCAAGGAGGCGTGCCTGGCGGTGGTGCGCGACGCGACCGCCCACGTCCCCGGCGACGAACGGGCCCACCGGGTGTGGGAACTCTCCCTCGGCAACCCCCTGTTCGCCCTCGAACTCGCCCGCGGTCTGCCCTACGACGGACCGTCTGACAACGTTGCCCCCGACAGCGTGCGGGAACTGGTCGCCGACCGGCTCCTCCGGCTCGACGCGGACACGCGCCGGGTCGTCGAGGCGCTCTCCGTGGCAGGCGGGGAGGCCGCGCTGACCGAGCTGCTCGACGTCGCCGCACACGCGCTGCACCCCCCGGTGTCCGGCGCCGCCGCCACCGACGCCCTGGAGCGCGCCATCGCCGCCTCGCTCGTCGAGGAACGGCAGGTGGTCATGGCCGGACGCCCCGAGGCGGGGGTGGCCTTCCGCCATCCCCTCGTCCGCCTCACCTGCTACGAACAGCTGTCCGCGGTCCGCCGCCGACGGCTGCACACCGCCTTCGCCCAGGCGGTCCTGCGCCGGCGGCCGGATGCCGTCGACGCCCTCGCCTCGCACTTCGCACGTGCGGACGACCCGCGCGCGGCCGCCTACCTGCGCCGCGCCGCCGAACGCGCCGCCGCGCTGTACGCCAACGACACCGCCGACCGCTACTACCGCGACCTCGTCGCCCGCCTCGACGTCGACGCCGCCCGCGCACGGCTCGCGCACAGCCACGTCCTGCGCAGGATGGGCCACTTCGAGGAGGCCGCCGGAGCCCTCCGGCTCGCCCTGACCGAGTTCGAGCGCCGCGGCGACCACGACGACACGGTCCTCGCCGCGGCCCTGCTCGCCGAGGCCCTCGCCAAGACCCGGGCCCCCGGCGCCGCCCGCCGGACGCTGCGCGAGCACCCGGTGACCGCCGACACCTCGCCGGAACCGGCGGCCGGCCACTGCCTCGCCCTGGCGGTCGTCCGCTGCACCCAGGGACGGTACGCGGCCGGAGCGGAGGCCGCCCGGCACGCCCTGACGGCCGCGCGGAAGGTCCCGGGGACACGGGGGCAGGGGCTGACGGCCCGCGCCTTCGCCCTCCAGGCCGCCAGTCTCGGCCTCGCCGGACGCCTCGACCAGGCACGCGAGGCCGGTGACCAGGCGCTGGCACCGGCCGAGGCGTACGGGGATCCGACGCTGCTCGGCTCGGTCCTGTCGACCCTGCGCGAGAACGCGCGGCGCTCCGGCCGCCTGCGCGAGGCCGTCCAGATCGGAAGCCGGGCACTCGCCCTGGCCGAACAGTCCGGCGACCCGGTCTCCGCCGCCTTCGAGCGGGCGAACCTCGCGGAGCTCCGTCTCCTGCTCGAAGAACCCGAGTCGGCCCGGGCCCTGGCCGAGCAGGCCGTGTCGGGCGCGGAGGCGTACGACGCCTGGTGCCTTCCACACGCCCTCGCGACGATGGCGCGCGTGCGGGGGTTCCAGGGCGAGGCGGCGACGTCGGCGGCCGTGGTGCACCACGCCGAGGTGGTCGCCACCGCGCTCGGGGACCGGCAGGCGGGGCACGAGGTGCGCACGGCACGTGCCGAACTGGCGCTGTACGCGCGCCGCCCGGACGAGGCGCTGCGGGCCCTGGACGGCCACGCCGACGACGCCCCGGTCCTGGTGGCCTGGGCGGAACTCATGTCGGGGCGCCCCGACATCGCGATGCGACTGGCGCGGGCCGAGGCGGCGCGAGCCGAGCGCACGGGCGAACGGCTCGCCGAGGTCGAGGCGCGCATCGCCCTGGGCACGGCCCTCCACCGGCTCGGCAGGACACCGGAGGGCACCAAGGAGCTGACCCGGGCCGTGGCATCGGCCGACGCCCTGCCGTATCCGGCGGGAACACGACGGGCGGCGTGGGCACGGGACCTGCTCGGCGATGCCTCACAGGACTGACCGCCCCCCCCTGGCGACCCATCAGAAACCGCGCCGTCCGTGCGTCACACGTGCGTCACGTGCGTCGAGACATCGCACCCGACGCACGTGACGCCCCTGACGCACGCTCAGAGAAACACCAGGTCAGCTGTTCTTTGCAGCCGGTTCCAGGATCGCCACGCACTCCACGTGGTGCGTCATCGGGAAGAGGTCGAAGGCGCGGAGGGTGCGGACCTTGTAGCCGCGGGCGGAGAAGTAGGAGAGGTCGCGGGCGAGGGCGGCGGGGTCGCAGGCGACGTAGGCGATGCGGCGGGCGCCGAGGTTGGCGAGGTGGTGGACGGTCTGCTGGCCGGCGCCGGCGCGCGGGGGGTCGAGGACGATGAGGTCGACCTCGGTGATGCCGGTGCGGGGCAGGACGGACTCGACCTTGCCCTGTTCGACGCGGACGCGGGGGAAGCCGGCGAGGTTGTGGCGGGCGTCCTCGACGGCGCGCTTGCCGGACTCGATGCCGAGGACGGCGCCCTGCTCGCCGACGCGGTCGGCGAGGGCGCCGGCGAAGAGGCCGACGCCGCAGTAGAGGTCGAGGGCGGTGTCGCCCTTGCGCGGGAGGAGGCCCTGCATGACGGCCTTCATGAGGGTGTCGGCGGCCTTCGGGTGGACCTGCCAGAAGCCGCCGTTGCCGACGCGGTGGGTGCGCTCGTCGGCGCGCTCGCGGACGAAGGCGCGGCCGTGGACGCGGTGGACGCCACCGTCCTTCTCGCCGACGCGCAGGACGGAGACGGGCTTGTCGAGCTCGACGAGCGGGAGGCGGGCGCCGGGGCGCGGGGTGAGGACGACCTGGCGGTCGTGGGAGCCGGAGGCGGCGATCGCCTCGACGGAGGCCATGCCCTCCCAGGTCCGCTTCTCGATGCCGAGCTCGGAGACGCCCTCGGCGGCGATCATGCAGTGGTCGATGACCTCGACCTCGTGCGAGCGGTGCTTGCGCAGGCCCGCGTGGCCCTCGGCGTCGATCGCGTACTGGACGCGGGTGCGCCACTGCGGGACCTCGCCGGAGGGGAGCTTGTCGCCCTCGGCGGGCATGACGGTGCCGTCCCAGCCGGCCTGCTCGGGGGTGAGGCCGGCGAGGCGGAGGAGCTGCTCGGCGATGACCTCGCCCTTGAGGCGGCGCTGGGCGCCGGGCTTGGCGTGCTGCCAGTCGCAGCCGCCGCACTTGCCGGGGCCGGCGAAGGGGCAGGGGGCCTCGACACGGTCCTTGGAGGGGTCGAGGACGGTGACGGCGTCGGCGCGCAGGAAGCGGGAGGTCTCCTCGCCCTCGGTGACGCGGGCGATGATCCTCTCGCCGGGCAGTGCGTGGCGGACGAAGAGGACGCGGCCCTCCTCGGTGCGGGCGATGCAGTGGCCGCCGTGGGCCACCGGACCGACCTCCACCTCGTACTCCTCCCCGACCAACGACGAAACAGGGGTGTTCTGCATGGCGGGGGGTCTCCAAGGGGAAGTAACAGTGGGCTGCCGTGTGCACGGCAGCCCACCAGTCTAGTTGTTCTTCGAGGCCGGTTCCTTCTGGCGCTTCTCGACGGGTCCGCGACGGACCGATCCGGGCGCGTTCCACTCCTGGCGCCTGCGGGCCCGCTTCTTGGCGGCTTCGGAGGACTGGAGCTGGTAGGGGACCGAGGTCACCATGACGCCGGGGGTGAAGAGCAGCCGGCCCTTGAGCCGCAGGGCGCTCTGGTTGTGGAGCAGGTGCTCGTACCAGTGGCCGACGACGTACTCGGGGATGTAGACGGAGACGGCGTCGCGGGGGCTCTCGCGGCGGATGCTCTTGACGTACTCGATCACCGGCCGGGTGATCTCGCGGTACGGCGAGTCGAGGATCTTGAGCGGCACGTTGATGCTGCGCCGCTCCCACTCCTCCTTGAGCGCCTTCGTCTCGACGGGGTCGACGTTGACGGTCAGCGCCTCCAGCTCGCCGGCGTGCATGAGCTTGGCGTAGGCCAGGGCGCGCAGGGTGGGCTTGTGGAGCTTGGAGACGAGGACGATGGAGCGGACCCGGGAGGGGCGGACGTACTCGTCGGGGCGCTCCTCGGCGGCGGCGATCTCGGCGGCGACCGAGTCGTAGTGCCGGCGGATCGCGGTCATCGTGCCGTAGAAGATCACCATGCCGAGCAGGGCGACCCAGGCGCCGTGGGTGAACTTGGTGGCGAGGACGACGACGAGGACGAGGCCGGTGAAGAAGGCGCCGAAGGTGTTGATCGCGCGGGAGCGGATCATGTGGCGGCGCTTGGCGGGCGCGCGCTCGCTCTTCAGGTGCCGGTTCCAGTGCCGGACCATGCCGATCTGGCTGAGGGTGAAGGAGACGAAGACGCCGACGATGTACAGCTGGATCAGCCGGGTCGAGTCGGCTCCGTAGACCCACACGAGGAGGGCGGCGGCGCCGGCGAGGAGCACGATGCCGTTGGAGAAGGCGAGGCGGTCGCCGCGGGTGTGCAGCTGGCGCGGCAGGTAGCGGTCCTGGGCGAGGATCGAGCCGAGGAGCGGGAAGCCGTTGTACGCGGTGTTGGCGGCCAGGAAGAGGACGAGCGCGGTGGCGGCGGCGAGGACGACGAAGAAGAACGTGCCGTCGCCGAAGACGGCGGCCGCGACCTGCGAGATGACCGGGTCCTGGACGTAGCCCGGGCCGACCGGGACGCCGTTGTTCAGGAGGTCCTCGGCGGGCTTCTCGGCCATGCGCACGTCGGTGGCCATGGCGAGGAAGATGATGCCGCAGAACATGGTGACGGCCAGGCCGCCCATGAGGGCGAGGGTGGTGGCGGCGTTCTTCGACTTCGGCTTGCGGAAGGCCGGGACGCCGTTGGAGATGGCCTCGACGCCGGTGAGGGCGGCACAGCCGGAGGAGAACGCGCGCAGCAGCAGGAAGACGAGCGCGAAGCCGGCCAGGCCCTGGTGTTCGGGCTTGATCTCGAAGTCGGCGGTGGGCGCCCGCATGGTGTCGTCGAGGACGATGCCGCGGTACGCGCCCCAGAGGATCATGATGAAGACCCCGGCGACGAAGACGTACGTCGGGATCGCGAAGAGGGAGCCCGACTCCTTCACCCCGCGCAGGTTCATCACGGTGAGCAGCACGATCACGCCGACCGCGCAGGCCACCTTGTGCTCGACGACGAAGGGGATCGCGGAGCCGAGGTTCTCGATGCCCGAGGAGATCGACACGGCGACGGTCAGGACGTAGTCGACGAGCAGGGCGCTCGCGACGGTGAGTCCGGCCTTCGGCCCGAGGTTGGTGGTGGCGACCTCGTAGTCGCCGCCGCCGCTGGGGTACGCGTGCACGTTCTGCCGGTAGGACGCGACGACCGTGAACATCAGCACGACGACCGCGAGCGCGATCCACGGGCTGAAGTGGTAGGCCGACAGTCCGGCGACGGAGAGGACGAGCAGCACCTCGCCGGGCGCGTACGCCACCGAGGACAGCGGGTCGGAGGCGAAGACGGGGAGGGCGATCCGCTTCGAGAGAAGGGTCTCTCCCAGCTTGTCGCTGCGCAGGGCCCGCCCGATCAGGATCCGTTTGGGCACGTCGGTCAGTTTGGACACGGAGAGGATCGTAAGCGTTCGAAAAGAGCCACGCGCACCGGCACCCCCGATCGGCACCGAATCTCCCTCAGTACCACCTCGGATGCGGTCCCGGCCAGCGTTGCCGCATAAGCTCGGACCGGGCAACCCGGCAGGGGTTAGCCGGCCGCGGCCCGGGCGCATCGGGCGAGGAAAGTTGTGAGCAGGGTGTTTTCGCAGGTCAGCAAGGCGATCAGGAGTGCGGGGTAAGGGGACGTGCACATCGTCATCATGGGCTGCGGGCGAGTGGGAGCCGCTCTCGCGCAGACCCTCGAACAGCAGGGGCACACCGTCGCGGTCGTGGACCAGGACCCGACGGCCTTCCGTCGCCTGGGGTCGGGTTTCGGCGGTCGACGGGTCACCGGCGTGGGCTTCGACCAGGACACGCTGCGTGAGGCGGGGATCGAGGAGGCCGGCGCCTTCGCCGCGGTGAGCAGCGGCGACAACTCGAACATCATCGCGGCGCGGGTCGCGCGCGAGATGTTCGGCATCGAGAACGTGGCGGCGCGGATCTACGACCCGCGCCGTGCCGAGGTCTACCAGCGCCTGGGGATCCCGACGGTCGCGACGGTCCGCTGGACCGCCGACCAGATGCTGCGGCGGCTGCTGCCCTCCGGCGCGGAGCCGCTGTGGCGCGACCCGAGCGGTGCCGTGCAGCTCGCGGAGGTGCACACCTCCCCCGCGTGGATCGGTCACAAGGTGAGCCGGCTCCAGGAGGAGACCGGCGTCCGTGTCGCCTTCCTCACGCGGCTGGGAGAGGCGATCCTGCCCACCTCGCAGACGGTGCTCCAGGAAGGTGACCTGGTGCACGTGATGATGCGTACGGACGAGATCGCGAAGGTCGAGGGGGCCTTCGCCGAGGGTCCCGAGGAGGGCGGTCACTGATGCGTGTCGCTATTGCGGGCGCGGGTGCGGTGGGCCGTTCCATCGCGGGCGAGCTGCTGGAGAACGGGCACGAGGTCCTGCTCATCGACAAGGCGCCGACCGCCATCTCGGTGGAGCGGGTGCCGCAGGCGGAGTGGCTGCTGGCGGACGCCTGTGAGATCACCTCGCTCGACGAGGCGGCGCTCCAGCGCTGCAACGTGGTGATCGCGGCGACCGGCGACGACAAGGTGAACCTGGTCGTCTCGCTGCTCGCCAAGACCGAGTACGGCGTGCCGCGGGTGGTCGCCCGGGTGAACAACCCGAAGAACGAGTGGCTGTTCAACGAGGCGTGGGGCGTGGACGTCGCCGTCTCGACGCCGCGCCTGATGTCGGCGCTGGTGGAGGAGGCGGTGAGCGTCGGCGACCTGGTCCGGCTGCTCCGCTTCAGCCACGGCGACGCCAACCTGGTCGAGCTGACGCTGCCGCCGGAGTCGGCGGTCGCCGGCACCTCCGTGGGCGACGTGGCCTGGCCGCAGGACACCTCGCTGGTGACGATCATCCGCGGTTCGCGGGTGCTGACGCCGAGCCCCGAGGAGACCCTGGAGGCCGGCGACGAGCTGCTGTTCGTGGCCGCGCAGGCCCGCGAGGAGCAGCTGGAGGACCTGCTGCAGGTCCGCCGCGACGCCGACGCGGAGTCCTGACGCGGGGCGGACCGCGGACGGCGTACGGGGAAGGGCCCGGACCTGGTGAACAGGTCCGGGCCCTTCCCCGTACGCGCGCTGCCGCCGGGGTCGCTCTCCGTGCTCAGGACTCGGGGTGGGTCTGCGCGGCGGCGGCCGCCTTGCGCTCCTTCTCGGCGCGCTCCTCGGCCTCCATCTCGGCGAAGACGTCGATCGGGGCCGGGGCCTTCGCGAGGAACACCCAGGTGAGGTAGACGGCGAGCAGGAACGGCGGGATCTTCAGGGCGACGAGGACCCAGCCGAACTTGGTGGTGTCGGCCCACCAGTACATCGGGAAGAGGATCGCGCACTTGCCGAGCAGGATGAGGCCCCAGGCCCAGCTGGCCTTCGTGTACGCCTTCTTGCGGCCGGGGTTGCGGGTGCGCCAGGAGAGGTTCTCCTTGAAGACCGGGCCGAGGATCAGGCCGATCAGGGGCACGCCGGCGAGTGCGGTGACGATGTACGCCAGGGCGAGGCCCAGGGTGTACAGCATGCCGGGCAGGTAGAAGTCCTTGGCGTTGCCCGTCATCATCGCGAAGACGACGCCGAAGGCGACCCCGAAGACGCCGCTGAAGGCGTGCTTGACGGTGTCGCGGCGGATGAGCCGGACGGCGACCAGGACCAGGGAGACCGCGAGCGCGGCGATCGCCGAGACGTGCAGGTCCTTGTTGATCGTGAAGATCGTGACGAACAGCAGGCCGGGCACGACCGTCTCGATCATGCCGCGAAGACCGCCGAAGGCTTCGAAGAGCGCGGCCTCGGTCACCGCCTTGTCGGCCTGGGCGTCCTGGTCCGGGGTCGAGCGGTCCGCGGTCGGCTTGTCGAGGGACGTCACCGGCTACTCCTGTCCGAGCGGTCGGAGCTCGTATTTGGGGTTGAAGAGGACCCGCCGGCCGTGGCTCATGGAGATGCGGCCGGAGGCGATCAGCTTGCGGCCCGGTTCGATGCCCACGATGGAGCGCCGACCGAGCCACACGACGTCGAGCGGTGCCGTGCCGTCGAAGAGTTCGGCCTCCAGCGCGGGCACACCGGCGCGGGGACGCAGCGTGACCGTGCGCAAGGTACCAGTCACCTTGACTATCTGGCGGTCGGAGCAGTCGCAGATCCGTGTGCACCCCGAGGCTTCGGCGTCCTCCTGGAGCTCCTCCGACTCCAGGTCCTCCGGGGAGGAGGAGAGCCGGTCGAGCATCCGGCGGAACCTACCGGCCGGCTTCTCTGTACGCGGTGCAGCACTCATACAGAAAGCGTACCGGCCGCCGCTCCCACCGGGACCGGGCCCTGACGGCCGCTCCGTTCAGCGTTCGAAGCGGTACCCCATGCCCGGTTCGGTGACGAAGTGGCGCGGGTGCGAGGGGTCGGTCTCCAGCTTGCGGCGCAGCTGGGCCATGTACACGCGGAGGTAGTTGGTCTCGGTGCCGTACGAGGGTCCCCAGACCTCCTGGAGGAGCTGCTTCTGGCTGACCAGGCGGCCGCTGTTGCGGACGAGGACCTCCAGGAGGTGCCACTCGGTGGGGGTGAGCCGGACGTCGCGCCCCTCGCGGTGGACCTTCTTCGCCGCCAGGTCGACGGTGAAGCCCTCGGCCTCGACCACGACGACCCCGTCCTCGGCGCCGCCGACCGGTTCGGCCCGGCGCACGGCGGCGCGCAGCCGGGCGAGCAGCTCGTCCATGCCGAAGGGCTTGGTGACGTAGTCGTCGGCGCCGGCGTCGAGCGCCTCGACCTTCTCGTCGGAGGTCTGGCGGGCCGAGAGGACCAGGATCGGCACCCTCGTCCAGCCGCGCAGGCCCCTGATGACCTCGACGCCGTCCATGTCCGGCAGGCCGAGGTCGAGGACGACGACGTCGGGGTGGCGTTCGGCGGCGAGCCGGAGGGCGGTGGCGCCGTCGGGTGCGGCGTCGACCTCGTACTTCCGCGCCTTGAGGTTGATCACCAGGGCGCGGACGATCTGCGGCTCGTCGTCGACCACGAGGACCCGGGTCATGGAGGGGGCCTACTTTCTGCTGGAGGTGCTGCGGGAAGCTGTCGTGTGCCCGGCGCCGGCCGGACCCCGGGTCAGGTCACGGCGTGGGCCGGGAGGTCGGCGGGCGGTACGGGCCCGCCGGGGGCGGCCCGGAGGGTGAGGACCATGGTCAGTCCGCCGCCGGGGGTGTCCTCGGCGCCGAGGGTCCCGCCCATGGACTCCACGAAGCCGCGGGCCACCGCGAGCCCGAGGCCGACGCCGGAACCGCGCGGGGCGTCGCCGAAGCGCTGGAAGGGCTCGAAGATGCCGTCCTTGGCCTCGTCGGGCACGCCGGGGCCGCGGTCGACGACCCGCAGTTCGACCCGGTCCCCCAGCGTGCTGGCGGCGACGGCGACCGGCACGCCCTCGGGGCTGTACTTCACGGCGTTCTCGACGATGTTGGCGACCGCCCGCTCCAGGAGGCCCTTGTCGACGTCGACCATGGGCAGGGACTCGGGGATGTCCAGCTCGGCGCTGCCGTCCGGTACGCCCCCGAGGGCCATCGGGACCACCTCGTCGAGGTCGACGGTCCGGATCAGCGGGGTGACCGTGCCGGTCTGGAGCCGGGACATGTCGAGGAGGTTGCCGACGAGGTGGTCGAGGCGGTCGGCGCCGGCCTCGATGCCCTCCAGGAGCTCGGCCCGGTCCTCCTCCGACCATTCGACGTCGTCGGAGCGGAGCGAGGAGACGGACGCCTTGATGCTCGCGAGGGGCGTCCGCAGGTCGTGGCTGACGGCGGCGAGCAGGGACGTGCGGATCTTGTTGCCCTCTGCCTGCTTCCTGGCCTCCTCCGCCTCGCCCACCAGCCGCTGCCGGTCGAGGACGACCGCGGCCTGGGCGGCGAAGGCGCCGAGCACCCGGCGGTCCTCCGCGGGCAGTACCCGGCCCGACAGGGCGAGGGCCAGGTGGTCGCCGACCGGCATGTCGACGTCGGCGTCCTCCGGCCGGGCGGCCGGGTGGGGGCCCACGCTCGCGGCCCTGGTCCACGGCTCGATGTCGTCCGCGCGCTCCAGGAGGGCCACCGACTCCATGGAGAAGGTCTCGCGGACCCGTTCGAGGAGGGCGTCCAGGCTGGTCTCGCCGCGCAGCACGCTGCCGGCGAGATAGGAGAGCACTTCGGACTCGGCGCGCAGCCGGGCGGCCTGGTGGGTGCGGCGGGCGGCCAGGTCGACGACCGAGGCGACCGCCATCGCGACGCCGAGGAAGACGGCGATGGCGACGATGTTCTTGGGGTCGGCGACGGTCAGCCGGTGGATGGGCGGGGTGAAGAACCAGTTGAGGAGGAGGGAGCCGGCGACGGCCGACGCGAGCGCCGGCGCGAAGCCGCCGAGGAGCGCCGCGGAGACCGTCAGGGCGAGGAAGAGCAGCATGTCGTTGGCGAGCCCGAGGTCGGCGTCGACATGGGTGAGGAGCAGCGCGAGGGCGGCGGGGCCCGCGACGCCGACGATCCAGCCGCCGAGGATGCGGGAGCGGCCGAGGCGGGCGCCGCGCGCGACCGGGAGCCCGCGCCCCTTGGCGACCTCGCCGTGGGTGACGATGTGGACGTCGAGGTCGGGACCGGAGTCCCGGGCGACGGTCTGGCCGACTCCGGGGCCGAGCATGTACTGCCAGGTGCGGCGGCGGCTGGAGCCGAGGACGATCTGCGTGGCGTTGACCCCGCGGGCGAACTCCAGGAGGGCCGAGGGGATGTCGTCGCCGATGACGTGGTGGAACGTGCCGCCGAGGTCCTCGACCAGGGTGCGCTGGACGGCCAGCTCCTTCGGCGAGGCCGCGGTGAGTCCGTCGCTGCGGGCTATGTAGACGGCGAGCACCTCGCCGCCGGCGCCCTTCTCCGCGAGGCGGGTGGCCCGGCGTATCAGGGTGCGGCCCTCGGGTCCGCCGGTCAGGCCGACGACGATCCGCTCGCGGGCCTGCCAGGTGGAGCGGATGTTGTGCTCGCCCCGGTACTGCTGGAGGTACTCGTCGACGCGGTCGGCCGTCCACAGCAGGGCCAGCTCGCGCAGGGCGGTGAGGTTGCCGGGGCGGAAGTAGTTGGACAGGGCCGCGTCGACCTTGTCCGAGGTGTAGACGTTGCCGTGGGCCATCCGGCGCCGCAGGGCCTCCGGGCTCATGTCGACCAGTTCGATCTGGTCGGCCCTGCGCACGACCTCGTCGGGGACGGTCTCCCGCTGGCGCACCCCGGTGATCGACTCGACGACGTCGCCGAGCGACTCCAGGTGCTGGATGTTGACCGTCGAGACCACGTCGATGCCGGCGGCGAGGAGCTCGGCGACGTCCTGCCACCGTTTGGGGTTCCGGGAGCCCGGCACGTTCGTGTGGGCGAGCTCGTCGACGAGGGCGACGGCCGGACGGCGGGCCAGGACGGCGTCGACGTCCATCTCGGTGAAGGCGGTCCCCCGGTAGTCCAGGGTGCGGCGCGGAACCTGCTCCAGGCCGTGCAGCATGACCTCCGTGCGCGGCCGTCCGTGGTGCTCCACGAAGGCCACGACGCAGTCCGTGCCGCGCTCGACCCGCCGGTGCCCCTCGGAGAGCATCGCGTAGGTCTTGCCGACGCCCGGCGCAGCGCCGAGGTAGATCCGAAGCTTGCCGCGTCCCATGGCTCGACCATACGTCCAGCCAATCGGACATTCCGTACGCGGGGAGATGCCCCGGTGCGGTATTGACGTGATTCTGATGTCGAACCGCCGGACCGCGATGTCGAGAACCCCGGACCGGCTCCGACCTCACCGTGACAACAGCCCCGGCACCGCCCGGGACGCGACGCACACCGAGGAGCCCCCCGTGAAGTACATGCTGCTGATGCAGTTCAACGCGCAGAGCCTCGACGTCCCCTCGATCGGGGAGTGGGAGCCGGAGGAGATCCGCGCGCACATCGCGTTCATGCGGACCACGAACGAGAAGCTGGCGGCGGCGGGCGAGCTGGTCGACGCGCAGGGGCTCGCCATGCCGGAGACGGCGCGGATCGTGCGGGCGGCGGCGGACGGCTCGGCCCTGGTGACCGACGGGCCCTTCGCCGAGACGAAGGAGTTCCTGGCCGGCTGGTGGATCGTCGAGGTGCCCTCGCAGGAGCGCGCCGTGGCGATCGCGGCCGAGGTGTCGGCGGCGCCCGGCCCCGGCGGGGCCCCGGTCAACATGCCCATCGAGGTACGCGAGGTCATGTCCGCGCCCCCGGAGACGGCGGACGCCCGCAGCTGAGCCGACGGGCCGGGCGGGGGCGCGGGGGCGGGGCTGGGCGGCCGGGCGGCCGAGCAGACGGGCTGAGCGGCCGGGCAGGCGGGCTGGGCGGCCAAGCCGAGCGGCAGCGGCGCCGGCCCCGCCCCGCGGCTCCCCGTCCCGCCCCGCTGCTCCGTGCCCCGCTCCCGTGGCTCAGTGCTCGATGATCTCGCCGTCGCTGAGCTCCAGGACCCGGTCGGCCAGGCCGAGGAGCTGGGGGTCGTGGGTGGCGACCAGGGCCGTGCAGCCCTCGCTGCGGACGACGGCGCGGAGCAGCTGCATGACGGCGAGGCCGGTCTCGGCGTCCAGCTGGCCCGTCGGCTCGTCGGCTATGAGCAGCGCGGGCTTGTTGGCGAGGGCGCGGGCGATGGCGACGCGCTGCTGCTGGCCGCCGGAGAGCTCCCCGGGCCGCTGCTCGGCGTGGTCGGCGAGCCCCACGAGCCCGAGCAGCAGGGCCACCCGCTCCTCGCGCTCCCTCGGGTCGGCCTTGCGCAGCCGCATGGGGACGCCCACGTTCTCGGCGGCGGAGAGGATCGGGAGCAGTCCGAAGGACTGGAAGATGAAGCCGATCCGGTCGCGGCGCAGCTCCAGGAGACCGCTCTCGCCGAGCGTGGAGAGGTCGGTGCCGTCGATGACGATGCGGCCTCCGTCGGCGCTGTCGAGGCCGCCCACGAGGTTGAGCAGGGTCGTCTTGCCGGAGCCGGAGCGGCCCTTGAGCGCGACGAGCTCGCCACGCGGGATGTCGAAGGAGACCCCGCGCAGGGCGTGGACGGCGGCCTCGCCCGTCCCGTACGAACGGCGCAGGTCCTCGACGCGGACCATCGGCAGGCCGGCCGGGTCCTCGGCCAGGGCCGTCGCGGACCCCGTGCTGCTCTCACTCACCCTGTGTTCCCCCTCCTCGAACATGTGCGTTCGCCAGTATGGTCCTGGGCCGCCCTCCTCTGCCAGAGCCCGAGGCCGGCCCTGTGGAAAACCCCGCAGGCCGAGAACCGGCGCGGGTCCGGGGGCGAGGACGGCGGGCCGGCGACGCCGGGGCGGCCGGAAAGGCCGGTGGGCCGCCGCCCGTACGCGAGGTACGGGCGGCGGCCCACCGGCCGTGCTGGGGTGACGCCGGTCCGTGGGGGCGGGCCGGCGATTTGTGGGTCAGCGGATCTCGGAGATCTCCGGGCCGCGCTGGAGCTGGCCCATGCCGCCGGAGAAGCGGGAGTTCTCCTGCTCCTCCTGCTGGACGCCGTCCGGCACCATCTGCGCGTCGTTCGGCAGCTTGAGCACGATCGGGTCGCGGGGGGCCATCGGGCCGTCGCCGCGGACGACGACGGTGTCCCGGACGATCTGCTCCAGGAGGCCAGCGGCCTCGGGCTGGACCGCGCCCTGCCCGGAGATCACTCCGCGCAGGAACCAGCGGGGTCCGTCGACGCCCACGAAGCGGACCAGCTGTACACCGCGATTGCCGTCCGGCAGCTGTACGGGGACCTGGGCCCGAAGCTCCCAGCCCAGCGGACCCTCGACCTCGTCGATGGCGCCGCCCTGCTGGATGATGCCCGTGGCGATCTCGTCGCGGACCTCGCCCCAGATGCCCTCGTTCTTGGGGGCGGCGAATGCCTGCAGCTGTACGGCGCTGTCGCGCAGCACGACGGTGGCGGCGACGATCGCGTCACCGGCCACCTCGACCCGCAGCTCCATGCCCTCGACTCCGGGCACGAAGACGCCGCCGAGGTCCACGCGGCCCTCGTCGGGCTTGGACACCTCGGAGATGTCCCAGGGCCCGTCGGGCCGGGGCGCCGGCGGAAGGTTCACCCGGCGCGGCGCGGCGTCCGCGTCCTCGCCGTCCACTGCGTCGACGACCTGCTCGGCCTCGCCCGCCGCGTCCTCGGCGGCACCGCTCTTCTTGCGACGTCCGAACACGTCACTGTCCTTCCCGGTCGGATACGACCGAAGCGTATCGATTCCCACCCGTTGTGCCGTCCACGGCGGCATGACCGCCGGTGGACCCGAAGCCCCCCTCGGCCCGCGCCGAGCCGGGAAGCTCCGCCACCTCGTGGAAGCGCACCTTCTCGACCTGCTGGACGACAAGCTGGGCGATCCTGTCGAATCGTTCGAACCGCACGGTCTCGCGCGGGTCGAGATTGACCACGATCACCTTGATCTCTCCACGGTACCCGGCATCCACCGTCCCCGGGGCATTCACCAGTGCCACTCCGCAGCGGGCCGCGAGACCGGAGCGCGGGTGCACGAAGGCCGCGTAGCCGTCCGGCAGGGCGATGGAGACCCCGGTGGGCAGCACCGCGCGCTCGCCGGGGGCGAGCTCGGCGGCCTCGGTGGTCACCAGGTCGGCCCCGGCGTCGCCGGGATGCCCGTAGGCCGGGATCGGCACCTCCGGGTCCACGCGGCGGATCAGTACGTCGACAGGGTTGCGCATCAGGGGTTCACCTCGAAGGCGCGGGCGCGCCTGACCTGGTCGGGGTCGGACATGGCGGCCTGGATCTCCTCCGGGCGGCCGTTGTCGATGAAGTGGTCGACCTTCACCTCGACGAAGAGGGCGTCGGCGCGGACGGCGACGGGGCCCTCGGGCCCGCCGATCCGGCCGACGGCGGTCGAGAAGATCTTGCGGCCGTGCACGGCGGTGACCTCGGCCTCCAGGTGGAGGACGGTGCCGACGGGGACGGGCCGCACGAAGTCGGTCTCCAGTCGTCCGGTCACGGCGATGACCCGCAGCAGCCAGTTCAGGGAGCCGAGGGTCTCGTCGAGCGCGGTGGCGAGCACGCCGCCGTGCGCGAGGCCGGGGGCGCCCTGGTGGTCGGGGGTCACCGTGAACTCGGCGGTGACGGTCACGTCCGCGCCCGCCCGTGCCTCCAGGTGGAGGCCGTGGGGCTGCCCGCCGCCGCACCCGAAGCAGTACGCGTAGTGCGAACCGAGCAGCTCGCCGGGGGCCGGGGCGTCGGGGTGGCGTACCGGCGGTATGGCGTCGGCCGGCGGGGTGAGGGCGGCAGATGTTGCAGTCACAGGCGCAGACCTTACCCGCGCGGATGGGCGCCGGTCGCGCCGTGCCAAGCTTGGACGCATGCAGCCTTCCGCACCGTCCCCGGCCCCCTCCCCCGCGCCCTCCGCCGCGCCGCGTTTCGACGAGCGGCTGACGGCGCCCCGCTCGTGGTGGGTCATCGTGGTCCTGCTCGGCATCTCCGGCGGTCTGGTCATGTTCCCGCTGGGTACGGTCCCGCTGCTCGGCGGCGTGATCGTGGCGGGGGTGCTCGCCGGGATGGCGGTCTCCTCGTACGGCTCCGCGCGGATCCGGGTGACGGCCGGTTCGCTGGTCGCGGGCGACGCGCGGATCCCGGTGACGGCGCTGGGGGCGGCCGAGGTGCTCGACGAGGAGGGGGCGCGCGCCTGGCGCACGTACAAGGCGGACCCGCGCGCCTTCATGCTGATGCGCAGCTACGTGCCCGGGGCGGTGCGGATCGTGGTGACGGACCCGGCGGACCCGACGCCGTACGTCTACCTGTCGACGCGGGAGCCCGCGGCGCTGGTGGCGGCCCTGGAGGCCGAGCGTCCCGGCGCCGAGGACTGAGCGGGCGGACCCCGTCCGGGTCTAGAAGCCCAGTTCCCCGGGGTTCTCGGGCTGCTCCAGCGGGGGCAGCTCGCGGAGGGCGTCCCAGGGGACCTGGCGGGTGCGGAGGTCCTTGCGGATGTGCCCGGCGAGCTTCTTGGTGTCGCGGCGGTTCATGACCGCGCCGACGGCGGCTCCGACCATGAAGGGCATGAGGTTCGGCAGGTTGCGGACCATGCGTTTCATGATCTGCTGGCGCAGTTCGCGCTTGAGCTGCCCGCCGAGGGCCGCGTTGACCGTGGTGGGCTTGGTGGGGTCGATGCCCCGCTCCTCGGCCCAGGAGGTCAGGTAGGCCGCCGAGCGCTGGGCGAGCCGGCCGGGGGGCCGCAGCCCGTAGACCTCGTGGAGTTCGGCGATGAGCTTGAGTTCCACGGCGGCGACGCCGGTGATCTCGGCCGCCAGTTCGGCCGGCATGGCCGGGGGGACCGGGAGCATGGCGGCAGCGCCGACGCCCGCGCCGACGGTCGAGCTCGCGTTCGCCGCGCCCGCGACGAGTTTGTCCGCGAGCTCCTCGGGGCCGAGCCCGGGGAAGTGTCTGCGGAGGGTCGCCAGATCGCGGACGGGGATCCGCGGGGCGAGGTCGATCAGCCGGTCGGCGAGGTAGCCGATGCCGGCCTTGGCGCCGTCTCCGCCGCGCCTGACTCCCCGCGTGACCCCACGCCGGACGGCGTCGATCCGCTCGGAGTCGATCCTGATCCGGTCGAGCTGGGACCGTGCCGGGTCGGCCAGCCTTCTGACGGCGCCGAGGCGCCCGTCCTGCCGCGCCACGTGTTGCCCGTCGCGGCCCGTCTCCCGCTCCGCCGGCAGGGACGCCGGATCAGGCTCGGTGACCGCTTCGAGCGAGGCCGGGTGGCCTCGCTCGTCGTCACGTGCGCCGGGGGAGGGCAGGGGGGCGGCGTGCTCGGCTTCAGGGGCCTCCTGGGCGCCCTCTGCCGGGCCTGAGCCGCCCTTGTGCGTCCGAGGGCTCCCGGGGAGCCTCAGACGCCGCTTCCGGGAAGGTGTGTCGCCTGCCACGGCCGGGCGACCTCAGTCGCAGTCACGGCAGATCGGCTGGCCGTTCTTCTCCCTGGCCAGCTGGCTGCGGTGATGCACGAGGAAGCAGCTCATGCAGGTGAACTCGTCGGCCTGCTTGGGCAGGACCCGGACGGCCAGCTCCTCGTTCGAGAGGTCGGCGCCGGGCAGCTCCAGGCCCTCGGCGGCCTCGAACTCGTCGACGTCGACGGTCGAGGTCGACTTGTCGTTCCGGCGTGCCTTCAGTTCCTCAAGGCTGTCCGAGTCGACGTCGTCGTCGGTCTTGCGTGGGGTGTCGTAATCCGTTGCCATGTCGCTCTCCCCCTCTGGGTGGTTGCGGTGTCTCCAGCGCACGTAACGCGTGAGAGGTCGGACTTGTGCCCGACCTGAGGCGGAGATTTTGCCTCACATCAAGGTCTGTTACTCAATCGACACCCGTCGCCCGCTCTCGCGAGTGATCGGCTTCGGGTGGCGAACCGGACCGTACACGGTCCTCCGGGCGCCCCACACAGGCGCCACCCCGTGTACTTCCCGTCATTCCGGGCCCCGGAAACCCGGACTTTTCCTGGTTTTCCGAGGGATTTCTCGGTCACGGAGAGTGGAGATCCGGACACCCTCTCCTGTGATCGATCACACATGAGCGTCTCAGAATCAGGGCCACGGAATTCCGCGCAAAGCGAACGGAACCGGTCGGCTCGTGCAGTGTGTCAGATCGGCAGAGTGACGCGCATCACGAGACCACCGCCCTCGCGGGGCTCCGCGATGATACGGCCGCCGTGGGCCCGGGCCACGGACCGTGCGATCGACAGGCCGAGACCGACCCCCTTGTCGCTGCCGGTCCGCTCCTGCCGGAGCCTGCGGAACGGCTCGAAGAGGTTGTCGATCTCGTACGCGGGAACGACCGGCCCCGTGTTCGAGATGACCAGCACGGCCTGGCCGTGCTCCGTCTCGGTGCCGACCTCCACCCAGCCGTCCTCCGGCACGTTGTACCGCACCGCGTTCTGGAGCAGGTTCAGGGCGATCCGCTCCAGCAGGACGCCGTTGCCCTGGACGACCGCGGGATCCAGCTCGCGCCGGATCTCCACGCCCTTGGCCGCGGCCTCGGCGTGCGTCTGGTCGATCGCCCGGGAGGCGACCTCGGCGAGGTCGACGGCCTTGCGCTCGATGATCTGGTTGTCGCTCCGGGCCAGCAGCAGCAGGCCCTCGACGAGCTGCTCGCTGCGCTCGTTGGTGGCGAGCAGCGTCTTGCCCAGTTGCTGGAGCGCCACGGGCGCCTCGGGGTCCGAGACGTGGATCTCCAGGAGGGTGCGGTTGATCGCGAGCGGGGTCCGCAGCTCGTGCGAGGCGTTCGCGACGAACCGCTGCTGTGCGGTGAAGGCCCGCTCCAGGCGCTCCAGCATCTCGTCGAAGGTGTCGGCGAGCTCCTTGAGCTCGTCGTCGGGGCCGTCCAGCTCGATCCGCCGGGCCAGGTCGGAACCGGCCACCTGGCGGGCGGTGCGGGTGATCCGGCCGAGCGGGGAGAGCACCCGTCCCGCCATGGCGTAGCCGAAGGCGAAGGCGATGATGCTCAGGCCGAGCAGGGCGAAGAGCGAGCGGCGCAGGAGGTCGTCCAGGGCCAGGTCGCTCTGGTGGCGCAGACAGACCGAGACCGCGTCGTTGAACTGGTCTCCGGTTCCCGTGTTGGGCAGCCGGCACCAGGAGGTCGTCGGCAGCACCTCGCCCTTGACGATCTTGAAGGGCAGCTGGGCCGCGCTGTCGCCCAGCGCCTGCGCCGTGAAGAGGTAGATGATCGACAGCAGCAGGATGCCCGCGATGAGGAACATGCCGCCGTAGAGCAGGGTGAGCCGTATCCGGATGGTCGGGCGCAGCAGCGGCCGGACCGGGTCGCGGGGGTCCCAGGTCGGCTTCGGGGGCGCCTGGGGGTGGGGCGCGGGAGTCGTGGCCATCGGGTCAGATCCGGTACCCGGAGCCGGGCACGGTGACGATGACGGGCGGCTCGCCGAGCTTGCGGCGCAGGGTCATGACGGTGACGCGCACGACGTTGGTGAAGGGGTCGGTGTTCTCGTCCCACGCCTTCTCCAGGAGCTGCTCGGCCGAGACGACGGCGCCCTCGCTGCGCATGAGGACCTCCAGGACGGCGAACTCCTTCGGCGCGAGCTGGACCTCCTTGCCCTCGCGGAAGACCTCTCGGCGGTTCGGGTCGAGCTTGATGCCGGCGCGCTCCAGGACGGGCGGGAGCGGCACGGTGGTCCGCCGGCCGAGGGCGCGCACGCGCGCGGTGAGCTCGGTGAAGGCGAACGGCTTGGGCAGGTAGTCGTCGGCGCCGAGCTCCAGGCCCTCCACGCGGTCGCTGACGTCGCCGGAGGCGGTGAGCATCAGGACGCGGGTGGGCATGCCGAGCTCGACGATCTTGCGGCAGACGTCGTCGCCGTGCACGAGCGGGAGGTCTCGGTCGAGGACGACGACGTCGTAGTCGTTGACGCCGACGCGCTCCAGGGCCGCCGCGCCGTCGTACACGACGTCGACGGCCATGGCCTCCCGGCGCAGTCCGGTGGCCACCGCATCGGCGAGCAGCTGCTCGTCCTCGACGACGAGTACGCGCACGTCGTTCATCCTTCCCGTCAAGCCGCTGTCCGAGGGAGGACCGGCTGGAATCCACGCACTGACTGTGCGTGTCCATCCTGCCCCGTACGCGCGTAAACCGGCTGTAAGACGGCGGTGCGGGGGGCCCCGCGGAGGGGCCGCGAGCGGGGGGCGCGCGGCGGGGCGCGAAGAATTCACCTGATTCACGGGCCAGTTGAGGTTTCTCTGAGGAAGGGCATGGGGAGGACGACTGCACACCCCGTGATCACGCCCTGTATGTGGCGCGCCACCTACCGCTCTCTGTCCCCCAGAGGCATCAGTGTGTGATCCACCCACCCTCGGCACACCCCCGTGCCAACGGACCCACGACGAGGGGGCGCACGATGGACGCTTTCACCGCAGGACTGCTGCACCGCATCAGGACCACGCAGACCGACCTCACGCGAGCTCGTGAGACGGGCGACGACTACCTGGTGGACGTCGAGCAGGCAGAGCTGGACGACCTGCACCGACTGGCCGCCGAGCACGGCGTGGAGGTCGCCGTACCCGGCGTCTGACACGTCACGCCCGATCGACCCTTTGGGACGCACGAGGCCCCGGCGCCGCTCCCGGCGCCGGGGCCTCGTGCGTCCGTCTCACGGCCCGCTAGTCGTGCCAGGCCCCCAGCTCCTCCAAGAGCTCCTGGAGGGGCCCGAAGAGGCCGGGAGAGGCCGCCAGGGTCAGTTCGCCGGACTCCGGCTCCCCGGGGCGGCCGCCGGTCAGCGCGCCCGCCTCGCGGGCGATGAGCGCCCCGGCCGCGAGGTCCCAGGGGTTGAGGCCGCGCTCGTAGTACGCGTCGAGGCGGCCGGCCGCGACGTCGCAGAGGTCGATGGCGGCCGATCCGCCGCGGCGGATGTCGCGGACCATGGGGATCACGTGCCGCGCGACCTCCGCCTGGTGGGCGCGGCGCGCCTGGACGTATCCGAAGCCGGTGCCCAGGAGGGCCTGGTCGAGCGAGGGCGAGGGCCGGACGGCGAGGCTCCGGTCCCCCGCGTGGGCGCCGCCGCCGAGGACCGCGTGGTACGTCTCGCCGCGCATCGGCACCTCGACGACGCCGGCCACGGTCCGGCCGTCCTGCTCGGCGGCGATCGAGACGGCCCAGGTGGGCAGTCCGTACAGGTAGTTCACGGTGCCGTCGAGCGGGTCGATCACCCAGCGGACGCCGCTGGAGCCGGGGCTGGAGGCGCCCTCCTCGCCGAGGAGGCCGTCCTGCGGGCGGTGCTCGGCGAGGAAACCGGTGATCAGCTTCTCGGCGGCGATGTCCATCTCGGTGACCACGTCGATGGCGCTGGACTTGGTCTTGGCCACGGTGAGGTCGTCCGGGCGGCCGTCGCGCAGCAGCGCTCCGGCCAGTCGGGCGGCCTCCCGGGCGAGGTCGAGCAGTTCGGTGTGCAGGGGGTCGGTCACGCTGGCTCCTTACGCGTACGGACTGTCGGCGCCGGCCGCGGCCGGCCGCTCGGCCCTGGCGGGGCAGCAGCCGATCGGGCACAGGTCGTGGGAGGCCCCGAGCGCGCCCAGCGCGCACCGCTCGGCCCTGCTCCCGCGCTCGTGCGCCGCCCGCTCCAGGACGAGCTCGCGGACGGCCGCGGCGAAGCGGGGGTCGGCGCCGACGGTGGCGGAGCGCCGGACGGGCAGTCCGAGTTCGGCCGCCTTGGCCGTGGCCTCGGTGTCGAGGTCGTAGAGGACCTCCATGTGGTCGGAGACGAAGCCGATCGGGACCATGACGGCCGCGGGGGCTCCGGCTCCGTGCAGTTCCTCCAGGTGGTCGCAGATGTCGGGCTCCAGCCACGGGATGTGGGGGGCGCCGCTGCGGGACTGGTAGACGAGCTTCCAGGGGCGGTCGACGCCGGTGCGCTCGCGGACCGCGTCGGCGATCGTCCGCGCCGTGTCGAGGTGCTGGCGGACGTAGGCCCCGCCGTCGCCGTGGTCGGAGACCGGTCCGGAGCTGTCGGCGGCGGAGTCGGGGATGGAGTGGGTGGTGAAGGCGAGGTGGGCGCCGTCCCGCACGTCCGGGTCGAGGTCGGCGAGGGAGGCGAGGACGCCTTCGATCATGGGCTCGACGAAGCCGGGGTGGTTGAAGTAGTGCCGGAGCTTGTCCACGCGGGGCAGCGGGAGGCCCTCGGCCTCCAGCGTGGCGAGGGCGTCGGCGAGGTTCTCCCGGTACTGGCGGCAGCCGGAGTAGGAGGCGTACGCGCTGGTGGTGAGGACGGCGATGTGGCGTCGTCCGTCGGTGACCATCTCGCGGAGGGTGTCGGTGAGGTAGGGCGCCCAGTTCCGGTTTCCCCAGTGGACCGGGAGGTCCAGGCCGGCCTCCGAAAAGTCTGTCCGCAGCGCGGCGAGGAGCGCGCGGTTCTGGTCGTTGATCGGGGAGACGCCGCCGAAGAGGAAGTAGTGCTGTCCCACTTCCTTGAGCCGTTCCTTCGGGATGCCGCGGCCGCGCGTCACGTTCTCCAGGAACGGGACCACGTCGTCCGGGCCCTCCGGGCCGCCGAAGGAGAGCAGCAACAGGGCGTCGTACGGGGCGGGATCGTGCTGATCGGACATGGCACCGATCCTCCCACCCGGCGGCGGCGCCCCGGGGTGCGGCCCGTCCGAGGGCGGAGGTCCGGAAAAAGGGGGATGACCTGGCGACTTCAACACCGTAGGCTTTAGCTATTAATTACACGTGTTGAGTCGTCGCGCGGAGCCAGCTCCGAAGCACGGAGATCCGGAGACCCCCTTGCCCAGTCCCTACCGCGCGATCTTCGAGGCCCCCGGCACGGCCTCGTTCTCCGTCGCGGGCTTCTTCGGCCGGATGCCGCTGTCCATGATGGGCATCGGCATCGTGACCATGATCTCGCAGGTCACCGGCCGGTACGGGCTCGCCGGCGCACTCTCCGCGACCCTCGCGATGTCCGCCGCGGCCCTCGGTCCCCGGGTCTCGCGGCTCGTCGACCGGCACGGGCAGCGCGCGGTGCTGCGGCCCGTGACGCTGGTCTCGCTGGCGGCGGCGGCCGGCCTCCTCGTCTGCGTGCAGCAGGAGGCCCCCGACTGGACGCTGTTCGTCTTCACCGCCGTGATCGGCTGCGTGCCGAGCGTCGGGGCGATGACCCGGGCCCGCTGGGCCGAGATCTACCGGGGCGACGGGCGGCGCCTGCACACCGCGTACTCGTGGGAGTCGATCGTCGACGAGGTGTGCTTCATCTTCGGCCCGATCATCTCCATCGGACTGTCGACGACCTGGTTCCCCGAGGCCGGCCCGCTGTTCGCCGGGGTCTTCCTGACCATCGGCGTCTTCTGGCTGACCGCCCAGCGCGCCACGGAGCCGGTGCCGCACCCCCGGGAGGCCGACGGGAAGACCGCGTCCGCGCTCCGCTCCCCCGGCCTCCAGGTGCTGGCCCTGGCCTTCGTCGCCACCGGCGCCATCTTCGGCTCGGTGGACGTGGTGACCGTCGCCTTCGCCGAGGAGCGGGGCCAGAAGGCCGCCGCCAGCCTCGTCCTGGCCGTCTACGCGCTGGGCTCCTGCCTGGCCGGCGCCGTCTTCGGGCTGCTGCACCTCAAGGGCGCACCGTCCCGCCGCTGGCTGCTGGGCATCTGCGCGATGGCCGTGAGTATGATCCCCCTCCTACTGGCCGGGAACCTGCCGTTGCTGGCCGTGGCGCTCTTTGTCGCGGGCCTGTCCATCGCACCGACGATGGTGACCACCATGGCCCTCGTCGAAGCGCACGTACCGCGCACCAAGCTGACCGAGGGCATGACCTGGACGGGTACCGGCCTCGCGATCGGCGTGGCGCTCGGCTCGTCGGCCGCCGGCTGGGTGGTCGACGCGTCGGGGGCGAAGGCGGGGTACGTGGTGCCCGTCGTCTCGGGCGCCGTCGCGGTCGCGGTGGGTCTCCTCGGACATCGCCGGCTGAACAGGCCGGCACCCAACCGGGAGGGGCAGCGTGAGCGGGACGACAACAGCGGGGTCGGGGAGCACCAGGGCGGCGGGCAGCCCGTGGCGTAACTGGGCGGGGAACGTCACCTCGCGCCCGGTGCGGGAGGTGAGCCCGGCCTCGGCCGAGGAGCTGGCCGAGGCGGTGCGCCGGGCGGCCTCGGACGGACTGCGGGTGAAGACGGTCGGCACCGGTCACTCCTTCACCTCGATCGCGGCCACCGACGGAGTCCTGATCCGGCCCGGTCTGCTGACCGGAATCCGGCGCATCGACCGCGAGGCGATGACGGTGACGGTCGAGTCGGGCACCCCGCTCAAGCGGCTCAACGTGGCGCTGGCCCGCGAGGGCCTGTCGCTCACGAACATGGGCGACATCATGGAGCAGACGGTCGCCGGCGCCACCTCCACCGGCACCCACGGCACCGGCCGCGAGTCGGCCTCGATCGCCGCGCAGATCCGCGAGCTGGAGCTGGTGACCGCCTCGGGCGAGCTGCTGACCTGCTCGGAGAAGGAGAACCCGGAGGTCTTCGCGGCCGCCCGGATCGGTCTCGGCGCCCTCGGCGTGGTCACGGCGATCACCTTCGCCGTGGAGCCGGTCTTCTTCCTCACCGCGCGCGAGGAGCCGATGAGCTTCGACCGGGTGACCTCGGAGTTCGACGCGCTGCACGCGGAGAACGAGCACTTCGAGTTCTACTGGTTCCCGCACACGGACAACTGCAACACCAAGCGCAACAACCGCAGCGCGGGCCCCGCGGCACCTCCCGGACGGGTCAGCGGCTGGATCGAGGACGAGCTCCTCTCCAACGGTGTCTTCCAGCTCGCCGTCTCGCTGGGCCGCGCGGTCCCGCCGGTGATCCCCTCGATCGCCAAGGTCTCCAGCCGGGCCCTGTCGGCCCGTACGTACACCGACATCCCGTACAAGGTCTTCACCTCGCCGCGCCGGGTGCGCTTCCTGGAGATGGAGTACGCGCTGCCGCGCGAGGCCGCCGTCGCCGCGCTGCGCGAGGTGAAGGCGATGGTCGAGCGCTCGCCGCTGAAGGTGAGCTTCCCGGTGGAGGTGCGGACGGCGCCGGCCGACGACATCGCGCTCTCCACGGCCTCGGGCCGGGAGACCGCGTACATCGCCGTCCACCTGTACAAGGGCACGCCCCACCACGCGTACTTCACCGCGGTGGAGCGGATCATGACGGCGCACGGGGGCCGTCCCCACTGGGGCAAGGTGCATACCCGCGACGCCGCCTACTTCGCCGAGGTGTACCCGCGCTTCGCCGAGTTCACGGCGCTGCGCGACCGGCTCGACCCGGACCGCCTGTTCGCCAACGACTACCTGCGGCGGGTCCTGGGCGACTGACCGTCACCCGGTGCCGGCTCCGGTCGTCGCCGGGGCCTCGGGCTCGGCGGCGCCGGTGCTCGGCTCGCCGGTCGGGGCGGTCGGCGTCGGGCCGGTCGTGGGACCGGTCGGCGTCGGGGCGGGCGTCTCGCCGCCGGTGGAGCCGGAGGGGGTCGGCTGCGCCGAAGGGGTTCCCGTTCCGGTCTCGCCCCCGTCGGAGCCCCGGCCGGAGTCCCCGTCGTCCGGGGTCGCCGGGGAGCCGGTCGCGGGAGCACCGCCGTCCGAAGGCCGCCCGGTGCCGTCGGTGGAGCCGGACGGAGTGGGCGCGGGCCCGGTGTCCCGGTCCGGCGCCTGCCGCCCGGCGTTCCCGCCGACGACGGTTCCGAAGGTGGTCGTGCCCTGCCGGCCGCCGAAGTCCTCGCCGGAGACCAGCTCGTAGGCGGTGATGCCGCCCATGGTGACGCCGAAGACCAGGGCGGCGGCGACGGCCGGGCGCTTCCAGCCCCGGACGCGGGTGCCGTGGGTGGTCGCGTCGCCGAACTCCTCGTCGTACGGGACGGGGGCGGGCGCGAACGTACCGAGCATCACGGTGCGGTCGTCCTGCGGCCCGGCCACGACCGGGACCTGACGGGCCTTCGGCTTCGCGGCCGCGGTCGCGTCGCGCATCTGTTCGCCGGTGCGCCGGAAGAGGTGCTGGAAGAGCGGGCCGCCGCAGGTGGCGATGACGCTGATCACGCCGGCGCCGACGATGGTTCCGTACACGCCGAGGGTGGAGGCGAGCTTGGCCGCGATGACGGCGGCCAGGGCGCTGCCGGAGACCTGGGCGACGCTCAGGTCGATCCTTCTCCTGCCGCTCTCCTTCTCCTCCTTCGGTTCGTCCGTGTCGGTCTCCGGCCTGTGACGCATCTCCAACCCCTGACGGCTCATCCGTTCGCCTTGCACCCAGAAGGGACATATGGGCGAAGCGAATAGTTCCGTTTCTGCTGTTTCTGTGAACAGTGACACGTATGGGGGAAGATCACGGAGACTCAACTCCCGTACCGCCCGAGAAGTTGGGCGGCGCGCCGGTCCACCCACGTGGCCCGAATGGAGTACATTGGCGAACCCTGGGTCCGGACGCCTTCGGGTGCCCGGGATCAAGGCGAGAGCGCCGAAAGGGGCACTCGAACCGGTGACGCCGCGGCACCGCACGGAAACCGGCTGCACAGAGTGACCGCCAGTCACTTTGGGTAGCCAACAGGTCACCGTGTCATAACGGCGTTCCAGGGTCCATGCCCGACACGCCGGGCAACTCGGCAAGGTAGTGGCAGGCTGCACCCGGGCAGGCCACACTCGACTAGCGGAAGCAGCGACGCACGTGACGTCGGCAGGCACCACCCGGGAGGTCCCCATGCCCGAACTGCGTGTCGTGGCCGTCTCCAACGACGGCACACGACTGGTGCTGAAGGCTGCTGACAGCACGGAGTACACGCTTCCGATCGACGAGCGACTCCGTGCCGCCGTGCGCAACGACCGCGCGCGCCTCGGCCAGATCGAGATCGAGGTGGAGAGCCACCTCCGCCCCCGTGACATCCAGGCGCGGATACGAGCCGGTGCCTCCGCCGAGGAGGTCGCCCAGCTCGCCGGCATCCCCGTCGACCGGGTGCGCCGCTTCGAGGGCCCCGTGCTCGCCGAGCGCGCCTTCATGGCGGAGCGGGCCCGCAAGACCCCGGTCCGCCGGCCCGGCGAGAACACCGGGCCGCAGCTCGGCGAGGCGGTGCAGGAGCGACTGCTGCTGCGCGGCGCCGACAAGGACACCGTGCAGTGGGACTCCTGGCGCCGCGACGACGGCACCTGGGAGGTGCTGCTCGTCTACCGGGTCGCCGGCGAGGTCCACACGGCCAGCTGGACCTACGACCCGCCGCGGCGGCTCGTCCAGGCCGTGGACGACGAGGCACGGGCCCTGATCGGCGAGACCGACGACACGATCGCCGCCGCGCCGGAGCCCAGCTTCCCCTTCGTGCCGCGCATCGCCCGGCTGCCCCGGGACAGGCCCCTCGACCGTGCCCTGGACCGCCAGCTCGACCACCGCCAGCTGGAGCGTGCCTCCGCGCCCGCCGAGCCGGAGGAGGAGCGGGACTCGCTGACGAGCCTCCTGGAGGCGGTCCCGAGCTTCCGCGGCGACATGGTCGTCCCCGAGCAGCCGGACGGCGAGCCCGTGGAGGAGCCCGAGGCGGAGGAGCCGCCGGCCCCGGCCGCTTCGGCCGGCGCGGGTTCCGCGTACGCGGACGTCCTCATGCCGCGCGCGGTCTCGGGCCACCGGGACCGGCTCACCGGAACCACGGACCGACAGGCCGAGGCGGACGGCGTCCGGCCCGGCCGCCGCGCCGCGGTCCCCAGCTGGGACGAGATCGTCTTCGGCACGCGCCGCAAGAAGCAGGACTGACGCGAGCGAGCGCCGTGCCCGTACGGGAGGAGGCCCGCGCCGCACGACGGCGCGGGCCCTCTCCCACGGACTACCGCGGGTCGGGGCCCGTGGCCACCGGACGGGCGGGGTCCGAGGACCACTCCGACCACGAGCCCGCGTACAGGGCGGCGGAGACGCCCGCGATCTCCAGGGCCAGGACCTCGTGCGCGCCCGAGACACCGGAGCCGCAGTAGACCGCGACGGACGTGCCCTCGGCGGCGCCGAGCGCGGTGAACCGTTCGCGCAGCGCGTCGGCGCCCAGGAAACGCCCCTCCGCGTCGACGTTCTCCGTCGTCGGGGCCGAGACGGCACCCGGGATGTGCCCGCCGACGCGGTCGATGGGCTCCACGTCCCCGCGGTAGCGCTCGGCCGCCCGGGCGTCCAGGAGCAGCCCGGCGTCGGCCAGCGCGGCCGCGCCGTCGGCGTCGAGCAGCCCGAGACCGCCCGGCTCCGGCCGGAAGTCGCCCGGCTCGGGCACCGGGGCCTTCTCCGTCAGCTCCCCCGTCCAGGCCGCCAGGCCGCCGTCCAGGACCCGCACGTCCCGGTGGCCCGCCCAGCGGAGCAGCCACCAGGCACGGGCCGCGGCCCAGCCGAGCCCGCCGTCGTACACCACGACGGACCGGCCCGCCGAGACGCCCGCGCGGCGCATCGCGGCCCCGAAGGCCGCCACGTCGGGCAGCGGGTGGCGGCCGCCGCTCCCCGGCGGGCCGGCGAGCTCCGCGTCCAGGTCGACGTAGACCGCGCCCGGCAGGTGGCCGGACTCGTACGCGGGCCGCCCGGGCGGCCCGCCCAGGGTCCAGCGGACGTCCAGGAGGACGGGCGGCCGCGGCCCGGCCGACTCGCTCAACAGTTCGCTTGCGGAGATGATGGGCTTCATGGGTGCCATCCTCGCGCAGCCGCACGGCCGCCGGGGACGGACCCGGCGTCCTCCCCGCCGGATCGCGCCGTCCTTCGGCGCGGCCCGGAGCGCGCCGAGCGCCCTTCGGTGACACGATCGGATCGGGGGCACGGCCACGACGATGGTCCGAGGAGAGAGAGACGATGACCGAGGCGACTCGGCGCACACCCGGCACGCCCTGTTGGGTGAGCCTGATGGTGCACGGGCTTGACGCCACCCAGGAGTTCTACGGCGCGCTCTTCGACTGGGAGTTCGTGCCCGGTCCACGGCAGCTCGGGCCGTACGTGCGCGCGCTGCTCGGCGGCAAGGAGGTGGCGGGCATCGGCCAGCTGCCGCCCGACCGCCATCTGCGGATCGCGTGGACGCCCTATCTGACCACCGTCGACGCCGACGAGACCGCCGAGAGCATCCGCTGCTGCGGGGGCACCGTCGCGGTGGGCCCGCTCGACGCGGGCGAGGCGGGCCGTCTCGCGGTCTGCTCGGACCCGGTCGGCGCCGTCTTCGGCGTCTGGCAGGCGGAGGCCCACCACGGCACGGCGACGGCCGGCCCGCCGGGGACCCCGGTCTGGAACGAGCTGCTGACGTACGAGACGTCCTCGGTCGGCAAGTTCTACCGGTCGGTCTTCGGACTGGAGGTCGAGCCGATCGTCTCCGCCGACCACGACTACGCGACGCTCGTCGCGGACGGCCGCCCGGTGGCGTCCCTGCACGGGGTCGGCAACGCGCTGCCACGGGACCGCGGCCCGCACTGGATGACGTACTTCGAGGTGGCCGACACGGACGCGGCGGCGCGGTTCGTCGTGGAGCTGGGCGGCCGGGTGCTGCGCCCTCCGCGCGAGGCCACGGCGGGCCGGCTGGCCGTGGTGGCGGACCCGGAGGGCGCGGTCTTCACCCTGGTCAGGTCCGCCGCGGACTGACCCGCGGGCCCGACGGGATCAGCCGCGCAGGGTCCTGGCGAGGCCGCGGCGGAGCCGGGCGGGGCCGTAGCGGAAGGGCGCCGGGGCTCCACCGGGCAGGCCGAGCCGGGTGAGCCGTTCCGAGGTGAAGTGGTGGACGATGTCCGGGTCGGCGTGGTGGGCCGCGAGGAAGCGGGTCGCCTCCGCGCGGAGACCGGGATGGATCTTGTGCCGCATGCAGTAGCCGACGGCCCGCACCAGGGGCGTCAGCGAGGCCGGGGCGGTGCCGGGGACGGCGGGCTCCTCGCCGCCCTCCAGGTCGGCGACGAGGTGGTCGACGACGGTGAGCGGGATCCGGTTGCTGTTCTCGAAGGGTGTCAGGCGCCCGAGGACCTCGGCCGTGCCCACGCGCGCGATGGGGATGCCGTAGTGGACGGCGGCCGTGAGCATCGCCGTGGAGAAGCAGCCGACGACCAGTGCGGGCCGGCAGCGCTCGTAGAAGGTCTCGGCGAGCAGCGGGCCGTCGAGGACGGTCAGCCGGACGCCGGAGCGCTCCGCCTCCTCGTGGAGGGCCTGGGAGTAGCGCGCGGGCGCCGTCGGGTGTGGCTTGAAGACCACCGAGCGGTGTCCGGCGCCCGCGGCCCCGCGCAGCATCCGCACGTGCAGTTCCTCTTCCTCCTCGGCGGTGAGCAGGCCGAGGGCGGCGAGGTACTGGCCGAGCAGCAGGGCCGTCGCCCCGGCGGCGGCCGATCGGGCGATGCCCGGGTCGTCGGCCGCCTCCTCGGCGATCTCGGCGAGGACGGCGCGGAAGGCGCTGTCGGGGACGATCTCGGGCTCCACGCCGTACTCGGAGAGGAGGAGGGGCCGGAGCCCCGGCACCAGGTCGAGGTGGAGGACGCGGCGGATGCGGCAGGCGATCGACTGGGCGAGGTCGGAGCGGGTGGGGCCGTAGCTCATCAGGCCGTCGGCGTAGACGTGCAGCTCGCTCTCGGGGAAGGCGCCGGCCAGCGCCTTGGCCGGGTTGACCTGGATGGACTCGACGATCAGCTCCACCGGGGCGCTGCCGAGGTCCCAGGCCGTGCGCAGCACCCGCTGCCAGAGCGGGGCCTCCTCGGGGCGCGGCGCCCAGCCGGCGGGGTGGTACGGGTGGATGGTGGCGTTCCAGTCGAGGGTGGCGTCGAAGCGGGCGGCGATGCGGCCGTAGCCGGTCATGTGCTCCAGGCGCAGCGCGGTCTCGGGGATCTCGGCGTTGTGCGAGAGCAGCAGGATCCTGCGGACGTCCGCGCGCGGGCCGAACCGTCCGGCGTCCAGGGCGGCGGCGAGCGTGGCGGCGCCGTACAGGGTGGACACCTGGAAGAGCTGGACCGGGCGGCTGTCGGCGGGCGTGGCCGGGGTCGTGGCGGAGGCGGTGGATGCCGTGTCGGGTGCCATGCTTCAGGCGGTCCTTCCGGTGTCGCGCAGGCTCCGCAGGAGGGTGCTGCGCGGGGTGTCCATGGTGGCCAGGGTCTCGTCGAGGACCTGCTGCGGCATCCGGTGCAGGGCGTCGCGGACGTCGGCGCGCAGCCGTCGGGCGACGGCGGGCTCGTACGTGCCGACCTTGCCCATGTGGAAGGCGATCATCGCGCAGTAGGTGCGGACCGCCTTCGGCAGGAACCGGTCGGCCTCCGCGTCCCGGGAGACGTCGGCGAGCAGGAGGTCGTAGGACGGGATGAAGTCCAGCTGGCGGTTGTCGGTGATCTGGGTGAGCGAGGTGGTGACGCCCCGCCGGTAGAAGACGCCGTGCAGGGAGAGCGCGGCGAAGGTACGGGCCTTGAGGTGGAGCCGCCAGATCCAGAGACGGTCCTCCGCGGTCCTGAGGGAGGTCTCGAAACGCGAGGCGCCGTCCTCGAAGAGCCGTCCGGCGTAGATGCCGAAGGGGACGAACGGATAGTCCACCATCGTCACCATGCTGGCCGGCGAGATGCCGTCCCGGGGGTCCATGACCGTGTCGCGGCGCTTGGCCGGCGCATAGCGGATCTGCCGCCTGCGGCCTTCGGAGAGCACGTGGTCGGTGCGGGCGAAGTCGCAGTCCAGCCGGGAGATCCCGGCCACGGCGGCGCTCAGGTGGCCGGGGGCGTACCAGTCGTCGCCGTCGAGGAAGGTCAGGTAGTCGCCGCGCGCCGCGTCGATCCCGGTGTTGCGGGCCTGGGCGACTCCTCGGTTCGTCTCGTGCCGGATGACGGTGGCGTGGGGGAGGCGGTCGCGCCAGCGGTCGAGGATCTCCGGGGTGTCGTCCGTCGAGCAGTCGTCCACCAGCAGGAACTCGAACTCGGGGTCCGCGTTGGCGACGAGGCTGCGCAGGGTGTCGGGCGCGTACGCCCCGACGTTGTGGAACGGTACGACGACGGACAGTTTCGGCACTCGGAATCCCCATGCTGGTGCGAACGGCTGAGGGCCGCTCGGCTGGACGTCGCTCGGGTGGCCGCCGCTCGGTCGCGCGCCGCCACGGCGGGCAGGTTAGTCATCGGTTCTCCCGGGTGAACGAGCCGCGCGTGCACGCCGGGTGAACTCTTGCCGTCTCCCGAGCACACCCGTCACGGCCAGCGCGAGGACGGCCGCAGCTCCGGCGGCGCCGCCGAGCCGGAGCCCCGGGGGCCGGAAGGAGCAGCGCACGGTCGTCGCCCGCCCGTCGAGGGGGACCGCGACGAGCCCTTCGTACGCGCGCGCGGGGCGCGGGCCCCCGTCTCCCGCGGCGCAGCGCCAGCCGGAGATGCGGGGCGCGGCAAGGACGGCGACGCCGGTGCTGCCCGGCGGGAGTTCGGCCGTGACGGTGTGTCCGGTGGCACGCACGCGCGTGGCGCCGGTTTCGGTGAGCCGGCGTACGGCGGAGTCGAGGCGGGCGCGGACCAGGCAGCCGACGGCCTGGCGGGGCAGCCGGACGCGGGCCTCGGGGGCCAGTGCGATCCGGACCTCGCCGGTGGCGGGGACGATGCCGAGCGGACGCATGGGAGCGCGGACGGACGGCGGCTTCCCCTCGAACTCCACCGGCTCGCCGCCGGCGAGGGCCGCCGTGCCCCGGTACTCGGGCGCCCAGAACCAGACCTGGGAGCCCGCCGGGCAGCGGGTGGTGAGGGTCTGTCCGGTGCGGTGCGGTGCGGTCGGCAGCTCGTAGACGTCGGTGCCGAGCAGGCGTTCCTGCCGGGCGAAGGCGGAGTCCCCGGGGTGCGTGGCGGGCCGGCCCGGCGGGCGGACGGTGACCAGCGGCGGGACCGGCGTGGTGGTGGCGGTGACGGTGGCCCGGGGCAGGGCGTCCTGGCGTACCGGCTCGGTCGGCGTCGAGCGGATCCGGGTGCCGATGGCGAAGAGGGCGTCCGTCACGGGGTTGTCGAGGCTGACCGGATGCCGGCCCTTGGCGTAGTGGCCGAAGCCCAGGCCGTCGAGGGTGCGGGAGGTCACCTCGGCGGTGAGGCTGCTGTAGTAGTCGGCGCCCTGGCCGCCGACGAGCAGGACGTCGTTGCCTCCGGGCACCTCTCCGGGGTCCGTGCGGTGGTGCGGCCAGGCGTCGGCGCGCGCCGCCTCGCGGGCGACGTCCTCGTGCCAGGGGCCGATCCGGGGGGACCAGGACACCTCGCCGCGCTGCTGCTCCTCGATCCGCTTCCCGGTGACGGCGGCCTCGCCCGCCTGGGCGGCGACGAGCAGCACCACGGCCAGTGCGGGGAGCACGCGCGCGTGGCTCCGTCGGCCGGCCGCCAGGGCGAGCAGGACCGCGGCGAGCGCGAGGAACGCGGCCGCGCCGAACGCCGGGAAGGTCCACCGGTCGATGTCGACGCTCCCCCGTGCCGCCCAGGCCAGGACCCCGAGCAGGGCGCCACCCGCGAGGAGCGCGGCCGGCCGCGGGACGCCGCGGGCGGCCGAGAACCAGGCCCCGACGAGCAACAGGCCGCACAGGACGAAGGTCTGGCGGTACGGGATGCCGTTCGGCGAGGCCCCGGCGTGCCACAGCAGGTGGGTGGGTTCCCACTGGAGGGAGAGCGTCACCAGGAGGATCGCGGCCGTCCACCCGGTCCGGACGCGCGCGGGGACGGCCCGGTTGAACGGCAGCGTCAGGGCCAGGGCGAGGGCGGGCGTGCCGATGAAGAGGGCGGGGCTGGCCACGCTGGACGTCGCCGGCAGGAAGCGGGCGAGGACCTCGGTCCAGGCGGCGGGCGCGAAGGTGGTCTCCGGGGTCGGGTCGGCGACCTTCGTGGCGACGTACACGACCACGACGAGCGGGGCGGCGAGGCCGACGCCGACGAGCACGCTCCGGGCGGCGCGCAGCGCCCCGGCGACGCGCTGCCGGGCGGACGCGGTCTCCTCCGCGGTGAGCAGCCGGACGGCGAGGACGACGGCCGCGCCGAGGGTCGCCATGTACGCGGTGTAGAAGTTCGCGATCCAGGCGAGGGCGACGACGAGCGGGCCGAGGACGGGGCGTCGGCCGGTGCGGGCCCACTCGCCGACCAGGCAGAGCAGCGGGAAGGCGACCAGCCCGTCGAGCCACATCGGCACGGTGGCGGCGTAGTTGAACGTCCAGCCGGAGAGGGCGTAGGCGGTGCCGAGCACCGCGGCGACCGGCCAGGGCCCGGGGCGCAGCCGCAGGAGCAGGAGCGCCATCGCCGCCCCCGCCGCGGTGATCTTGGCCGCGGTGACCACGTAGAGGGCGAGTTCGATCCGGTCGGCCGGGAAGGCCACGACGAGCAGGTCGAAGGGGCTGCTCAGATAGGTCCCGATGTCGCCGAGGAAGTTCGCCCCGAAGCCGGAGTTCCAGTTGAGGAAGGCGTCGCCGTGCGTCTCGCCGTGGAGGAGTGCGCGCCAGTAGGCGTGGTAGGGCAGGTACTGCTGGCCCAGGTCGACGATGTTCCTGGTCACCGGGCCGAACGGGTAGCTGCGGGAGAGCCGGCCCGCGACGCAGAGGAGCACGGCGGTGAGCAGGGCGGCGCCGAGGGGCGCGGCGACGGCCGGGTTCCGCGGTCCCCGTCGCGAGCCGCCGGGCGGGCCGTCCTCCCCGACCTCGCCCTCGTCCTCGTCCTCGTCGCGCACGGTCTCGGCGGCGGGTGGCACACGTCCTCCAGGGGGCGCACGGAGCGGGAAGGCGCCCGGAGGTGAGGTCGTCGCGGGCCGACCGCCATTACCGCCGAGGCGGGCGACCCTGAACCGATCACCAGGCGGGCTTCCGGCACACCCCGGGTGAACTCCCGGTGCCGTGCGCCGGGGGGACCCTGGTGTCGCGCCGCCCGGGGCGGACCCCGGTGCACGGCGTCGGGGCGCACTCCCCGGTGGTGCGCCCCGACGCCGTGCGCTCCCGCCGGATCAGCCGGCCGAGGTCGGGGCGAGGAGCTCGTCGACGGTTCGGGCGACGGTGCCGAAGAGGTCGGTGACCGTGGTGAGGGCCGCGGCCTGGAGGGCGTCGGACGGCAGGACGGCGCCGTCGGGAGCGGTCAGCGGGCGGGTGGCGGTGGCCTCGGCGACCACGGTGGGGCGGTAGCCGCGGTGGAAGGCCCCCTGCGCGGTGAAGAGGACGCACATGTGCGTCATGAACCCGGCGATGACGAGGTCGCCGTCGGCGCCGAGGCCCTGGAGGGTCTCGTGGAGGTCGGTGGCGTGGAAGGCATCGGGGAACTGCTTGACGACCACCTTCTCGCCCTCGGCGGGGGCGACCTCGTCGCTGATGGCCCCGATCTCGGCCCGGATGTCGTAGGGGGTGCCCTCTCCCCCGTCGTTGACGACGTGCACGACGGGCGTACCGGCGGCGCGGGCGGCCGCGAGCAGCCGGGCGCCGGCGGCGAGCGCCCGCTCGGCCCCGTCGAGCCGCATGACGCCGGAGCGGTAGGTGTTCTGGAAGTCGATCATGATCAGGGCGGATCCGCCCAGGCGCGGGAGCCCCTGGGGCAGGCCGATCACGTCGCGCAGGGTGGTGGACGCGGTCGGGGCGGTGGGCACGGTCGGGGCGGTGGCGGTCATGGAGGTTCCCTTTCGACGGATGGAGGCGAGGGGTGTTACACACGCTAACACATGTCGTAATCATTGATTACGCGACCGCGCACCCAACTCCCCCCTCGCGACGAACCCCCAGGTCCGGCCTGTTAGCGCTGTTATCGTGGGGCCATGTCGACGGCCCGAGAGCGCATCCTGGAAGCCACCGGAGAGCTGCTCGCCACCAAGGACGCCCTGGCCATCTCGACCCGCGCCATCTGCGACCGCGCCAAGGTCGGCATGCCCGAGATCTACCGCCAGTTCGGCGACAAGCAGGGGCTGCTCACGGCGGTGGCCGACGTGGGCTTCGAGCGCTTCCTCGCCGACAAGCGGCGCAACCCGCTCACCGACGACCCGGTGGCGGACCTCCGCACCGCGTGGGACGGCCACGTCGGGTTCGCGCTGCGCAACCCCCACCTCTACCGACTGATGTTCACTCCGACGGGTGACGCAAAGCCGCGGGCGATCGACGAGGCCCGGGCGATCCTCCTCCAGGCCGTCGAGCGCTGCCGCGACGCCGGACGCCTGCGCACGGCCCCCGAACTCGCCGGCCAGACGATCCTCTCCGCCAACGTGGGCGTGTGCATGATGGCGCTCTCCTTCCCCGACCTGTTCGGGGACCCCGCCGTCTCGTGGTCGGTGCGCGACGCCGTGATCGGCAAGGTCACCGGCGACGAGCGGGAGGACACGCGGATCGGCGCCGCGACCGTCCTCGCCCAGGCGCTCGTCGGCACCCTCAACGGCACCGCGCCCGTCGACGGCGCGACCCTCGGCCGTCTGACGGACGCGCTGCGCCCGCCGACCGGCCCGACCGCGGAGTCGTGACCCCGCCGCCACCGACGACGGCAGGGCCTCCCGGGAATCCCGGGAGGCCCTGTTCGTACGGTCGGCGCGTGGCCGGCCGGCTCAGTAGGTCGTGGGCACGTAGCTGTAGCAGGGGCCCTTGCCGGCCCCACCGCCGCTCCACTCCGGGTCGCCCTCGAACATCAGCATGTCTCCGGTGCGCGGCCCCACGATGCCGTCGACCGACAGGGACCCGCCCGTGCCCCGCTGCACGTCGATGACGGCCTGACGGGTCTTCGGGCCCCAGATGCCGTCCTCGGCGACCTTGGCCACGCCCCAGTAACGGCCGCGGTCGATCGCGTAGTTGATCAGGTGCTGCACGCACCGGACGGCGGTGGTGCCGTTCGGGTAGCCGTTCCCGATGTACGACGCGCCGGTCGATGCGCTCGCGCTGCCGCCCGTCACGGTGCCGGTGAGCAGGGCGGCGGCGGCCGCGACGAGGGCGGCCTGCGACGTGAGCTTCTTGAACAAGGCAGGGTCTCCTGAACAGGTGGAGGGAAGTGGTGCGGCCACCACTCTCCGCCACCCCGCCCGGAAGGGCGACGGCTCCCGCGGGATGGGACGTCCCGTCCCGTTCCCACCGTCCCTGACCTGCGAAGAGGGATGCGTCCCACGGTCGATCGGGGACGCCGGAGCCGGCCCGCGCGGCGACCCGGAGCCGCCGGTGCGCGGCGGCGTCAGGTCTGGTTGACCGGGAGGACGTCGGGCGACAGGGCGCCGGCGCGCGCCGCAGCCGAGGTCATGCGGCGGCGGTGGTGGCGCCGGCAGAGGACCTCGTAACCGATCTCCTCCGAGGGCCGGTTCACGTCCCCGACGACGACCTGCTCGCCCTCGACGACCATCTCGCCGCCCACCGTGCGGGCGTTGTGCGTGGCGCGCGCGCCGCACCAGCAGAGGGCCTCGACCTGGAGCTGTTCGATCCGGTCCGCCAGCTCGATGAGCCGCTGCGAACCGGGGAAGAGCTTGGTCCGGAAGTCGGTGGTGATACCGAAGGCGAAGACGTCCATGCCGAGGTCGTCGACGATCCGGGCGAGCTGGTCGATCTGGTCCGGGGCGAGGAACTGCGCCTCGTCGACGATCACGTAGTCCGCCTTGCCGCCCTGGGAGAGCTGCCCGACGAGGTAGGCGTACAGGTCCATGCCCTCGCCGGCCTCGACCGCCTCCGTCACCAGGCCGAGGCGGGAGGAGAGCTTGCCCTCGCCCGCCCGGTCGTCACGGGTGAAGATCACGCCCTGGAGCCCTCGGGCCGACCGGTTGTGGCCGATCTGGAGCGCCAGGGTGCTCTTCCCGCAATCCATCGTTCCGGAGAAGAAGACCAGCTCGGGCATGACGGGTCGGGGACCTTTCAGGTCGTGGGGGGGGTGAGGGGCGGGGAAGGGCGGTGGGGTTCAGGAACGGACTTCGAGCAGCGGGACGAGCTGCTCCGCGGGGGTCATCGACCCGTGCATCCCGGCCATCGCGGACTCGTGGGGTTCGTTGACGGAGGCGGTGATCGCGACGTCGTCGTGGGCCGCGGCGACGACGTCGCCGATCCGCCCGTACACGCGCTCGTCGACCTCGTCCCCGAACCAGCCCAGGTCGATGGCCTCGTCGCGGCCCGCGACCCAGAACTGCTCGCCGACGACCTCGCGCCAGCAGGTCAGGACGTCCGCCTGGGCCCCGGGCACCGCGTACACGTGCCGGGCGCGGCCCTCTCCGCCGAGGAGGGCGACGCCGGCGCGCAGCTCCCAGTCCTCGTCGAAGTCGATGCGGTGCCGGTCGTCGAAGGGGATGTCGACCATGCCGTGGTCGGCCGTGACGTAGAGCGCCGAGCGGGGAGGCAGCTGCTCGGCGAGCCGCTGCACCAGCCGGTCGACGAACATCAACTGACCGCGCCAGGCGTCGGAGTCGATGCCGAAGCGGTGTCCGGCGCCGTCGAGTTCGCTGTAGTACGTGTAGACCAGCGAGCGGTCGCCCGCGGCGAGCTGCTCGGCGGCGAAGTCCACGCGCTCCTCGCCGGAGAGCCGCCCGTGGAACGTTCCGCCGCTGAGCGCGACCTTGGTGAGCGGGGTCTGCTCGAAGATCGGGGACGACACCTGGGCGGTGTGGATCCCGGCGTCGTGCGCGAGCTGGAAGACCGTCGGGTACGGCTGCCAGACGTGCGGCGGGGTCCACGGCTTCCAGCGCAGCTGGTTCATCAGCGCGCCGCTGTCGGGGTCGCGCACCGTGTAGCCGGGCAGTCCGTGCGTCCCGGGATAGCGCCCGGTGCCGACCGAGGCCAGCGAGGTCGCGGTCGTGGCCGGGAACCCGGCGGTGATCGGGCGGCCCGTGCCGCCGCGCGAGGAGCCGAGCAGCGAGGTGAGGTAGGGCGCCTCGTCCGGGTGGGACCTGATCTGCTCCCAGCCGAGGCCGTCGATCAGGAAGACGCAGTTCCGGTCGGCCGGGGCCAGCTCCGCGATCCGCGGGTCGAAACCGGGCACGCCCTGACCGGCGACGAGCGTCGGGAGCAGGTCGCCGAGCGAGCCGAAGGTGTACTCGGGCACCGGCGCGCTCTCGGGGGCGAGCGGGAACGGGTCGTCGGGCCAGCCGTGGGTCATCGCGGCGGGCTGCGCCATCAGCGGGTGGGCGCGGCGGTCGCCGCGATGGCTTCGGAGAGGGCCTGGGCGAAGGCGAGCGTCTGCCGGACGGTGTCAGGGCCGTCGCCGGCCTCGCTCACCCGCAGGCTCAGGTCGTCGGCGGTGGCGTTGCCCGTGTAGCCGTGGTCGGCGTCGCAGTTGGAGTCGCCGCAGGCGGCGGGCTCCAGGTCGATGCGCGAGACGGCGCCCCAGCCGATGGTGAGGACGACCTCGCGGGGCAGCGTGCCCGGCGTGTACGACTCGGGGTTGGCGACCACACGGCTGACGACGACCGACGAGATCCGGTCGAGCTTCACGGACTCGGTGGACGTCGTGGCGTACGGCGTCGGGGAGCTGGTGTCGGCGGCCTGCTCGTCGGTGTGGCTGACGATGAAGCGGTGCGGGGTCAGGACGAGGACGGTGACGTGGCGCCGGACCTCGTTCGCGTCGAAGGTGGTCTCCTGGTGGACCACGTACGACGCGACGGCCTCGCCGCCGACGGCGGCCTCCACCGCCTCGGCCACGAGGGCCGGGTAGTAGCCGCTGCGCTCGATCGCCGCGCGCAGCCCCTGGGTCGTCGTCCCGCTCTTTGCCATGGACTCCATCCTACGGGGCCGTGGGCCCCCTCCGGCCCCGTCAGTAACGGGGCAGGCTGCGCGGACCGAGGTCGGTCCGGGGCGGCGGAGGGGCCAGCCGGACGGTGGTGCCGAGGACGGAGAGCCCGCGCGGGGCGACCACCACCGGCTCCAGGGAGACCGCGACCACCTCGGGATGGTCGTCGACGAGCCGCGAGACCCGCAGCAGCAGCTCCTCCAGGGCGGGGGTGTCGACGGGTGCGGAGCCGCGCCAGCCGAAGAGCAGCGGCGCGGTCCGCAGGGAACGGACGAGTTCGGCGACGTCCCGGTCGGTGGCGGGGACCAGCCGGTGGGCCGTGTCGCCGAGCAGTTCGGAGGGCGCGCCCGCCAGGCCGAAGGAGAGGACGGCGCCGACGGCGGGGTCGATGGCGGAGCGGACGACGGTGTCGACCCCCCGGGGCACCATCGCCTGGACGACCGGCTGGAGCTCCTCCGGCTTGCCCAGGACCTCGGTGAGTTCGGCGTAGGCGGTGCGGAGCTGCTCCTCGGACGCCAGGTCGAGGCGGACGCCGCCGAGGTCGGGCCGGTGGCGCAGGTGCGGCGCGGTCGTCTTCAGGGCGACGGGGTAGCCGAGGCGCGCGGCGGCCGCGACGGCGGCGTCGGGGGTGGGCGCCGGCAGGGTCGGCCGCACGGCGACGCCGTACCGCGCGAGCAGCTCCCCGGCCTCGTCGGTGCCGAGGGTCACACCCCGGGAGTCGGAGTCGTCGGCGCGCTGGTCGCCGAGCACGCGCGCGATGAGCCCGGCGGCCCCCGCCTCGTCGATGTCCTCGTACTCGGGCACCCGGCCGGGTTCGGCCGCCTGGCGCCGCCACTGTCCGTACCGCACCGCCTCGGCCAGCGCCCGCACGGCGCGCTCGGCGGCGGGATAGGCCGGGATGGCGGCCGGGGCCGGAGGGGCGAGGGGCGTCTCCTCCGCACCGGCGGGCAGGTCCGAACGGGTGGCGGCCCCCGTACCGGAGGGCGTACTCGTGTGAGGTACGTCGCTTCCGGGGCGCGCAGCGGAGGGGCCGGCGGTCGCGGGTCCGGCGGCGGGTCCGGCTGCGGCCTCGGATCGCGTGGCGGCCGAAGGGGTCGCGTCCGGGGTGGTCGCCTCCGGTCGGGCGGCGGCGGGGCTCGCGCCGTCACGGCCGGGCGGGGCCGGGCGGGTGCTCGTGGCGACCGCGAGGGCCTCGGCGAGACCGCCCATCTCGACGTGGACGACGACGACGGGCTTGGTGGGCGCGGACGCCGAGGCCACGGCCTCGCGGAGGGCGGCCGCGAGGACCTCGCCGTCGCCGAACTCGGTGGCGCCGTTCTCGCCGACCCAGGGGATCGCGGTGACGACGACGGCGTCGGACGTCTCGTCGGCGAGCGCCGCCGCCAGGGCGTCGCGGAAGTCCGCCGGCTCCGCCGCCGTCGTCAGGTCGAGCGGGCGCAGCGGCCGCAGCCCCTCGGTCAGGCAGGCGTCGTAGGTGAGGAGGCCGAGCGACTCGGAGTTGCCGAGGATCGCGACGCGGGGCCCGGCGGGCAGCGGCTGGGCGGCGAGGAGGAGTCCGGCGTCGACGAGTTCGGTGACGGTGTCGACGCGGATGACGCCTGCCTGGCGGAGCAGCGCGGAGACCGTGGCGTGCGGGATGCGGGTGACCGGCACCCGGTGGCCGGGCGGGGCGCTGCCGCTGTGCCGGGCGCCCTTGACGACGACGACCGGCTTGACGGCGGCGGTCCGGCGGGCCAGCCGGGTGAACTTGCGGGGGTTGCCGATCGACTCCAGGTAGAGGAGGACGACGTCGGTGCCGGGGTCGTCGTACCAGTGCTGGAGGAAGTCGTTGCCGGAGACGTCGGCGCGGTTGCCGGCCGAGATGAAGGAGGAGAGGCCCGCGCCGCGCCGGTGGAGCCCGGCGAGGAGGGCGATGCCGATGGCGCCGGACTGGGTGAAGAGCCCGATGCGGCCGGCGGCGGGCATCTGCGGGGCGAGCGAGGCGTTGAGCCGGACGTCGGCCGCGGTGTTGATGATCCCGAAGGCGTTGGGGCCGATGATGCGCATCCCGTACGAGCGGGCCTGCCGCACGAGTCGGCGCTGGCGCTCCCGGCCGTCGGCGCCGCTCTCCGCGTATCCGGCGGACAGGACCACGATGCCCCGGACGCCGTGCTCGCCGCAGTCGGCGACGGCCTGCGGGACGCGTTCGGCCGGGACGGCGACGATCGCCAGGTCCACCGGTGCGCCGATGGCGCCGACGGACGGGTGGGCGGGGACCCCGTCGAGCTCGGCGGGGCTGTCGGTGAGCGCGGCGTTCACCGCGTACACGGGTCCGCTGAAGCCGGCCCCGATCAGGTTGCGGAGCACGGTCCGGCCGACGCCGCCGGGGGCCCGGCCGGCGCCGACCACGGCGACGGAGCGGGGGGTGAGGAGCCGCTGCACGGAGCGGGCCTCCGCGCGCTGCTCCCGCGCACGCTGGACGGCGAGGGAGCGGTCGGTGGGTTCGAGGTCGAGGTGGAGCCGGACGGAGCCGTCCTCGAAGCTGCGCTTCTGGGTGTAGCCGGCGTCCGTGAAGACCTTGATCATCTTGTTGTTGGCGGGGAGCACCTCGGCGGCGAAGCGCCGGATGTCCCGCTCGCGCGCCACGGCCGCGATGTGTTCGAGGAGGGCGGAGGCGACGCCGCGCCCCTGGTGGGCGTCCTGGACGAGGAAGGCGACCTCGGCCTCGTCGGCGGGCCGGGAGGCGGGCATCCCGCGGTCGTCGATGCGGTCGTAGCGCACGGTGGCGATGAACTCGCCGCCCACGGTCGCCGCGAGTCCCACCCGGTCCACGAAGTCGTGGTGGGTGAAGCGGTGGACGTCCTTGGCCGACAGGCGCGGGTAGGGGGCGAAGAAGCGGTAGTACTTCGACTCGTCCGAGACCTGCTCGTAGAAGCTGACGAGACGCTCGGCGTCGTCGGCGGTGATGGGTCTGATGCGCGCGGTGCCGCCGTCGCGGAGGACCACGTCCGCTTCCCAGTGGTCGGGGTAGGCGTGCTCCGGCGGGGCCGGTCGATCCGCCGCTTCCGACTGCTCCGACGCGCTCTGCATGGGGTCAGCCTACGGCCGCGACACGACCGCGGCACCGCTCGCGCGGCGGGTGTGCGCCGTGCAAGGTAGGGAGGGCCGAAGGGCGGTCCGATCCGGGCCGAAGGTCGGCGCGAGCACCACGCAGCACATGAGAGACTGGTCTAGACAACCCGCTTGAGACCCGAAGGGCAACACCATGGCTGAGCGCCGCGTCAACGTCGGCTGGGCCGAGGGCCTGCACGCCCGCCCCGCGTCCATCTTCGTCCGTGCCGCCACGGCTTCCGGCGTCCCGGTGACGATCGCCAAGGCCGACGGCTCCCCGGTGAACGCCGCGTCCATGCTCGCCGTGCTCGGCCTGGGCGCGCAGGGCGGCGAGGAGATCGTCCTGTCCTCCGACGCCGACGGCGCCGAGGTCGCGCTGGACCGTCTCGCGAAGCTGGTGGCCGAGGGCCTCGACGAGCTCCCCGAGACCGTCTGATCCGCTTCCCCGTGGAATCCCTTCGGATTCCGCACACGCAAAGCCGTGACTGCCGAAATCGAGGCGGTCACGGCTTTCGCTTTTCCCGGACGATCGATTTCGGGCAGCGCGAACAGCGCCCACCGAATTCCTGTTCTTTGTATACGGCCACTTCGTTAATTCCGGACGCTCGCCGTGTTGACGACATGTTGCGAAACCCTCACACGGTCGCGTCCCGATGTTTTCAGGCGGTGCAGCGACAGGGTGCGCTCCGCGTGGAGCGCGGTCAGCGCGCGGGCCCGCTCGGCGTCGCCGCGCGCCACCGCGTCCACGATCGCGCCGTGTTCGGACCAGACCTCGACCGGCTGGGCGGGCTGGTCCACCACGTACATCCAGGCGATCTTGTGGCGCAGCTGGGTGAGCAGCGCCGTCAGGGCCGGGCTGCCCGACGCCTGCGCGAGCGTCTCGTGGAACCAGCCGCCCAGCGAGCGCAGGTCCTCGCCCTGACCGCGCCTGGCACGCTCCTGCCCCAGCCTGACCAGGCCCCGCAGGACCTTGAGGTGGGCGTCGGTACGGCGCTGGGCGGCCCGCGCCGCCCCCAGGGGCTCCAGCAGCGACCGCATGTCGAGGAGGTCGGCCGCATCCTGCTCCGTCGGTTCGGCGACGTGCGCGCCCGCGTGCCGGCGGGTGAGGACGAAGCCCTCGGACTCCAGGGTGCGCAGGGCCTCGCGGACCGGGACGCGCGAGACCCCGTACCGGCGGGCGAGCTGTTCCTCGGTCAGCCGGCTGCCCCGCTCGTAGACACCGGAGACGATGTCGTCCCGGATCGCCGTGCATACCGACTGCGCGGGAATGCGCATATCCGACCTCCGCCTTGGTCCGCGCGAGACAATTCGAGCGGCGCCTGTTCTGCGCCTGATCTTCGACTCTATTGCAGCGCGCCCGAATTTCCGATGCCCCGAAGGAATCCTTGGCGAACGTCACCGGCTTCGGGACAGCGAAAAGCCCCGGCTCAGTACGAGCCGGGGCTTTTGCGACGCGATGCGCGGGCGGTGCGGGTCAGACCGCGACGCCGCGGGCGCGGAGGTACGCGATCGGGTTGATGTCGGAGCCGTAGTCCGCGCCCGTGCGCGCCTCGAAGTGGAGGTGCGGGCCGGTGGAGTTGCCGGTCGAGCCGGAGACGCCGATCGGCTGGCCGGGCTCGACGGTCTGGCCGACGTGGACCCCGATGGAGGAGAGGTGCCCGTACTGGGTGAACGTGCCGTCGTTCATCCTGATGACGATGTTGTTGCCGTACGCGCCGCCCCAGCCGGCCTCGACGACGGTGCCGGAGCCCACGGAGACGACCTGCGTGCCGTAGGCGGCGTGGAAGTCGACGCCGGAGTGGCTGCCGGAGGACCAGAGCGACCCGCCGGTCTTGTAGCCGGTGGAGATGTACGAGCCGGCGACGGGGAGCTGGAAGGAGGCCAGGCGGCGGCGCTCGGCCTCGCGGGCGGCGCGCTCGCGCTCCAGCCGGATCTCCTTGGCGCGGGCCTCGGCCTTGCGCTTCGCCTCGGCCTTGGCCTTCGCCTTGGCGATGGCCTCGACGGCCTCCCGCTCCTGGGCGGCGGCCTGGGCGTTGATCCGGTCCACGAGGGAGTCCTCGGTGATCACCTGGGTGAGGCCGGTGTCCTCGGGGGAGCGGTTGTCCGTGTCGGCGGCGAGCGCCGGGGAAGCGAGGGTTCCGATGACGCCGGTGGTGGCGAGGGTCGCGACGCCTGCGATGCCCACGCCGCGGCGTGCCATCCGGCTCGGACCACGATGCTTCCCGGTGGCACGGGTGAACGCCATGTAGGGGCTGGTCCTTTCCTTCCTTCTCGCCTACCGGGTTAGCTGACGGGTTCGGAGCAGGAAGGTCTCCTACGGGCCCCTCCGCACGAGACGAAGGCGTCCGATTCACCCCAGGGACTCGATGTGGGTCCCCGGCTCCCCAGGCTCGCGCCTGACGGGGACTCGGCGATGACTGTCCGATGCCGCGGCTGCGGCACGTGCAACTGACGAACAGCCGCACCGACGCTATGCGGATCGTCTTTCAATCACCAACCGGACAGGCTTTTTGTAAGACATGCCACAGGGCATACGATCACCGTTGCCCTCAATACGGACAAAGGGGAGGACCCCGGCGAACAGCTCGCCGGGGTCCTCCCGTTGCCTCACGAGGGCCGGAATCAGCCCGTCACGACGGTCACTTCGCCGATGCCGAGCTCCCGCACCGGCTCCGCGATCTGCGCCGCGTCGCCCACGAGCACCGTCACGAGCCGGTCCACGGGGAAGGCGCTGACGACGGCCGCGGTCGCCTCGACCGTGCCCGTCTCCGACAGCCGCGCGTACAACTGGGCCTGGAAGTCGTCCGGAAGGTGCTGCTCGACCTGGTCGGCGAGCGTCCCGGCGACGGAGGCGGCCGTCTCGTACTTGAGCGGCGCGACGCCCACCAGGTTCTGCACGGCCGTCTCGCGCTCCGCGTCCGTCAGCCCCTCGGCGGCGAGGGTGCGCAGCACCTGCCACAGGTCGGCGAGGGCCGGGCCGGTGTTGGGCGTGTCGACGGAGCCGCTGATGGCCAGCATCGAGGCGCCGTTGCCCCCGGCGTCCGAGCGGAGCACCTGCCCGAAGGCCCGCACGCCGTACGTGTAGCCCTTCTCCTCGCGCAGGACCCGGTCGAGCCGCGAGGTGAGGGTGCCGCCGAGGCAGTACGAGCCGAGGACCTGGGCCGGCCAGACCCGGTCGTGCCGGTCCGGACCGACCCGGCCGATGAGCAGCTGGGTCTGGACGGCGCCGGGACGGTCCACGATGACGACCCGTCCGGTGTCGTCGGCGGTGATCGGCGGCATCGGGAGCGGCTCGGCCGGCTCGCCGGTCCAGGCGCCCAGCGAGTCCGCGAGGACCTTGTCGAGGTCCACGTCCGTCAGGTCGCCGACGACCACCGCGGTGGCCGTGCCGGGCCGCACGTACGCCTCGAAGAAGGCGCGGACGGCGGCGGCGTCGATGGCGGCGACGGTCTCCTCGGTGCCCTGACGCGGCCGGGACATCCGGGACTCGGCCGGGAAGAGCTCCTTGGAGAGCTGCTTGGCGGCGCGGCGGCCCGGGTTGGCCGTCTCGTGCGGGATCTCGTCGAGACGGTTGCGCACCAGGCGCTCGATCTCGGTGTCCAGGAACGCCGGCGCGATCAGGGCCTCGGAGAGCAGCCCCAGGGCCTTGGGCAGCCGGGAGGCGGGCACCTCGAGGGAGACCCGCACACCCGGGTGGTCGGCGTGCGCGTCGAGCGTGGCGCCGCACCGCTCCAGCTCGGCCGCGAACTCCTCCGCGCTGTGCTGGTCGGTGCCCTCCGAGAGCGCCCTGGCCATGATGGTGGCGACACCGTCGAGACCGGCGGGCTCGGCGTCCAGCGGGGCCGGCAGGAAGATCTCCACCGCCACGACCTGCTGGCCGGGGCGGTGACTGGTCAGCAGCGTCAGACCGTTGTCCAGCGTCGTCCGGTCCGGGGCGGGAAAGGCCCAGGGCCTGGCGACACCCGGCGCCGGCTGCGGGTGGAAGTCCATGCTGGTCAAAGACACGGCAGCGTCGGTCACTGGTCCGCTCCCTCTTCCTCGTCGCTGTCGCTCTCGTCGGCGGCCACCGGCTCGTAGACCAGGACCGCGCGGTTGTCGGGGCGCAGCTTGGCCGCGGCGACCGCCTGCACCTCCTCGGCGGTGACGGCCAGGACCCGGTCCACGGCCGTCAGGGCGAGCTGCGGGTCGCCGAACAGCACGGCGAACCGGCACAGTTCGTCGGCGCGGCCCGCCACGGTGCCGAGCCGGTCCAGCCACTCGCGCTCCAACTGGGCCTGCGCGCGCTCCATCTCCTCGGGCGTCGGCCCCTCGGCGGCGAACCGGGCGAGCTCCTCGTCGACGGCCGCCTCGATCTGCGGGACCTCGACGCCTCCGGAGGTCTTCACGTCCAGCCAGCCGAGCGAGGGCGCGCCGGCGAGGCGCAGCAGGCCGAAGCCGGCGGCGACGGCCGTGCGGTCGCGGCGGACCAGCCGGTTGTGCAGGCGGGAGGACTCGCCGCCGCCCAGGACCGTCAGCGCCAGGTCGGCGGCGTCGCACTCGCGCGTACCGTCGTGCGGCAGCCGGTAGGCGGCCATCAGCGCGCGGGCCGGGACCTCCTCCTCGACGACCTCGCGCAGCTGCTCGCCGATGACGTCGGGGAGGGAGCCGTCGCGCGGCGGGCGCTTGCCGTCGTGCTGCGGGATGGAGCCGAAGTACTTCTCGATCCAGGCGAGCGTCTGCGCCGGGTCGATGTCGCCGACGACGGACAGCACCGCGTTGTTCGGGGCGTAGTACGTGCGGAAGAAGTTCCGCGCGTCCTCCAGCGTCGCCGCGTCCAGGTCGGCCATGGAGCCGATCGGCGTGTGGTGGTAGGGGTGACCCTCCGGGTAGGCCAGCGCCGTGAGCTTCTCGAAGGCCGTGCCGTACGGCACGTTGTCGTACCGCTGGCGGCGCTCGTTCTTGACGACGTCCCGCTGGTTCTCCATGGACTCGTCGTCCAGGGCGGCCAGCAGGGAGCCCATGCGGTCGGCCTCCAGCCAGAGCGCGAGCTCCAGCTGGTGGGTGGGCATGGTCTCGAAGTAGTTGGTGCGCTCGAAGCTCGTCGTGCCGTTGAGCGAGCCGCCCGCGCCCTGCACCAGCTCGAAGTGACCGTTCCCGTGGACCTGCTTCGAGCCCTGGAACATCAGGTGCTCGAAGAGGTGGGCGAGGCCCGTGCGGCCCTCGACCTCGTGGCGCGAGCCGACGTCGTACCAGAGGCAGACCGCCGCGACCGGGGTCAGGTGGTCCTCCGACAGCACCACACGCAGGCCGTTCGCCAACCGGTGCTCGGTCGCTGTCAGGCCGCCGGAGCCGGCCTCGGCCGTGGCCGTGTGACCCATGGGCATGTACGTCCCTTCGATCGCGATGTGAAAAAGTCCTGCCACTGTATGCAAGCGCGCCGACACCTGGCGAAGTTCCCGCCCGGTCCTGATGTCCCTCTTCCGGGTCGCGGTCGGCGTTGTCGGTGGCACGGTCCACAATGGTCCGCGTCAGATCAACCTTGTTGGTGAAGGAGCCGCAGCCGCGATGGCCCGCCGCAGCACGAAGACACCGCCGCCGGACGACGCGTTCGAGGAGCGAATCCTCGACATCGACGTCGTCGACGAGATGCAGGGCTCCTTCCTCGAGTACGCGTACTCGGTGATCTACTCGCGCGCGCTCCCGGACGCCCGCGACGGGATGAAGCCCGTCCAGCGCCGGATCGTCTACCAGATGGGCGAGATGGGCCTGCGCCCCGACCGCGGGTTCGTCAAGTGCGCCCGCGTCGTCGGCGAGGTGATGGGCAAGCTGCACCCGCACGGCGACGCGTCCATCTACGACGCCATGGTCCGCATGGCGCAGCCGTTCTCCATGCGGCTCCCGCTGGTCGACGGCCACGGCAACTTCGGTTCCCTGGGCAACGACGACCCGCCGGCCGCCATGCGGTACACCGAGTCGCGGATGGCCCCGGCCGCGCTGCTGATGACCGAGTCCATCGACGAGGACACGGTCGACTTCGCGCCGAACTACGACGGCCAGGAGCAGGAACCGGTCGCGCTCCCCGCCGCCTACCCGAACCTCCTGGTGAACGGCGCCTCCGGCATCGCGGTCGGCATGGCGACCAACATGCCGCCGCACAACCTCGGCGAGGTGATCGCGGCCGCGCGCCACCTGATCCGCCACCCGAGCGCCGACCTCGAGACCCTCATGCGGTTCGTGCCCGGCCCCGACCTGCCCACCGGCGGCCGGATCGTCGGCCTGTCCGGCATCAAGGACGCGTACGAGTCGGGCCGCGGCTCCTTCAAGATCCGCGCCACGGCGACCGTGGAGACGGTGACGGCCCGCCGCAAGGGCATCATCGTGACCGAGCTGCCCTTCACGGTCGGCCCCGAGAAGGTCATCTCCAAGATCAAGGACCTCGTCGGCTCCAAGAAGCTCCAGGGCATCGCGGACGTCAAGGACCTCACCGACCGCAGCCACGGCCTGCGCCTCGTCATCGAGGTCAAGAACGGCTTCGTGCCCGAGGCCGTCCTGGAGCAGCTCTACAAGCTGACGCCGATGGAGGAGTCCTTCGGCATCAACAACGTGGCGCTGGTCGACGGCCAGCCGCTCACCCTCGGCCTCAAGGAGCTCCTGGAGGTCTACCTCGACCACCGCTTCGAGGTCGTCCGGCGCCGCTCCGAGTTCCGCCGGACCAAGAAGAGCGACCGCCTCCACCTGGTGCTCGGCCTGCTCGTCGCGCTGCTCGACATCGACGAGGTCATCCGCCTCATCCGGGAGAGCGACAACTCCGCGCAGGCCAAGGAGCGCCTGATGGAGCGCTTCTCGCTGAGCGAGATCCAGACGCAGTACATCCTGGACACCCCGCTGCGCCGCCTCACCCGGTTCGACCGGATCGAGCTGGAGACCGAGCGCGACCGGCTCACCGGCGAGATCGACGAGCTGACCGGCATCCTCGACTCCGACGCCGAGCTGCGCAAGCTCGTCTCGGCGGAGCTGGCCGCGGTCGCCAAGAAGTTCGCCACCGACCGCCGCACCGTCCTGCTGGAGTCCGCCGGCGCGCCCGTCGCGGCGGTCTCGCTGGAGGTCGCGGACGACCCCTGCCGCGTCCTGCTGTCCTCGACCGGCCTGCTGGCCCGCACGGCGACGGCCGAGCTGCCCCCGGTCGACCCGGAGGCCGCACGCGCCAAGCACGACGTGATCCTGTCCGCGGTGGCGGCCACCCAGCGCGGTGACGTCGGAGCGGTGACGTCGGCCGGCCGGCTGCTGCGGATCGCGGTGATCGACCTGCCGCAGCTCCCGAACACCGCGAGCGCCCCGAACCTGGCGGGCGGTGCGCCGCTCTCCGAGTTCCTGTCCCTGGAGGCCGACGAGACGGTGGTCTGCCTGACCACGCTCGACGAGTCCTCGCCCGGCCTGGCCCTCGGCACGCTCCAGGGCGTGGTGAAGCGCGTGGTGCCGGACTACCCGGCCAACAAGGACGAGCTGGAGGTCATCACCCTCAAGGACGGTGACCGGATCGTCGGCGCGACCGAGCTGCGGACCGGGGAGGAGGACCTGGTCTTCATCACCTCCGACGCCCAGCTGCTGCGCTACCAGGCCGCGCAGGTACGGCCCCAGGGCCGTCCCGCGGGCGGCATGGCGGGCATCAAGCTGACGGCCGGCGCCGAGGTGCTCTCCTTCACCGCGGTCGATCCGGCGGCGGACGCCGTCGTGTTCACCGTCGCGGGCTCCACCGGCACCCTGGACTCCGCGGCGGGCACCTCGGCGAAGCTGACCCCCTTCGACCAGTACCCGCGCAAGGGCCGCGCCACCGGCGGCGTCCGCTGCCAGCGCTTCCTCAAGGGCGAGGACGTCCTGATCTTCGCCTGGGCGGGCACCACCCCGGCACGCGCCGCCCAGAAGACCGGTGCCCCGGTCACCCTCCCCGACCCCGACCCCCGCCGCGACGGCTCGGGAACCCCGCTCCCCCACCCGGTCGACGTGGTGGCGAGCCCGGCCTCCTGACCGGACCGACGACGCAAGGAGACCCCGCGCGACAGGCGCCCCGCCTCGCCGCCCGGGGTCTCCCCCCGTCCGGCCCCAGGCGCCGGCCCCGTCCCCCTCGGACCTCCTGCCCCGGCCATCCCGTCTCACGGGACCGTCGGACGGGCTTCCCGACCGCCGGGTAGCCTCGGCCCGGTGACCGGCCGGGGGCTGCTCCGGCACGTCTGACGCCCGAGTGAAGGACGGCCTCGTTGACGGACGAAGCATTCAGCATCGACAAGCGCCCGCTCCGCGACCTGCTCCGGCAGGTCGCTGAGGGAAGAGCGCAGCTCCCCGAGTTCCAGCGGGGCTGGGTGTGGCCCCATCCGAACATCACCGCGCTGCTCGCGTCCGTGTCGCAGGGGTTCCCGGTCGGCACGGTCATGACGCTGCAGTCCGGCGGGGACGTCAGGTTCAAGCACCGGCCCATCGAGGGCGCGGAGCCGCCCCGGGACACCGAGCCGGAGACCCTCGTCCTCGACGGCCAGCAGCGTCTCACCTCGCTCTTCCAGTCCATCAAGCTGGGCAAGCCGGTGGTGACCCAGGACCTGCGCAAGCACCGGGTGTCCGGCTGGTTCTACGTCGACATGCGCGCGGTCCTGGACGGGCAGACGGACCGCGAGGACGCGATCCGCTTCCTGCCGGAGGACAGGATCGTCAGGAACTTCCGCGGCGAGGTGCTCCAGGACTACTCCAGCCGCGAGAAGGAGTACGAGGCCCGGCTCTTTCCGCTGAGCGCCGTCCTCGACCCCTACGACTGGAGGATGGGCTTCCAGGAGTTCTGGTGGGACCGCGACAAGGAGAGCCTCCGTGACTGGGGACGGTTCGAGGAGGTCTTCGTCAGGAACTTCGACCGCTACCAGGTGCCCGTCATCTCCCTCGGCAAGAACACGGCCCGTCAGGCCGTCTGCCAGGTGTTCGAGAACGTCAACACCGGCGGCGTCTCCCTCACCGTCTTCGAGCTCCTCACCGCCACCTTCGCGGCGGACGAGTTCGACCTTCGGCAGCACTGGGAGAAGGAGGTCAAGGCGTCCTGGCAGGCACCGGAGTACCGCATCATCAGGGACGTGTCGAACACCGACTTCCTCCAGTCGGTGACCCTGCTCGCCACGGCCGCCCGGCGTGACGAAGCCGTGGCACGCGGGGTGGCGGAGGAGCGTCTTCCCCGCATCGGCTGCAAGCGCAAGGACATGCTGGAGCTGCGCCTGGACGAGTACGAGCGCTTCGCGCCACTGGTCGTCCAGGGGTTCAAGCGGGCGGCGAAGTTCCTGCACCAGCAGTTCGTCTTCGACACCAGGTTCCTGCCGTACGGCACCCAGCTCATCCCGCTCGCGGCGATCCTGGCGCTCGCGGGTGAGGACGCGCAGAGCGCCGGGGCCCAGCACAAGCTCGCCCGCTGGTACTGGTGCGGGGTCTTCGGGGAGCTGTACGGCGGCTCGACCGAGACCCGGTTCAGCCACGACCTGCCGGATGTCGTCGGCTGGATCAGGGGCACCCCGGGCGAACCCCGCACGATCGAGGCCGCGGAGTTCGCGCCCAGTCGCCTCCTGACGCTGCGGACCCGTAACAGCGCCGCGTACAAGGGCATCTACGCACTGCTGCTCAAGGCCGGCGCCATGGACTGGCGCACCGGCGAGAAGGCGGAGATCACCGGCTACTTCGACGAGTCGATCGACATCCACCACATCTTCCCGAAGGTGTGGTGCGAGGAGGCGGGCAAGGACCCCGGGCGCTACAACTCCATCATCAACAAGACCCCCCTGACCGCCCGCACGAACCGGATCATCGGGGGCAACGCGCCCTCCGACTACCTGGTGAAGCTCGCCAAGAGCGCGGAGTCGACGCCGGAGGTGGTCCACGGGCACATCCGGTCCCACCTGGTCGCGCCGGAACTCATGGCGCTCGACGACTTCCACGCCTTCTTCGCCGCGCGGAAGGCCGCCCTGCTCGCACAGGTGGCCTCCGAGATGGGCAAGGTCATCGTGGACGACGGTGCGGACGGCCCCGGCCCTGATGAGGCGGAGTCCGGGGAGCTCGCAGAGGTCCTCTGATCGTCGCGTGGCGGTCCGGTCAGGCCGGTTCCTCCTCAGACCGCTGCACGTACCGCAGGACGCCCCACATCCCGGTTTCGTCGGGGGTGTCCTGCGGGCCGTTCAGCTCGCAGGAGGCCAGTTCCTTGCGGAGGCCGGCCGCGTCGATGCCGGAGCCGATCAGGACGAGCTGGGTGAGCCGCTCCTCGCCCTCGGGCCACGGCTCGGGGTAGAAGCGCAGGAAGCGGCCCACCGCGTGGACGCCGTAGCGGTTCGCCGGGTCGGCGAGGCCGAAGTCGACGAAGCCCTTGATCCGGTAGAGACCCTCGGGGCGGGCGTCGAGGAAGGCCATCATGCGGCGGGGGTGGAGCGGGGTGGCGGCGGTCAGGGAGACGGTCTCGTAGGACGTGTGGGTGTGGGCCTGCGGGTCACCGTCGCAGTCCTCCTCCGCGTACAGGATGTCCTCGATCGACATCTGGCCCTCGATCTCCCCTTCGGGGACCACCCGGTCGAAGAGCAGCTCCGGGTCGATCCGCCCGTGCGTGGCGTCGACGACCACGGCCTTCCCGGCGAGACCGCCGACCGTCTCGTGGACGGCGAGCAGCTCGGCCCCGGAGACCCGGTCGGTCTTGTTCACGACCACGAGGTCGGCGATCGGCAGGTGCCGGTCGGTCTCGGGGTGCCGCGCCCGGGTCGCGGAGAACTCGGCCGCGTCGACGACCTGGACGAGCCCGCCGTACACGATCCGCTCGTTCTCGCTGGCGAGGACCATCCGCACCAGTTCCTGCGGCTCGGCCAGCCCGCTCGCCTCGATCACGATCACGTCGAGCCGCGACTCTGGGCGGGTGAGGACCTCCAGGTACTCGTCGAGTTCGCTCGCGTCGACGGCGCAGCACAGGCAGCCGTTGCCGAGGGAGACGGTGGAGCCGACCTGCCCTGCGATCCTCATCGCGTCGATGCCGATGTCGCCGAAGTCGTTGACCATGACACCGATACGGGTCCCCCGGGAGCTGCGCAGCAGATGGTTGAGCAGCGTGGTCTTCCCGGCGCCGAGGAACCCGGCCAGGACGACGACGGGGATCTGCTGCGTGGTCAAGGGACGTGCCTCCGGTTCCTGCGGGGTCCCACGGGTGTGGGTCCTCCAGAATAGGTTTCCGGACGGACGCCCGCGCCGACGCCATTTCCGGTCGCCGGGCGCGGCACCGTACCTTTTCCGGCATGAACCCCGCACAGACCAGCCCTCCGCGCCCCGTGGTGCGCCGTCGGCGGTTCGGGTGGCCGCAGCGGGTGTTCTCGCAGGTCCTGCTGATGCAGCTGGCCATCGCGACCGGTGTGACCGTCCTCGCGACGGGGCTGTTCCTGGCCCCGCTCAGCGCTCAGCTCGACGACCAGGCCATGCGGCAGGCCCTGGCCATCGCCGACACCGCCGCTTCGCCGCGCGTCGCCCGCGACCTGACCGGGAGTGCGCCCTCCGCTCGGGGCCCGGTCCAAACGGAGGCCGAACGGATCCGGGTCGCGACGGGCGCCGAGTACGTCGTGGTCATGGACACCCGGGGGGTGCGCTGGTCGCACACCGACCCCGCCCGGATCGGCAGGCTCGTCTCCACGGACCCGAGCGACGTCCTCGCCGGGCGCGAGGTGATGGAGATCGACGACGGCACCCTGGGCCGCTCGGCACGCGGCAAGGTGCCGCTGCGGGACGCGGACGGGCGGATCGTCGGCGCGGTGTCGGTCGGCATCGCGTACGACAGCGTCCGGGACCGGCTCCTCGCGGCGATCCCCGGGCTCCTCGCCTACGCCGGCGGCGCGCTCGCCGCGGGGGCCCTGGCCGCCTATCTGATCTCCCGGCGTCTCCAGCGCCAGACCCACGACCTGGCCTTCTCCGACATCTCCGCGCTGCTCGCCGAGCGCGAGGCGATGCTGCACGGCATCCGCGAGGGCGTCGTGGCCCTGGACCGCAACGGCTCCGTACGGCTCGTGAACGACGAGGCCCGGCGACTCCTCGGTCTCGGCCCGGAGGCCGACGGCAGACCGCTGGACGAGGTCCTCGGCGCGGGCCGGACGGCGGACGTCCTCGCCGGCCGGGTCACCGGCGACGACCTGCTCACCGTCCGGGGGCACCGGGTGCTGATCGCCAACCGGATGCCGACGGACGACGGCGGCGCCGTCGCGACGCTGCGCGACCGCACCGAGCTGGAACACCTCGGGCGCGAGCTGGACTCGACCCGCGGCCTGATCGACGCCCTCCGCGCGCAGGACCACGAACACGCCAACCGTCTGCACACCCTCCTGGGCCTCCTGGAGCTGGAGATGCACGAGGAGGCCGTCGAGTTCGTCACCGAGGTGGTCGGCGTGCACCGGGCCACCGCCGAGCAGGTCACCGAGAAGATCCACGACCCGCTGCTCGCCGCCCTCCTGGTCGGCAAGTCCACCGTTGCCGCCGAGCGCGGGGTCTCGCTGCGCCTCGCCCCCGACTCCTTGCTGCCCGACCGGCTCGTCGATCCGCGGGAGCTGGTCACCGTGGTCGGCAACCTCGTCGACAACGCCCTCGACGCCGTCGCCGGCACCGCCGGCGCCCGGGTGGGCGTCAGCCTCGGGGGCGAGGGGCGCACGGTCGTCCTGCGGGTCTCGGACAGCGGACCGGGCGTCCCCCGGGACCGCCGCGAGCTGATCTTCACCGAGGGCTGGACCACGAAGGCGCTCCCCGCGCACGGCAAGCGCGGACTGGGCCTCGCCCTGGTCCGCCGGCTCGCCGAACGCCGGGGCGGCACCGCCCGGGTCACCGACGGCCCCGACGGCGGCGCCGAGTTCACGGTCGTCCTCCCCGACGCCCTGACCGAGGAACCGGAGCGCCTCGCGACCCTCCCGGGCGCCATCGACCCCACCAACCCCGTCGCCCCCAAAGGGGTCGGGCTCCCCGGAGCCGCGGGACCGGAGACGGCGGAGGAAGCGCGATGATCGACGTGCTCGTGGTCGACGACGACGTCCGGGTCGCGCGGATCAACGCCGCCTACGTCGCCAAGATGCCGGACTTCCGGGTCGTCGCCACCGCCCACTCCACCGCCGAGGCGCTCGCCGCCCTGGACGGACACGCCGTCGATCTGATCCTCCTGGACCACTACCTGCCCGACGAGAACGGCCTCGCCGCCGTACGGGAACTCCGCGCCCGCGGCCACCAGTGCGACGTGATCATGGTGACTGCGGCCCGGGACGTGGCGACCGTGCAGGCCGCGATGCGCCACGGAGCCCTCCAGTACCTGGTGAAGCCGTTCAACTTCGCCGGACTGCGGGCCAAGCTGGAGGCGTACGCGACCCTCCGCCGCACCCTGGAGAGCGGCGGCGAGGCCGAACAGGCCGAGGTGGACCGGATCTTCGGCGTCCTCTCGGCCGGTGCCGTCGCCCCGGACCTGCCCAAGGGCCACTCCCCCACGACGGCCGAGCTGGTTCGGCAGGTCCTGCTCGCGGCCGACGGACCGCTCTCCGCACAGGAGATCGCCGAGCGGTCCGGCGTCAGCCGCCAGACCGCACAGCGCTATCTCAAGCTCCTCGAACGCACCGGCCGCGTCCGCCTCTCCCTCCGGTACGGCGAGACCGGGCGCCCCGAGCACCGATACGCCTGGGCCTCCTCGCACCCCGCCCCCTGAAGCCCCGGAACGGCCAGGCCCTGGGCACGGGGCCGTGTCAGACGGCTCCGGCGCCGGTGAGCGCCCGGACCTCGGTCTCGGCGTGCCGGGCCTCGTCGGACGGTTCCGACGAGGTCGCCGTGCCGATCCAGCCGGCGAGGAAGCCGAGCGGGATGGAGACCACACCCGGGTTCTGCAACGGGAACAGGTGGAAGTCGACGCCGGGGAAGAGCGCCTCCGGGCTGCCGGAGACGACGGGCGAGAGCAGGACCAGCACCACGGCCGGGATCAGACCGCCGTACACCGACCAGACCGCCCCCCGGGTGGTGAACCGCCGCCAGAAGAGCGAGAACAGCAGCACCGGCAGGTTGGCGGAGGCCGCGACCGCGAAGGCCAGACCGACGAGGAAGGCGACGTTGAGGTCGCGGGCCAGCAGCCCGAGCCCGATGGCCACCGCGCCGATCACCGCGGCGGCGACCCGCGCGACGGTCACCTCGCTGTACGGCTTCGCGTGCCGGCGGCGCAGCGAGCTGTACAGGTCGTGGGCCACGGACGCCGACGAGGCCAGGGTGATGCCCGCGACCACGGCGAGGATGGTGGCGAAGGCGACGGCGGCGACGATGGCGAAGAGCACCGTGCCGCCCGTGGAGCCCGCGCCGCCGCCGAGGTCGAGGGCGAGCAGCGGCACGGCCGTGTTCCCCGACGCGTTGGAGGAGCGGACCGCGTCCGGGCCGATCAGGGCTGCGGCGCCGAAGCCGAGCACGATGGTCATCAGGTAGAAGCTGCCGATGAGCCCGATGGACCAGACGACGGAGCGGCGGGCGGCCCGGGCCGTCGGGACCGTGTAGAAGCGCGAGAGGATGTGCGGCAGTCCGGCGGTGCCCAGGACCAGCGCGAGGCCGAGGCTGATGAAGTCGAGCCGGGACGTCCAGTCGCCGCCGTAACGCAGCCCCGGGGCGAGGAAGTCCATGCCGTGGCCGCTGCGCTGGGCCGCCGTGGAGAGCAGGCTGTTCACGTCTCCGTGGAAGCGGAAGAGGACGAGGACGGTCAGCGCGACGGTCCCCGACATGAGCAGCACCGCCTTGACGATCTGGATCCAGGTGGTGGCGCGCATGCCGCCGAGCGACACGTAGACCACCATCAGGGCGCCGACGCCGATCACCGTCCACGACCGGGCCGCCTCGCCGGTCCCTCCGAGCAGCAGCGCGACCAGGCTCCCGGCCCCCACCATCTGCGCCACGAGGTACAGCACGGAGACCGCCACCGAGGAGGTGCCCGCGGCGATCCGCACCGGCCGCTCGGCCATCCGCGCGGCGACGACGTCGGCCAGCGTGAACTTTCCGCAGTTGCGGACCAGTTCGGCGACCAGCAGCAGCACGACCAGCCAGGCGACGAGGAATCCGACGGAGTACAGCATGCCGTCGTAGCCGTAGAGCGCGATCAGCCCGGAGATGCCCAGGAAGGAGGCCGCGGACATGTAGTCGCCGGCGATCGCGAAGCCGTTCTCCAGGGGGGAGAACAACCGGCCCCCGGCGTAGAACTCCTCCGCCGAACCGTGCCGGTTCCGGCTCACCCAGGTCGTGATCCCCAGGGTGACCGCGACGAAGGCGCTGAACAGCAGGAGCGCGAGGGTCTGATGGTCTCCGGTCACGACTGCACCGCCCCTCGGGTCATCTCCTGGGTGTCCCAGCGCAGTTCCAGCGCCGCCCGGTCCCTGCGCAGCCGCGCGTGCCGCGCGTAGGCCCAGGTCAGCAGGAAGGTGGTGAGGAACTGTCCGAGCCCCGCGACCATCGCCACGTTCACCGCGCCGGCGACGGGCCGGGCCATGAACCCGGGCGCCGCGGTCGCCGCCACCACGTAGGCGAGGTACCAGAGGAGGAAGGCGAGAGCGGCCGGGAAGACGAACCGGCGGTAGCGGCTGCGCACTTCCTGGAAGGCGGGGCTCCGCTGCACTTCCAGATAGATCTCCGCCGCGCTGTGGACTCGCTGCCTCGGCACCGCGTCGGCGGGACTGCCACCGGACACCCCGGCCTCCGCGCGCTCACCTCCGTCGGTGCCCGTCGCCTCGTACCAGGGGTCGCCGACCGGCAACGCCGACGCGTCGCGCCCCTCCTGCTCGTCCACCTGCTCCACCGGTCAACTCTCCTTGTCAGCGAACCGTTTCGGCCGCGTGCCCAAGGATGGACAGAGCGGGAACATCCCGGACTCTTCTCCCCCCTCACTTCACCCCATCAGGTGACTCTGCGGCTCGGAGCCCTGACCAGACCGTGCTGATATGCGTATCGCACGGCCTGGGCACGGTCGCGTACCCCGGTCTTGGCGAAGAGATTGTTGATGTGCGTCTTCACCGTCGCCGTGGAGATCCGCAGCCGGCCGGCGATCTCGTGGTTGGACAGTCCGTCGGCGACGAGCACGAGCACCTCCGTCTCCCGCTCGGTCAGGCCGTCGGCCTCCAAAGCCGCCGAGACGGCCGCACCGCCCCAGCCCGCGGTACCTCTCGAACCCCCCGGAGTACGAGGGACACCGGGACCACCAGAGGCGCCCTGGCCGCCCGGCACGGACCGGCCCTCCGGCTGATCACCGGTTCCGCCGTCACCGGCCGGTGCCCCCGCACGTCCTTCCTCCTCCGGTCGCCCCATCAACTGCTCCAGCAGGCGCCGCTGGACGGAGGGCGAGAGCCCGGCCCGCCCGTCGACGACGTCCCGCACCGCCCTCGCGATGTCCTCCCCGCCGGCGTCCTTGGTCAGGTATCCGCGCGCGCCGGCCCGCAGCGCCGGGAAGAGCGAGTCGTCGTCGGCGTAGGTGGTGAGCACGACGACCTCGGTCCTGGGGAACCGCGCGCGGATCCGGCGGGTGGCCTCGACTCCGTCGCAGCGCGGCATCCGCAGGTCCATCAGCACCACGTCGGGCTCTTGGGTCCGGGTCAGCTCGATGGCCTCCTCGCCGTCCCGGGCCGATCCGACGACCTCGATCCCGGGCAGCAGCCCCAGCAGCATCACGATCCCCTCGCGCACGATGGCCTGGTCGTCGGCGACGACCACCCGCACCACCTGCGGTTCCTCGGCTCCGGGCGAGCCCTGCGGGCCGCTCACGCCGGCACCTGCAGTCGCACGGTGAACCCGGAACCCTCCGGCCCCGCCTCCAGACTCCCTCCGAGCAGTTCGGCCCGCTCCCGCATCCCGAGCAGCCCGTACCCGGAGCCGGAGGAGCCGAGCCCCTCGGCGGCCCCTGTGCCGCCGTCCTCACCCGGCGGCCCGGAATCGCGTATCTCCAAGGAGACCTCGTGCGTCCCGTAGGCGAACCGGATGCGCGTGCGGGCTCCGGGGGCGTGTTTGCGCACGTTGGTCAGGGCCTCCTGGGCGACCCGTCGTACCGCCTGGGACGCCTCGGCGGGCAGGTCCCGGCGCCGGCCGGTGACGGCGACCTCGGCCCGGTCCTCCCTCGCCAGCTCCCGCAGGTAGTCCTCGACGGGCGCCATGTCCCCCCGTAGCGCGGAGAGGGCGTGACGGGTCTCGGCGAGTCCTTCCCTGGCCATGGAGCGGGCCGAGGTCACGAGCCTGAGGATCTCTCCCCGGTCGGCGCCCGCCTCGATCTTGAGCCGGGCGACCTCCAGGTGCACCATCTGGGCGGAGAGGCTGTGGGCGAGCACATCGTGTATCTCGCGGGCGATCCTGGCGCGCTCGGCGAGCGCCGCCGAGGCGGCCTCGGCCTCCCTGGCCAGTCGTTCCTGGGCGAGGAGCTGGAACCCCGCACCACGGGCCTCGGCATCGAGCCGCAGTGAGTACCCCGCGAGCAGCACGGCCGCGGTGGTGACGGCGGCCCCGAACACGCCCGTCTCGTCGGCCTCGACGAAGCCGGGGACGAGCACGGCCACCGTGGCGAGTCCCAGGGGGAGCGGCAGTCTCTGCATCGCCATGACGCAGACGACGATCCACATCACGGTCGCCGCCGTCGCCGCCCCGACGGCATAGCCCCCGAGGCCGCACAGCGCCATCGCCCCGAGGAGCCCCAGCGAGGCCGCCGCCCGGTGGTCGAGGGTCGTGTGGTGGAACGCCAGGGCGGCGGCCACGCAGAGCCCGAATCCGAGCGGAGGCACCAGCGTGTACCCGCCGTCGAAGGCTCCCGAGGTGTAGCAGCCGGTCAGCACCCAGGCACTCAGGCCCGCGATCATGGTGTAGTCGAGGACCATGCGCCCCCGGGGCACCCCGACCCTCGTGAGCGCCTCGCGCGAGGGCCAGGTGCGCCAGGCTCCCACGCCGCCGGCATCGCTCTCCCCACGACCGCGGTCGCGCTTCCCGTCCATGACCGTCCCCCTCCGTCGTCTCGATCCTAGGGAGAGGCGACGGCCGCGTGATCGGCCTGTGGGTGGAGCCGTCGGGCTCCACCCACGGGTGGAGTGATCAGGCGTCGATGCGCGAGCGGTCGAGCGTCGCCGCCGAGCCGGTGATGAACTCCTTGCGAGGCGCCACGTCGTTGCCCATGAGGAGGTCGAAGACACCCTCCGCCGCGTCCAGGTCGCCGATGTTGATCCGGCGCAGGGTGCGGTGGCGCGGGTCCATCGTGGTCTCCGCGAGCTGGTCGGCGTCCATCTCGCCCAGACCCTTGTAGCGCTGGATGGAGTCCTTGTAGCGGACCCCCTTGCGCTGGAACTCCAGCAGCGTCTGCCGCAGCTCGTTGTCCGAGTACGTGTAGACGTACTTGTCCTGGCCCCTCTTCGGCTGGACCAGCTCGATCCGGTGCAGCGGCGGCACGGCGGCGAAGACCCGTCCGGCCTCCACCATGGGCCGCATGTAGCGCTGGAAGAGCGTCAGCAGCAGGCAGCGGATGTGCGCGCCGTCGACGTCGGCGTCGACGAGGAGGACGATCTTCCCGTACCGGGCGGCGTCGATGTCGAAGGTACGGCCGGAGCCCGCCCCTATGACCTGGATGATCGCCCCGCACTCGGCGTTCTTCAGCATGTCCGAGACGGACGACTTCTGGACGTTGAGGATCTTGCCCCGGATCGGCAGCAGCGCCTGGAACTCGCTGTTCCGGGCGAGCTTGGCCGTGCCGAGCGCTGAGTCCCCCTCGACGATGAAGAGCTCGCTGCGCTCCACGTCGTCGCTGCGGCAGTCGGCCAGCTTGGCCGGCAGCGAGGAGGACTCGAGCGCGGTCTTCCTGCGCTGGGCCTCCTTGTGCTGGCGGGCCGCGATGCGGGTGCGGGCCGCCGCGACGGCCTTCTCCAGGACGGCACGGGCCTGGGCCTTGTCGTCGCGACGCGTGGAGGTCAGGAAGGTCTTGAGCTCCTTGGCGACCACGTTCGCCACGATGCGGCGGGCGGCGGAGGTACCGAGGACCTCCTTCGTCTGCCCCTCGAACTGCGGCTCCGCGAGGCGGACCGTGACGACGGCCGTGAGCCCCTCCAGGGCGTCGTCCTTGACGATGTCGTCCTCGGCGACGCGCAGCATCTTGGCCGAGCGCAGCACCTCGTTCACCGTCTTGGTGACGGCCGTCTCGAAGCCCGAGACATGGGTGCCGCCCTTGGGGGTGGCGATGATGTTGACGAAGGACTTGACCGTGCTGTCGTAGCCCGTGCCCCAGCGCAGGGCGACGTCGACGGCGAGTTCGCGGGTGACCTCCGTCGGGGTCATGTGGCCCCGCTCGTCGAGGACCGGGACGGTCTCCTTGAAGGTGCCCTGGCCGGTGAGCCGCTGGATGTCGCAGACGGCCTTGTCCTGGGCGAGGTAGTCGCAGAATTCGCTGATGCCGCCGTCGAAGCGGAAGGTCTCCTCGCTCTTGCCGACACCCGCGAGGTCCCGCTCGTCGCGGACGACGATGGTCAGGCCGGGCACGAGGAAGGCGGTCTGCCGGGCGCGCTGGTGCAGCGTCTCCAGGGAGAGCTTGGCGTCCTTGAGGAAGATCTGCCGGTCCGCCCAGTAGCGGACGCGCGTGCCGGTGCGGTTCTTGGGGACCCGCTTGCCCTTCTGCAGGCCGTTGCCCGGGTCGAAGGGACTGTCGGGGCCCTGCTCGGTGAAGATGCCCGGGACGCCGCGGCGGAAGCTGATCGCGTGCGTGGCGCTGTTGCGGTCGACCTCGACGTCGAGGCGGGCCGACAGGGCGTTGACCACGGAGGCGCCGACGCCGTGCAGACCGCCGGAGGCGGCGTACGACCCGCCTCCGAACTTTCCGCCGGCGTGCAGCTTGGTCATGACGACCTCGACGCCGGAGAGCCCGGTCTTCGGCTCGACGTCGACGGGGATGCCGCGGCCGTTGTCACGGACCTCGACCGAGCCGTCGTCGTGGAGGATGACCTCGATGTGGTCGCAGTAGCCCCCGAGGGCCTCGTCGACCGAGTTGTCGATGATCTCCCAGATGCAGTGCATCAGGCCGCGGCTGTCGGTGGACCCGATGTACATGCCCGGGCGCTTGCGGACTGCTTCGAGCCCTTCGAGTACGAGCAGGTGCCGCGCGGTGTAGTTGGAAGCGTCACGGTCTGCGGTCAGCAGCGCACTGGACGGCACGGACGATTCGGCGGTCACGCGGTTCGCTCCTCGCTGAATTTGAAATGTGGCCCCGTGGGGTAAGGCCCGGCGTCGGTCACCGGTTCAGAGGGTACCGATGCCTGGTAGAGCCGTTGTCACGCCACCCACCCGGATTCCTCATGCTAGTCCAGAGTCGTATGGATGTTCGATCCCTCGATGGGGTGACGCGAACATCACGTTCCCTTCCAGGCATGAACCATTTAGGCTCCGGGCACGTCCTCATCAACAACCGGCAACCACGCCGGGGGGACCGACCCACACAAGCAACGCGAAATCCGTAGAGCAACGCAATACGGCTCATTCGCCGCCAACCGGCAGCAGACAGCCACCTTGGGAAGAAGTTTCAAGGAAAAGCCACGAGCGGGAACGTTTCCGGCCTGGTTGGATGTTGACCCTGGTACGACAGCTCGTCGAGCTAGAGAAGAGGCGACGTGACTACTGTTCTGACCCCCGCGAGCCCCCTGACGGCCGCTGACCGTTGCGACCGCTGCGGCGCCCAGGCATACCTGCGCGTCGTTCTGACCAGCGGAGGTGACTTGCTCTTCTGCGCCCACCACGGACGTAAGTTCGAGCCGGAACTCAAGAAGATCGCCGTTGAGATACAGGATGAGACGGACCGGCTGACGGACGTGCCGGCCCGCACGATGGGCGAAGACCACGCCTGACGCCATCCACGACGAGCTCAGGGCCGGTCGCTGACCCCGACCGGACGACGGGCGGCCACCCCCGCACAAGGGGGGTGGTCGCCCGTTCTCGTACCCGCACACCGGCCCCGGAACCCCGGGGTGTGCCGGGGCCGGGGAAGCGTCCCCGGCCCCGGCTCGGGCGTCCGGTCAGAAGTTCTCCGGCAGCACCGCCGCGACCCGGGTGTACACGCCCGGATTCTCCGCCTGCCCGCAGCCGCTCCCCCAGGACACCAGCCCGACGAGCAGCCCCTTGGCCACGAGGGGGCCTCCACTGTCGCCCTGGCACGCGTCGCGGCCGCCCTGGGGGTCGCCCGCGCACAGCATGGAGTCGCCCCGGTACCGGACGCCGAAGCCCGCCGGATAGGCCCGCTCGCAGGACGCGTCGGGAAGCACCTGGACGCGCGCGGTCCGCAGCGTCGTGGCGTAGCTCCCGTTGCCGGTCGTGTCGCCCCACCCGTAGACGTCCGCCTCCGCCCCGGGCGCGTACGCGGCGTCCCCGGTGCGGGCGACGCCGATCACGTACGACTGCGGCAGCGGGCTCGCCAGCGTGAGCACCGCGAGGTCCCCCGAGTTCGCGGTCGGGTCGTAGTCGGGGTTCACCCACGTGTCCGAGATCCGGACCTCCTGCCCGCCCTGGCCCAGCAGCGCGGCGCGGCCGGCGATGACGGAGAAGTCGCGCACCTCCCACGGCTCGCCGCCGAGCACCTCGCGGCCCAGGCAGTGGGCCGCCGTGAGCACCTTGGTCGGGGCGACGACGACGCCCCCGCAGAACTGTCCCGCGCGCGTACCCCCGAACCGGTCACGGCTCGACAGCGCCACCACCCAGGGCGCTTCCGTGATCTGGGCCGGGCGGCCGCCCACCACGACGCTGTCGGCCGCCACGGGGGCGGCGGTGAGGGCCTGCCCCGCCGCCGCGGCGGCCAGGCCCAGGACACCCGTCAACGCTCGGGCGAAGGAACCACGCATGGAGTCTCCTGACTCTCCGGTGATGTCGGTTCACCCAGCGTCCAGCACAGCTCCGCGCCCTGCACGCGCACGAGCCGGAAGGGCCCGGCTCCCCTCTCGGGGAAACCGGGCCCTTCCGTGTACCGCTCTGTGCCTCGTGAGGATCAGTCGAGGTAGTCGCGCAGCACCTGCGAGCGCGACGGGTGGCGGAGCTTCGACATCGTCTTCGACTCGATCTGACGGATCCGCTCTCGCGTCACGCCGTAGACCTTGCCGATCTCGTCCAGCGTCTTCGGCTGGCCGTCGGTCAGGCCGAAGCGCATCGAGACGACACCCGCCTCACGCTCGGAGAGCGTGTCGAGGACGGAGTGCAGCTGCTCCTGGAGGAGCGTGAAGCTCACCGCGTCGGCCGGGACGACCGCCTCGGAGTCCTCGATCAGGTCGCCGAACTCGCTGTCGCCGTCCTCACCCAGCGGGGTGTGGAGGGAGATCGGCTCACGGCCGTACTTTTGGACCTCGATGACCTTCTCGGGGGTCATGTCGAGTTCCTTGGCCAGCTCCTCCGGGGTGGGCTCGCGGCCCAGGTCCTGGAGCATCTGGCGCTGGACGCGCGCGAGCTTGTTGATGACCTCGACCATGTGCACCGGGATACGGATGGTGCGGGCCTGGTCGGCCATCGCGCGGGTGATCGCCTGACGGATCCACCAGGTGGCGTACGTGGAGAACTTGTAGCCCTTGGTGTAGTCGAACTTCTCGACCGCGCGGATCAGACCGAGGTTGCCCTCCTGGATCAGGTCCAGGAAGAGCATGCCGCGGCCGGTGTAGCGCTTGGCCAGGGAGACCACCAGACGGAGGTTGGCCTCCAGGAGGTGGTTCTTGGCGCGGCGGCCGTCCTCGGCGATGATCTCCAGCTCGCGCTTGAGCTTGGGAGCGAGCTTGTCCGAGTTGGCGAGCTTGTCCTCGGCGAACAGGCCGGCCTCGATGCGCTTGGCGAGCTCGACCTCCTGCTCGGCGTTGAGCAGCGGGACCTTGCCGATCTGCTTGAGGTAGTCCTTGACCGGGTCGGCGGTGGCGCCGGCGACGGCGACCTGCTGCGCCGGAGCGTCGTCCTCGTCCTCGTCGGACAGGACGAAGCCCTTGCTCTCGCCCTCGGTCTCCTCTTCCTCACCCTTGCCGGGCGCGACGTCCTCGAGGATCTCCTCGCCCTCGGCGAGCTCGTCGGAGTCCTTCTTGGACGCGGTCTTCTTGGCCGTCGTCTTCTTGGCGACGGCCTTCTTGGCCACCGTCTTCTTGGCGACGGCCTTCTTCGCCGCCGCCTTCGGGGCGGATCCGGCCTCGTCGGCCGGGTCGGCGCCCTCGGCCGAGGCGGCCGAGACGGTGGTCTTCGTCACGGTCGTCCTGGCGGTGACGGTCTTGGTGGCGGTGCGCTTGGCCGGGCTCTTCGCAGCGACGCTCTTGCGGGCGCGCTTCGGCGACTCCGCTGCACTGACCATCAGCGTCACACCCTCTTCCTCGAGGATCTGATTGAGGCTGCGCAGAACATTCTTCCACTGGGTTGGCGGAATCTGGTCAGCCTCGAAGGCCCGACGCACGTCATCGCCGGCGATCTGCCCATCAGCCTTTCCCCGCTCGATGAGCGCCATCACAGACTCGGACTCGGCGATCTCCGGCGGGAGCGTACGGGATGTGCTGGCCGACACGAACAACCTCTCGGAACGATGGAAACGGCTTCCGGCCCCGCTCGGGATCGAGCTGGAGCCGACGACCGTCGACGGGGAATGTGCCGACGGCGCGGGTTGGGCCGGGGAACTGCACAGCGCCTCCATGGGCTGCTGTATTCCTTCCTCGACCGTCACCTCTTAGGTCATCGCACGGCTCGGAGGAGTGTTACGCCCAATCTTCGTGGCCCGAGTCACACCTCATTTGCGGCGAAACACGCAGAGTGGTCGATCAGTGCACATTCGTGCCGCCGGAACCCGGGCGCCGCCCGGGGAACCCTTCCGGGCTCCCGGGTGGCGCTCGGACCCGGCGGCACGCGTCGCGTGCGCCTCCGCGCTCCCGGCCACGGCCCGCGGATCAGTGTTCGCGGGGGGCGGGGACGACGCTCACCTCGGGATGGACGGTCAGCAGCTGCCGCATGGCCGTCTCCGCGCCGTGGGCGTCCCCGGCGGCCAGCGCGTCCACGATACGGGCGTGGTGCGCGAGGCATGCCTCGCTCGGCCGGTCACAGCCGGTGGCGGGGCCGCCGGAGACCTGGAGGGCGGCGGACACGATGCCGGCGAGGTGCTCCAGCATCCGGTTCCCGGCGAGCTGGATCAGCAGGGAGTGGAACTCGGTGTCGGCGCGGGAGAAGGTGATGCCGTCCCCCTGCGCGAAGGCGTGGCCCATGATCTCGACCATGTCGGCAAGGCGCTGCTGCACGTCCTCGCGGCCGTGTCCGGCGGCCAGGCGGGCGGCCAGGGGCTCGATCGTCCAGCGCAGCTCGTTCAGCTCGCGGCGCTGGTCGTCGCGCTGCGGGCCGAAGGCGCGCCACTCGATGATGTCGGGGTCGAGGAGGTTCCAGTCGCTGACGGGCCGTACCCGGGTGCCGACGTTCGGGCGGGCACTGACGAGTCCCTTGGCCTCCAGCACGCGCAGCGACTCGCGCACGACGGTGCGCGAGACCTCGAACCGCTGGCCGATCTCCTCGGGGACGAGCGGACGGTCGGCGCCGAGATCGCCGGAGACGATCATCTGGCCCAGCTGCTGGACGAGCTGCCCGTGCAGCCCGCGCCCCCGGTTTCCGGCGGTCCGGCGACCCACCCGCCCGAGATCGGTGTCCACCCCCTCCCAGGAGGGCGGACCCACGCGGCCGGCGGCGGGCGCCTCCGCGTACGGGTAGCGGTCGAGATCACCCGGGGCGCCGAGGGCGGAGTCGACGGGGCGGGCGGCGGTCATCATGGTGTGCGCAAGGGTACTCACGCATTTTTTGTCGGCGTTGCCCTCGTGACCCTTGAGGTCTTTGGTGAAAAGCACACGAAAGGGTGATCGGCACCCCCTACACAATTGACGATTATTCGGACATAGTGCGCATATTTCAAGGAAGTTCACGGCGAAACGGAATCTTTCGATCCGCAGGTGATCACCAACGAGCCTGCCGACGAAGGCCCGTGAACACGTAGGCGCAGAGCAACCCGGTCAACGTCAGCGAGAGCGCCACCCCCGCGGGCTGCCCGAGCACCCGCAGGCTCCCCGCCAGCCAGTGCTCCAGCTCCGGGGACCAACGGGGTCCGACGAACTCGCGCAGCCGCGCCGGGAGTCCGGCGGCGGAGCGCACGGACGGCCCGGTGAGCACCGTCTGCAGCAGCGGGACGAAGGCCACCGGCACGGCGAGCACCGCGGCGACCCCGGCCGCCGCCGCCCGGAAGACCCCGGCGCCGAGCAGTCCGGCCCACGCGCATCCGACCAGCAGGCCGAGCCAACTCGCCGACAACGTGGGCCAGTTCCTCGGCACGGGAATCAACTCACCGCCATAGAACAGCCTCAGGACCGCCAGGTCGGCGAGCGCGACGAAGGCCCCGAGGGCGAGGGCCACGGTCGCCGCCACGGCGAGCTTCGCCAGCAGCAGGCCCGGCCTGCGGGGCACGGCGCCGCGCCCCGAGGTGAGCGCGGGATAGCGGTACTCCTCCCCGAAGGAGAAGGCCCCGAGCAGTCCGGCGCCGACCGCTGCGGGCGGCAGCGGCGAGATCTCCGGCCAGGCCGCCAGGACCGCGGGCAGCGCGGCGTGCCCACCACGCCCCAGGAGCAGGGCGAGGGTCACCGACACGAGCAGGACCGCCGCCAGCACGAGCGGCGTGCTCGGCACCCCCAGGAGGCGGTGGACCTCGTACCGGAGCGGGCGCAGCGGCGAGCGGGCGGGGCGACGGGGCGTCCGACGCCGCCGTCGGGTGAGGGCCCGCCCCTCGCGGGGTCCGGCCGCGTGCGCGACCGGGCCGTCGCCGGGACGCTCGGACGCCTGTGGCGGGTCGTCGGCCTCGGCCGGCCGGGGCGGGGAGGTGGTGTCGGTGTGCCCGGGGCCGTGCGGCGCGGGGCGGGCGTCGCCGGTCTCGGCGGCGAGGCGGTGGACGGGCACGCCGTGCCGGAACGCCGTGTCGCCGACGGCGGCGCAGTCGCTGCCGTAGACGGACAGGAGGTTGCCGCCCTCGGCGACCACCTCGACCGGGCGGCGGGCGGCCCTGGCCTCCTGGGTCACGACCGCTGCCAGCCGGGCGGCCTGCGGGGTGCGGACGGCGACCCGGGGACGCAGCCGGGTGCGGGCGAACTCGGCCGCCTCCTGGTCGGCGACGAGGCGTCCGGCGGCCAGGGTGACGACACGGTCGGCGTTGCGTGCGGCTTCCTTGGGGTCGTCCGTGGTGTAGAGCACGGTTCCGCCGCCGGACGCGTGCGCGCGCAGGAGCTCGTGCAGCCAGGCGCCCTCGGAGGCGGAGAGGCGGGCGCCCGGCTGGTCGAGCAGCAGTGTGTGGGGCGCGCCCAACAGAGCCGAGGCGAGGCCGAGTCGTCGGTCGGCGCCGACCGGAAGGGTGCCGATGCGTCGGCGTTCGAGTCCGGTGAGGCCCACGGTCCGCACCAGCTCCTCGGCTCGCGAGACGGGCACCCCGGTGGCGGCGCAGAGCATCCGGAGCTGACCCCGGAGCGTGCGGGAGGGGTGTCCGGGGATGTCGCCGAGGAGCACGCCGACCTCGCGGGGCGGGTGGGCGATGCGGTGCAGGGGTCGGCCGCGGAAGTAGGTGATGCCGCGGCCCGGCTCGAGTTCGAGCATGAGCCGGAGGGCGGTGGTCTTGCCGGCGCCCGGAGGGCCGAGGAGCGCGGTCACGGAGCCCGGCCGGGCCTCGAAGGTCAGATCGTCCACGGCGGGCGGGCGATCGCGGCGGGGCGTGCTGGTCAGTCCGATTGCCTGGAGCATCGCTTCTCTCGCGGTAGGTGACACCGCTCCGCGGCAGGGCGGCGCTACCGCAGCAAGATAACGCTACATTTCGGACTTTCCTCGCAGGGTTGACGCTGCGGGACGCCGGATGTCCGCGCCCGTCAGACCTCGGGCCGCAGCATCGGCGGGTTGAGAAGGGTCGCCCCACCTGCCGTGAAGAGCTGGGCGGGGCGTCCGCCCTGACGGGTCGTGGTGCCACCGGTCGGAACCAGGAAGCCGGGCGTGCCGGTCACCTTGCGGTGGAAGTTGCGCGGGTCGAGGGCCACGCCCCAGACGGCCTCGTACACCCGGCGCAGCTCTCCCACCGTGAACTCCGGCGGGCAGAAGGCCGTGGCCAGTGATGAGTACTCGATCTTGGAACGGGCGCGCTCCACGCCGTCGGAGAGGATCCGGGCGTGATCGAAGGCGAGGGTGCCCGAGCCCTCGACCCCGCCGCCGGCCGCCGCGTCCTCGCCGAGCAGCTCCTCGACAGGAGCCCAGCGGGCGCTGTTGGCGTCACCGCCGGCGCGCGGCGCCGGAAGGTCGGGGGCCAGGGCCAGGTGCGCGACGCTGACCACACGCATACGCGGGTCGCGATCGGGCGCCCCGTAGGTCGCCAGCTGTTCCAGATGCGCCCCGTTGGTCGGCACGGGCTGCGGGGCGGTCGGGTCGTGGGCGCACAGGCCCGTCTCCTCGACGAGCTCGCGCGCGGCGGCGGCGCCGAGGTCCTCCTCCTCCCGGACGAAACCGCCGGGAAGCGCCCAGCGGCCCCGGTACGGCGTCTCGCCCCGCCGTACGACCAGCGTGCAGAGCGCGTGGCGCCGCACGGTGAGCACGACCAGATCGACGGTGACGGCGAAAGGCGGGAAGGCCGACGGGTCGTAGGGAGGCATGCCGCGATCATAGTCGTCTTCCTGACGATAAACACGCCCTCCGGAAGCATCGGCGACGACTTCCTCGCCCCGCCGCGGGACTTCCCTCGTGTCTGCGCCCGGCATCCCGTCACACCCCCAGTTGAAGGCCCTCTGCGGCCTCCTCGACCATACCGAGACCGAGTCTGCCGACCCGTACGGCGAAGGGTTCGCCCGCGACCACGAGCCCCGAGAACCGGATGCCCCCGAGCGGGGCCGACGGCAGCGGGTGCACCGACACCGATCTGCCCGGCACGTCGGGACGGATCCCGGCGAGGGCGAGGAGCGCGTGGACCGCTCCGGCGGCCGCGGTCGCCGCCGGCCGGCACGCGGCAGGGTGGGGCACCGGGCGCCCGCCCGCCGTCCGCTGCTCCCCCGCGTACATCTCGGGGAGCCGGTGGGCGAAGGTCTCGGCCGCGTCCAGCAGCCCACGCAGCAGGACGGCCGCCTCCCGTTCGTGGCCGCCTGCGGCGAGACCGGCCACGGCGACGGCCGTCTCGTGCACCCGGACCGCACCCGCACGGTGGCCGAAGGTGTTGTATCCGGGCTCCTTCGTACCGAGACCGCGCAGTCCCCAGCCGGAGTCGAGGGCCGGGGCTCCGAGCAGTCGCGCCACCTGGTCGGTCTGCGTCTTGTCGAGCAGGCCCTGCGCGTACCGCCCGCCGCCCAGGAGTCCGGTGTCGAGCAGGTGGGCGGCCCAGCCTCCCAGCTCGGACCGGGTCCGGCCGTCGGGCGTGCGGGCGAGGGCGGGGCGGCCTCCCGCCCGGTCCTCGATCCAGAACTCCCGCCGGAAGCGCTCGCGCAGGGTCCGCGCGGTGTCGCGCAGCGCGTCTCCGCCGGACCTTCCGCAGCCGTCGAGCAGGTCGGCGCCGAGCAGGGCCGCCCGGTGCGCGTGTGCCTGGGTCTCGGCCCGCCAGGGTCCGGCGGGCCCCGGGTCCGGCACGTATCCGGTGCCGGCGACGGCCCGGCGCAGCCAGCCGAGGCAGCGCTCCGCCGCGGGGAGCAGTTCGTCCAGGTCCTTGGCGGGCAGTCCCCAGCGCCGGGCCTCGGCGAGGACGGCCGGGAAGGCGAGGGTGGCCTCGACACCCGTGCAGCGGGGCGGGAGGTGGGGGCCTGCGTCCCTGAGCGGTCCGGGGATGCGGCCGGAGTCGGCTTCCCCACCGGAAAGTTGCGTGCGGCCGAGGGCGCGGAGGGTGGTGGCGGCGAGCCGGGTCCCGAGCGGCAGGGCCATGCGGGCCGCCCAGAGCGCCTCGGCGGTGACCGGTCCGCAGCGCCACGGGACACCTGCGGCGAGGTGGACATCCGCGGGGTGCGCCGGGTCGCGCTGGAGGAGGGCGCGGAGGTCGTCGACGGACGAGCGGAGCAGTTCTCCGGGGCGCGGGTCGTCGCCTTCGGCGCGGGCGTCGGAGAGCAGGTGACCGCCGGGACGCCCGGCCCCTCCGCCGGGCGAGCCCCCGGCCGCTCGGCCGGCCGCCTCGCCGCGCACCCGCAGGTGGATCGTGAAGGTGGCGCCGGGCGCCAGATCCGCCTCCCAGCGCAGGACTCCCGCGGCCGCCAGGGAGTCCGTCGGCGGCGGGTCGGCCGTGACGGCTGCGGATCGCCCGTCGGGGGCCGTCCAGCGGAGTCCGGTGCCGTGGACGCTGGCGGCGAGCTCGGGGGTCGGCCGGCCCGACGCCACCGTGCCCAGGTCCGCGAGATCCGTGCCCAGAGCGATTTCGACGGGGAGTCTGAGGGCTCGACCGGCGGCGCTGCGCAGGGTGATCCGCTCGGTTCCGTCGGCGCTCCGGGTGCGTTCGACGGCGAGGGCTGGATCGGGTCCCGGCTCCCCCGGCACCCGGAGGGCGCCGAGGAAGACCGCCTTGTCCGCGGCCGCCATGCGGCCCTGGAGGGCGACGGGCTCGCGTCCCGCCACCCGCAGGAGGCTCCGGGAGAGGAGCCGTCGGCCGGCGGCGTACACGCCTTCGGGTCCCTCGCCGGTGAGCTGGCCGTGCTCGGCGCAGACGGCGAGGGCGGGCAGGGCGACGCAGAGGAGGGCGCCGTGGACCGAGGGAAGCTCCGAGGGGCCCGGCGCCCGTGGGAGGGCGATGCCGGCCCCGAGCGTGTAGCCGGAGAGGGAGGTGTGAGCGGGCGGGTGGGGACCGGGCGGGCGGTGCCCGGTCGACGGAGCCGCCGGGTGGGCGGGCGGGGGGCCGCTGGGGCGGCCGGGGGCCGGGGCGGGGCTGGGGGCCATGGCGGGTGCGGGGTGCTCTCTGTGCGAACCGGGCGGCCTGCGGGGTGTCGGCGGCACGGTTCGTACGACTCCGCCAGAGAGCTGAACGCGCTCGCGGGCGGCTGGGTCACGGTCGTCATCGGCCACTCCTGGTGCCGCGCCGGCCGCCGCGCTGCGGAGCCCCGTTCCCGGGCCTCGCAGTGGCGGGTCCGCTGGGCCGCACTCCGGCCGAGGGTCCGCCGGGGCGCCGGCCGGGCTTCCTGAGGCTCTGGCGGGTCCCCTGAGGGCGTCCGGCCCGGGTCCGGACGCGGCGGGCGGCCGCCGGCTCGGCCTGCACCGAGGCGATCCGGGTGTCCCTTTCGGCCCTGAGGCAGGAGCGCAGGGACTCGGGGTCGATGCCCTCGTTGCACGCCTGGTGGAGCAGTCGGGCGAAGGTGTATTCGGGGTCGGCGTCGAGCGCGAGCCCGAGGGCGACGCGGGCGGTCGGCTCGTCACCCGTGGACCAGGCCGTCCAGCCCGCGAGGCTGAGGGGCGCGGCGGCGTGTTCCTGGTAGGGGGCGACGCAGCGCCGGGCCAGTACGCGCCAGAGCCGCAGGGCGGCGGTGCCCTCCCAGCCCTCCATCCATTCGGCGGCCCGATCCCGGGTGACGCGGTCCTGGAGGCCGATGATCAGGGCGGCCGCCTCGTCGGTGCCGATGAGGGCGTCGTCGGCCGCGTCGGCCTGCGCGGTGCCGCCGGCGGGCATCGGCGGCCGCGCCGGGCTCGTGGTGCCGTCCGGGCGCGGGGTCTTCGGTTCGACGAACCGGCGGAGGGTCTCGCGAGCGAGCCGCAGCGTCGTCTCGCGCACTTCCTCGCGCCCCTTGTCCTCGGCTCCTTCGAGGATGCGCGGGACGATGGCGGCGGCGGCCGCGTCCAGGGCGGAACGCTGCGGTTCCTCCCCGGGCCTGCCGGCCGGCTTCATGCGGGCCTCCATGTCCCGCAGGGAGCCGCGCACCTGCACCCCGGCGTAGGCGGCCGTCGCGGCCATCACCGACGTACCACTGAGGGCGAGTGGGGTGCCGTCCGGCGGGCAGCACCGGGCGTCGGGGCAGCAGTACGAGAAGTAGAGCCCGTCGGAGATGCACAGGGCCTCGTAGACGGGGATGTCGAGGGCGCCGCAGGCGGTCCTGAGGCGCTGGGCGAGGGGTCGCAGGCGTTCCATGACCCTGCGGCCGGTCTCGCCCGCTCCGGGGTCCTGGCAGAGGAAGACCACGATGCCGTCCGGCCGGGTGCCACTGCGGCTGCCTCCCTCGACGAGGCATTCGGCCAGGTGGTCGGCGGTGGACGCCCATTCGCGGGGTGAGCTCGGAATGCCGAGCCTGACCCGGCCGCCGAAGCGGCCGTGCTCGCCGTGCAGGGCGACCAGGACGACGGAGTCGGTGGGGTGGAAGCCCAGCATGAACGGAAGGGCGTCGGCCAGTTCCGCCGGGCCGCGCAGGGTGATCTGCTGGGTACGGGAGAGTCCGCTGGTTTCGTGGTGATTCGCGTTCATGGTCAGGACGGTCTCGTGATCTCCCGAAATCCGAAACCCCTGTGGATAACTCCCGAAACGGGGCATCGGTCGCCCTCGGGAGTTGTCCACAGGTTCGTCGGCTCATTCGCGCGATGTCCGAGGCATCGGGTTGCATGGAGGCATGACCCACGCAGACTCCCCGGAAGATCGCGCCGCCCTTCGGACCGCCGCCGACACCGTCCTCGCCCGTCTCGTCTCGGACCCGACGGGCAAGGCAAGACTGCGCGAGGACCAGTGGCGGGCCATCGAGGCCCTGGTCGCCGACCGGCGCCGGGCCCTGGTGGTGCAGCGGACCGGCTGGGGCAAGTCCGCCGTCTACTTCGTGGCGACGTCCCTGCTGCGCGAGCGCGGCAGCGGCCCGACCGTGATCGTCTCCCCGCTGCTGGCACTCATGCGCAACCAGGTGGAGGCGGCCGCCCGGGCGGGCATCCGCGCCCGGACGATCAACTCGTCGAACACGGAGGAGTGGGACACGGTCCAGGAGGAGGTGGCCGCCGGCGAGGTGGACGTGCTCCTGGTGAGCCCCGAGCGGCTCAACAACCCCGACTTCCGCGACCAGGTGCTCCCCCGGCTGGCGGCCGCCACCGGTCTGCTCGTGGTCGACGAGGCGCACTGCATCTCCGACTGGGGGCACGACTTCCGCCCCGACTACCGCCGGCTGCGCACCATGCTGGCCGACCTGCCCTCCGGCGTCCCGGTGCTCGCGACGACGGCGACGGCGAACGCCCGGGTGACGGCGGACGTCGCGGAGCAGCTGGGAACGGGGGCGGGCACGGACGCGCTGGTGCTGCGCGGCGCGCTCGACCGGGAAAGCCTGAGCCTGGGCGTCGTCAGGCTGCCCGACGCGGCCCACCGGCTCGCCTGGCTCGCCGACCACCTCGGCGAGCTCCCCGGGTCGGGAATCATCTACACGCTGACCGTCGCCGCCGCCGACGAGGTGACGGCGTACCTGCGCCAGTGCGGCCACACGGTCTCGTCGTACACCGGCCGGACGGAGAACGCCGACCGGCAGCAGGCCGAGGACGACCTGCAGGCCAACCGGGTCAAGGCCCTGGTGGCGACCTCGGCCCTCGGCATGGGCTTCGACAAGCCGGACCTGGGTTTCGTGGTGCACCTCGGGTCGCCGTCCTCGCCGATCGCCTACTACCAGCAGGTCGGCCGTGCCGGCCGCGGCGTGGAGCACGCGGAGGTGCTGCTGCTTCCCGGGCAGGAGGACGAGGCGATCTGGCGCTACTTCGCCTCGGTGGCGTTCCCGCCGGAGGAACAGGTGCGGCGGACGATCGACGTCCTCGCCCAGGCGGGCCGGCCGCTCTCGCTGCCCGCCCTGGAGCCGCTGGTCGAGCTGCGCAGGACCCGGCTGGAGACGATGCTCAAGGTGCTCGACGTGGACGGCGCCGTGCGTCGCGTCAAGGGTGGCTGGGAGAGCACGGGCCGACCCTGGGTGTACGACACGGAGCGGTACGCGTGGGTGGCGCGTCAGCGCGAGGCCGAGCAGCAGGCGATGCGGGACTACGCGTCGTCCGCCGGCTGCCGGATGGAGTTCCTGCGGCGCCAGCTGGACGACGAGGAGGCCGCACCGTGCGGCCGCTGTGACAACTGCGCGGGCAGCCGCTTCGACCCCAAGGTGTCCGACGCCGCTCTGGACGCGGCCAAGGGCGAGTTGGGGCGGCCCGGAGTGGAGGTCGAGCCCCGGAAGATGTGGCCGACCGGGCTCGCCGCGGTCGGGGTCGATCTGAAGGGCCGGATCCCGGCCGGTGAGCAGGCGTTCGGCGGACGGGCCCTCGGCCGGCTCTCGGACATCGGCTGGGGCAACCGGCTGCGTCCGCTGCTGGCCGACGGGACTCCGGACGGCCCCGTGCCGGACGACGTCGTGCAGGCGGTGGTGCACGTGCTCGCCGACTGGGCGAAGGGACCGGGTGGTTGGGCCTCCGGGGCGTCGGACGCGCCGGCCCGGCCCGCCGGAGTGGTCACCGTCGCCTCCCATCGCAAGCCGCGGCTGGTCGGTTCCCTCGGAGAGCGCATCGCGGAGATCGGCAGGATGCCGTTGCTGGGGACCGTGGAGTACACCCCGGAGGCCGAGGAGCTCCGGCTGTCGCGGACGAACAGCGCCCAGCGGGTCGTCGGACTGCAGCGGACCCTCACGGTTTCGGCCGACTTGGCGGGGCGTCTGGCCGGTGCGGGAGGGCCCGTCCTGCTCGTTGACGACCTGTCGGACAGCGGATGGACGCTGGCGGTGGCGGCGCGGCTCCTGCGGCGGGCCGGAGCGGAAGGGGTGTTTCCGCTGGTGCTCGCCGTCCAGGGGTGAAACAGGAGAGCAAACAGGGAGTGAACAATGGGCAACTGGGCAGGGATATGAGTGTCATACCGACGCATTCCCGTCAGCGGCCTCAATTGCTCGTTGCCGCCCGCGCACGGGCCCGCAAGAATTGGGACACCGCCCCACTCGGCCCGTCAGCGGTCCGGAAGGACTGTGCCGTGGTGCGCCCTCACCCGACCTTGCCCGCCTAGCGGGCGCGTATCCGAAGGGAGGACCGTGACCCTCGGATTCGCTCCGCCCACAGCCACCTCGCTCAGATCGCCGTCCGAATCCGCCAGCCGCCTCGCTCGGATGCTCGAACCCGCCGAGTGGGCCGCGGCCGGAATCCCCTTGCTGAGCAATCCGCGTGAGGTCGTCAGCGGCCTGCACTCCCGCCACGCGCCCAAGCCCGCGACGGCGGTCCTGGCGATCCTGGACCACGAGGAACGTCTCACCGCCAGCGCCTCCTTCGTCCGTCGCCCCGTCCCCGCGGACGGCTGGGAGTTCCGCAACGCGCTCCTCGCCCATCTGCGGCGGGTCATTCCGCACGACCTCCGCAGACGCACCCCGGTCCGGACGGCGGTCCTGCTGTACTGCCGCGAGGGCGACGAGCGCTGGACGGAGGAGGACGGAGCCTGGATGTGGGGGCTCCGGGACGCCTGCACGCTCCACGGACTCCGCTGCGGCGCGTACATCACGCTGACCCGGGGCGGATGGCAGGTGCTCGGCGAGGGCCGGGGCGGGCGCCGGCCGAGCTCCGACTCGGCCCCGCTGCCGCTCGGCGACGGGCCGGCCGAACTCGGCCTGCTCACCCCGCGAACCGCGAGCGGGGCGACCGAACCATTGCGCCGGGCCGCCGCGCGCTGATCGCGCGTACGACACACACGTACGGCACGACGGCCTTCGCCGGGCCGGGTCCGGTCGGACCCGATCCGGTCGGTCGTCGGTTCCTCCCGCCGGGGAGGTCCGCTCGGGTCCGGCACGGCGAAGGACGGACAGTCAGACGCCGGCGCCCGCTCCGAGGACCGAGGTGACGCGCTGCGCGTCACCGCAGACGACGAGCAGCACGCCCGCGCGCTGCATGGCCGACGGCAGCGCCCGGGCGGCCGTCTCGTCGTCACCGCCGTTGAGGGCGACGATCACCACGGGGCGGGCTGCGGCCCGCTCCACGGCGGAGGCGTCCGCGAAGAACACGTCGCCGCCGGTGTCCTGCTGGGCCCAGTAGGCGGCCTCGCCGAAGGACAGCTCGTGCGCAGCCCACGGGTGCTGGTCGCCAGTGGTGAGCACCAGGACGTCGCCGGGTGCCCGGCCGCTCTCCAGGAGCATGTCCAGCGCCTCTTCGGCGGCGTCGAGCGCGCCGTCGACGGGGGCCGGGATCAGCTGGAGCTGCGGCGTGGATCGCTGGTCGGAACGATTCTCCGGCCGCTTGGCCGGAGACGGACCGGGGCGCGGCGCCGGGGCCGCGGCACCGGCCGGGCCGGGGCCAGGGCGTCCGGGACGCGGGGTGGCCGCGGAACGCGGGCCGGGTACGGGGCGAGGGGTCGACGCGGGGCGGCCGGCGGCCGCGGTGGCGCGGGGACCCTGGGCGCTCTCGTGAATCTGAGGCTCCTGGGAAGGAAGGGGTGGATGGAGGTCGAACACCGCTGCGCGGAGCACCGGCGGGTGGGCACGCATGTGCACCCCGGGCGCGTGAGGGGCCACCCTGCGGCGGGCCTCCGCGACCGGAAGATCAGAAGTCGAAGCCGAGTTGGCCCCCGCTCTCCAGCGCGGCCGCCTCCGCGGAGAGGCGGACCTTCTTGAGGTGTCGCCACCGGGGCAGCGCGTCCAGGTACGACCAGGAGAGTCGGTGGTGCGGGGTGGGCCCCAGCTCTTCGAGCGCCGCCTTGTGGACCGGGGAAGGGTAGCCCGCGTTGGCGTCGAAGCCGTAGGCCGCGTAGGCCCCGCCGTCCAGCTCCGCCATGAGGGTGTCGCGGCGGACCTTGGCGATGACCGAGGCGGCGGCGACGGCGATGCAGGACTGGTCGCCCTTGATCACCGTACGGACCTGCCAGGGGCTGCCGAGGTAGTCGTGCTTGCCGTCGAGGATCACCGCGTCGGGGCGGACGGGAAGCCCTTCGAGCGCCCGGACGGCCGCGAGGCGCAGGGCCGCGGTCATCCCGAGTTCGTCGATCTCCTGGGGAGACGCGTCGCCCAGCGCGTACGCCGTGACCCACCGCTCCAGTTCGGCGGCGAGCGCGGTCCGTCGTCTGGGGGTGAGGAGCTTGGAGTCGGTGAGGCCCTCGGGGGCGCGACGCAGACCGGTGACGGCCGCGCACACCGTGACGGGGCCGGCCCACGCCCCGCGCCCGACTTCGTCGACTCCGGCGACGATCTTGGCGCCGCTGGTGGCGCGGAGCGATCGCTCGACAGTGTGGGTGGGAGGTTCGTACGGCATGGCGCCTGTCAGGTTACGCCGCCCGATGCCGCGCGCGATACCCGGATTCCCCCTGGACGTCCGTGAGGCGCTCCCGGACTGCCCCGGGGCGCCTTCCCGGACACGTCAGACACGCACCAGCGGCACCATGATCCGGTCGATCACGTCGGCGATCTCCTCGTCCTGCCATTCGCTTCCGTACACCTTGGAGCGGTACATCATCATCGCGGGGATCACGTCGAGGACCAGACCGTCCACCGCGTCTGGCCGCACCTCACCCCGCGTGATTCCGCGCCGCAGCACGGCCGTGAAGAGTCGGGTGGAGGGCTCGACCACCCCGGTGACGATCAGCTCGTGGAACCGCTCCGCAGCATCGGCATCGCATTCGTGAAGCACCGCGCGCAGGGCGAAGCCGGGCTTGGAGTACATGACGTCGCGGACCCGGAGGCAGAGCTCGTACAGGTCCTCGCGCACGCTCCCGCGGTCCGGGGCGTCGTCGAGGGTGGGCAGTCCGGCACGGAGGGCTTCGACGACGAGGTCCTCCTTCGAGGGCCAGCGGCGGTAGACCGCGGCCTTGCCGGTCTGCGCGCCGACCGCGACGCCCTCCATCGTCAGGCCGTTCCAGCCGACGCTGCCGAGCTGGTCGAGCGTCGCCTCCAGAATGGCCCGTTCGAGCACGGGACCGCGGCGTCGCGGCGACGCCCCTCCCGGCCGGGCGGCGGCCGTGGAGCGCGAAGTAACCATCAGGAGCTCTCCGTTGTGGCGTTGCGGATCGTCGGCAGCGCACAGTGAACGGTTGCGTTCACTGCGGGGGACTCACTACCGTGGTCGACAGTGAACGGGTGCGTTCACTAATTCTTCCGTGGGGGCTCCATAGTGACAACTTCTCCGCTGGACACCCAGACCAAGGACGGCCCCGCTCGCACCGGGGGCCGCCCTGGCATCGCGCTCGCCGTGATCGCCGCCTGCCAGCTGATGGTCGTCCTCGACGCGACCATCGTGAACATCGCCCTGCCGCACATCCAGGACGCGCTCTCCTTCTCCACCACCGACCTCTCGTGGGTGCTCAGCGCCTACACCCTCACCTTCGGCGGCCTGCTGCTGCTCGGCGGACGCGCGGGCGACATCCTGGGCCGCCGCCGGGTGTTCCTCGCCGGCATCCTGCTCTTCACCTTCGCCTCCCTGCTCGGCGGCTTCGCCCAGGAGCCCTGGCAGCTGCTCGCCGCACGGGCCCTGCAGGGCGTGGGCGGCGCCATCGCCTCGCCCACCTCGCTCGCGCTGATCACCACCACGTTCGCCGAAGGCCCGGAGCGCAACCGGGCGTTCGGCGTGTTCGCCGCCGTCTCGGCGGGAGGCGGCGCCGTCGGCCTCCTGGCCGGCGGGATGCTGACCGAGTGGCTGGACTGGCGCTGGGTCCTCTTCGTCAACGTCCCGATCGGCCTGGCGATCGCCTTCCTCACCCCGCGCTACATCGCGGAGTCCGAGCGCCATCCGGGCCGCTTCGACATCGCGGGCGCCGCGACCTCGACGCTGGGCATGGCGGCGCTGGTGTACGGGTTCATCCGGGCGTCCGAGGAGGGCTGGAAGGACGCGGTGACCATCGGTTCCTTCGTGGCCGCGGTGGTCCTGCTCGTGGCCTTCGCCCTTGTGGAGTCGCGGGCGAAGGAACCGATCACTCCGCTCAGGATGTTCGCGGACCGCAACCGCTCGGGCACGTACGTCATCATGCTCAGCCTGGCCGCCGCCATGTTCGGCATGTTCTTCTTCATCGTGCTGTGGGTGCAGGACGTCCTCGGCTACACCCCCATCGAGTCCGGGCTCGCCTTCCTTCCCGTGACGGTCGCGATCGCCCTCGGCGCGGGACTCGCGCAGCGCTTCCTCCCGGCCCTCGGCCCGAAGCCCTTCATGGTGGCCGGCTCGGCGATCACCGCGGCCGGCCTGTTCTGGCAGATGTTCATCACGCCGGACAGCACCTACGCGGACGGCGTCCTCGGCCCGATGCTCCTCTTCGGCTTCGGCATGGGGCTCAACTTCGTGACCCTGACGCTCACGGCCGTCTCGGGCGTGGCCCAGCACGAGGCGGGCGCCGCGTCCGGCCTGCTCAACGCCACGCAGCAGGTCGGCGGATCGCTCGGCCTGTCCATCCTCGTCACGGTCTTCGGCACGGCGAGCCGGGAGGAGGGCGCACGCCAGGTACCGGCCTTCCTCGCCGAGTCGACGCCGGAGCAGAAGGCGGCGTTCGCGAAGACCAAGGAGCTGCCCGCGCCCTGGGGCCACGAGGTGCTGACCTCGGGCATCGCCTCGGCCTTCATGGCGGCCGCGGTGATGGCGCTGATCGCTCTGGTCACGGCGGTGCTGGTGATCCGCGTCCGCAAGAGCGACCTGGAGGCCCTCAGCGGCCGCGCGGAGGCCGCCGGACCGGTGGCCTGAGCACCGCCCGGCGCCCGCCGCCTGCACCCGGCCGCACGGGCCGACGGAACGGCCGGGGACGCACCGCTCGACGACGAGGTCCCTCGCACCCCGGGGAGGGGTTCGAGGGACCTCGTGCACGTCCGCGCGTCCGGCGGACCCGTACGGTCGCACCGGACGGCAGGGGTCAGGCGGAGGCGCCGTCCGGAACCCATTCCGGGAGCTCCTCGGTCTGCCGCAGCCAGTCGGCCGGCGGAGCTCCCGCCGCGGTGACGGCCACCACGCCGCCGGCGATGGCGCACGTCGTGTCGACGTCGCCGCCGACCTGCGCGGTCGTCCAGAACACCCGCTCGAAGTCGCCGAGACCCCGGGCCGCCGACCACAGGGCGAACGGCACCGTGTCGTGTGCGCTCGTGCGGCGGCCGCTGCCGAGCACGGCGGCGACCGTGCCCGCGTCGCCGTAGTCGAGCATGTCGCGGGCCCGCCGGAGGCCCGCTCCGACCGCGCTGCGCGGGACCAGCGCGATGACGCCGTCGAGCAGGGCCTCGGGCGTGGGCGGTCCGGCGGGGTCGGCGGCGAGCGCGGCCGCGGCGGCGACGGCCATGGCGCCGACGACGGCCTCACGGTGCTGGTGCGTCGTGTATGCGGAGATCTCGGCCTGGTGCGTCGCCTGCTCGGGGTCGTCCGCGTACCAGGCGCCGAGCGGGGCGATCCGCATGGCGGCGCCGTTGCCCCACGAACCCTGGCCCTTGAAGAGGGCGGCGGCCAGCTCCCGCCAGTCTCCGCCCTCCCTGATGAGCCGGAGCATCCGGTTGACGGCGGGACCGTACCCCCGGTCGAAGTCGTGGTGCCGGGCGAAGGACAGGGCCAGGGCGTCCTGGTCGATCCTGTCGTGGTGCACGAGTACGGCCAGGACGGAGCAGGCCATCTCGGTGTCGTCGGTCCACTGCCAGGGGCCGGGAGGCAGCTCGCGCCGCTTCAGCAGGGGGTAGTGGGCGGGAACGAAGAACTGGGAGCCCAGGGCGTCTCCCACGGACAGCCCGCGCAGGCTGGCCAGGGCGCGTTCGAAGCGCCGGTCGAGTGAGGAGTCAGCGGTCATCGCTCTGCCACTCTATCCGGTGTGGCCGTACGGTTCCGGGGTACGCCAGCGCTCGAACGGCCTGTCCAGCCGGTACCTGCCGTCCTCCCCGAGCAGCAGGGTGCGCGTTTCGGCGTTGCCCGGGTTCGACAGCGACTCGAAGTCGGCCACCGTCCAGTGGAACCAGCGCATGCAGAACAGCCGCATGGTCAGCCCGTGGGTGACGAGCAGGACGTTCGGCGGGTGGTCCGGCGCCTCGAAGCTGCGGTACAGGCTCTCCAGGAACGCCCCGACCCGGTCGTAGACGTCCGCGCCCGACTCGCCCTGCGCGAAGCGGTAGAAGAAGTGCCCGTACGCGTCCCGGTACGCCTTCTGCAGCCGCACGTCCTCCCGCTCCTGCCAGTTGCCCCAGTCCTGCTCCCGCAGCCGGGGCTCCTCCCGTACGCGGACCTGCCCCGGGGGCAGCCGGAAGGCACGGAGGGTCTGGTGGGTGCGGCGGTACGGCGAGACGTAGACGCTGACCGGCTCGTCGCCGAAGAGCTTCCGGAGCCGCTCCCCCGTCTCCTCCGCCTGCCGCAGACCCGTCTCGGTGAGCCGCAGCGCATGGTCCGGCTCCCGTTCGTACACCGTGTCGTCGGCATTGCCCTCGGACTCTCCGTGCCGTACGAGAACGATGCGCCGCGGTCGTGCCATACCCCGACCCTAGATCGCGGGCCGGGGACAGGCTCGGCCGGGCCCCGCGCCCGGACTCCATACGGTGGACGGGAGCGCCGGTGTCCGCGCGGGCGCGCACCGGGGCGGATCAGATCCCCGCGGCCGCCGGATCGGACGGTCCGCCGCCGGATCGGACCGGCCGCCCCCTGCCCGGGTTCAGACCGTCCACGCCGGTTCGAGCTGCACCACGTCGCCGGAGAGCGCCGCCACGTCGGCGGCCGTGCGGGCCCGCAGGCCGAGCCGCTCGATGCGCTCGGCGCGGTACTTTCCGTGCTCGGCGGCGGAGTGCCAGAGCGAGAACACCAGGAACTCGCTGCCGGGCGCCTCGCCGAAGAGGCCCCGCAGCATGCCGGGGGATCCGGCCATCGCCGGGTTCCACACCTTCTCCTGCATGAGCGCGAAGTGCTCGGCGCGGTCCTCGTGGACACGGCAGTGCGCGACCCGGGCCACGTCGGCGTCGGAGAAACGCGGCTCGAACCCCGTCTTCACGTCGAAGCGGTGGTCGAACAGCTTGACCTGGACGTCCTTGAACGTGCCGGCCTGCGAGGCGGCCAGCCGGTCGTGGGACCGCGCCATGAAGGAGTCGTAGAAGGCCCGGCTCTCCCAGAACGCGAAGACGTGGACGACGTCCGGTCGAGCCCGGCTCCACCCGCCGCCCTGCCCCCGGAACCCCGGCTCACCGAGCAGCCCCGCCCATTTCCGCTGTCCCCGCTCGAACCCTCGACGGTCCACCACGGTGCAGCGAATCCACTTGACCAGCACCGCGCCATCGTACGGCGCGGACGAGCGCCCCGGCAGACCCTCTCAGGCGCTGGACGGGTGCAGACGCTCCAGTCCCGCGCGCTCCTCGGCGTCCAGCTCGATCCCGAAGTCGGCCTCCAGGACGGTGATCAAGTCGTCCACGGCCACCACCCGTTCCTCGGCGGCTCCGTCCGGCCGCAGGGTCGTGAGCGTGTCCCGCACCAGGGCCCTGCGCGTGTCCGTCCCGGGCTGCTGGGCCACGACCTGGCCGAGGAAGCGCGACAGGGGGTGACTGGAGCTGTAGTGGTTCAGGACCGTGAAGTCGCCGGGGTAGAGGGCCTGGGGCGCGAAGGCGTACAGGTCGGTCCACCCCTGCGGCCGCAGGGCGCGCAGCACGTGGACTCCCTCGTCCTCGACGCCGATCCCGAACGTCCAGCCGTCCTGCTCGACGCGGGCGCCGTCGCGCAGCGGCACCGGTTCGAGCGGCCCCTGCCAGCCGAACCCCACGTCGGCGAGCCACGGTTCGCCCTCCACCGAGACGACGAGCAGCGCGTGCGTGACGGGGGTCAGTGCCGGGCCACGCGAGCGGTTGCGGGCGCCTCGGCCGGCCACGGTGAAACCGATCCGTTCGAGGGCCGCCGCGAACAGCGAGTTGTGCTCGTAGCAGTAGCCTCCCCTGCGCCGGTCGACGAGCTTGGCCTGGAGGCTCTTCAGGTCCAGCGGGACCTCCCGGCCGAGGGCGACGTCGAGGTTCTCGAACGGAACGGCCAGGACGTGCGCCCGGTGAAGGGCCGTCAGGGTCGCCAGATCGGGACGGAGTTCTCCGCCGCGACCGGCGTCGTATCCGATTCGAGCCAGATATGCGTCGAGATCCAGCTCGTCACCACTCCACAAGGCGCTCTCCCCCTCCACCGCCGGTCCCTCTGTCGTAGCCCCATGACACCATGAGCAATCAGCCCACGACCAAGGGCATTTCGAGGACTGGACGGTACGCGGCGAGGCGTGCGCGGGGGCGCACAGGAAGAGGGGACGCACCATGAGCGGACTGAACAAGGGAGTGGGCCGGGTCGAGGTCACGCTCAGGTGGGACCCCGCTCCGGCCGGTGCGCCCTCCCACGACCTGGACCTCGTCGCAGGCGTCTTCTCGGCGGCCGATGCACACGGGGCTCCGGTCTACCTGGTGCACTTCGGCAGCCGCTCCCCCGACGGGACGATCACGCTCCACCGCGACAGCCGTACGGGGCAGGGCTTCGGTGACGACGAGTCCATGACGCTGGAGCTGGACCGGCTGGCCCCGGAGTACGGGCGCGTGGTCGTGGGCGTGGCGATACAGCAGAGCGGCGGGCGCGTCGCCTTCGGCGGCATAGCGAACCCGGGCATACGGATCCGCGAGGGGTACGACGACCTCCTGGAGCATGACTTCGCGGACGTTCCCGACGCACTGTCGGCCACGGTCGTGGAGTTCACCCGTGACAGGTCAGGCTGGTCGTACCGCGCGCTCAGCCGGGGTTTCGACGCCGATCCGCAGGCGTTCGCCACGCTGCTGGGCACCGCGCGCTCCTGACCCCTCCCCCGTACCGACCCCTCGGTCCGTCGCGGGTGGGCGCCGGCCGACGGCCGGCGCCCCCGGGATCACGCCCCCGGACCTGCGGCCTCCGCCCGCGGGGTGTCGTCGTCGCGGTAGGCCAAAAGGTCGAGTTCCGGCGCGACGGAGTCCGCGAGGTACGTGCACCGGGGGGTCCGGTCGGGATTCAGGCGCGGCAGCGCAGCATCTCCAGCGGAGGGTTGGCGAGGAGGTCCGCCCAGAACTCGGCCCCGAACTCGTGCAGACCGGCGTCGGACACCTCCAGCGGGACCCATGTCAGCTCGCGGAATCCGGCCGCCCGCAGGCAGGTCTCGTAGACCTCGCGGCGGGGGAAGGTGCTGGCGATCGTGACCGGCGGGTCGAGCAGTGCCGTGGTCCGGACCCGCGGTCCGGCCTCGGCCTTCTCGCCGGTCAGTTCGGTGACGAAGCCGTACTTGGCGAGGGAGGGACCGCCGAAGTCGTAGTCGGGTGACTGCTGGAAGAGGAAGAGCTCGGCGCCGGGCGCCAGGTTCCGGTGCGCGTTGCGGCACATGCGCTCCATGGCGGCGACGCCGTCCGCGTAGTTGAGCAGCTGGACCGCCACCCCGATGTCGAAGCGCTTCCCGAGGGGGCGCAGTTCGGCCGCGTCGCCCACCTCGTACCGCACTCCCAGCGGTTCGCGCTCCTCCAGCGACCGCGCCACGGCGACCATCTCGCCGGAGATGTCGATCCCGAGCACGTCGGCGGCGCCGCGCCGGCGGAACTCCCGGCTGTAGAACCCGGTGCCGCAGGCCAGGTCGAGCACCGACCTGCCGCGTACGTCGCCCACCATGGCCAGGAAGCTCGGCACCTCCCCGTACCGCACCACCGGCAGGGCCTTGAAGCCCTCGAACACCTCACCGATCTCGTCATACTGCTGCACGGTCATCGTGCCGCCTCCCCTGTACGCCGTCGGATCCACGGCCTCGGCTCACGCCCCGGCATCCGCCCGGCGCGCGCCTCGGCCTCCGGCATGCAGTCTTCCCGCCCCCTGACGGACCGTCGTACTGGCGGAAGCCACGAAGATCCCGGCCCGCCCCCGGCCGTGTGTACGGGCACCGCGCCCGGCCCCGCGACCGGACCCACCGCCTCGGGCACGCCGAAGGGGACCGGCACGAGGCCGGTCCCCTTCGTGGACCACGGGTCAGCCGTCGCGGCGGACTACGTCACGGACGCGCCGCCGCCCGGGCGTCAGCTGCAGCCGCTGGTCGAGCCGCAGCCCTCGCAGATGTAGCAGGAGCCGGCGCGCTGCATCTTCGTCCCGCAGGAGAAGCAGAGCGGGGCGTCCGCGCTGATGCCGAGCTGCATCTCGACGAGCTCGGCCGAGGTGTGGGCCTGCTTGGGCGCCGGGATCTCGGTCTTCGGGACCGGGGCCACGACGGCCTTCAGCTCCTGGGCGCGGGGCGCGGACTGGGCGAGCGCCTCGACGTCGACCTCGTCCTCGGCCTGCTCGTACGAGCCGGTGTCGAGGTGCCGCTGGCGCTCCTCGGCCGAGTGGATGCCGAGGGCGGAGCGGGTCTCGAAGGGCAGGAAGTCCAGCGCCAGGCGGCGGAAGATGTAGTCGACGATCGACTGCGCCATCCGCACGTCCGGGTCGTCCGTCATGCCGGCCGGCTCGAAGCGCATGTTGGTGAACTTCGAGACGTACGTCTCCAGCGGGACGCCGTACTGCAGACCGACGGAGACGGCGATGGAGAAGGCGTCCATCATGCCGGCGAGGGTCGAACCCTGCTTGGACATCTTCAGGAAGACCTCGCCGAGACCGTCGTCCGGGTAGGAGTTGGCGGTCATGTAGCCCTCGGCGCCACCGACGGTGAAGGAGGTGGTGATCCCCGGGCGGCCCTTGGGCAGGCGCTTGCGGACCGGACGGTACTCGACGACCTTCTCGACGGCCTCGCGGATCGTCGCCTCGGACTTCGCGGTGACCTCGGCCTTCTCCTCCTCCTTCTTCTTGGCGGAGAGCGGCTGGCCGACCTTGCAGTTGTCGCGGTAGATCGCGAGCGCCTTGACGCCCATCTTCCACGCCTCGAAGTAGACCTCTTCGACGTCCTCGACCGTGGCCGTCTCCGGCAGGTTCACGGTCTTGGAGAGGGCGCCGGAGATCCACGGCTGGATGGCGGCCATCATGCGGACGTGGCCCATCGCGGAGATGGAGCGCTCGCCCATGGCGCAGTCGAAGACCTCGTAGTGCTCGGTCTTCAGGCCGGGGGCGTCGACGACATTGCCGTGCTCGGCGATGTGGGCGACGACCGCCTCGATCTGCTCCTCGTGGTAGCCCAGGCGGCGCAGGGCCTGCGGCACGGTGCCGTTGACGATCTGCATCGAGCCGCCGCCGACGAGCTTCTTGAACTTGACCAGGGCGAGGTCGGGCTCGAGGCCGGTGGTGTCGCAGGACATCGCGAGACCGATGGTGCCGGTCGGGGCGATGACCGACGCCTGCGCGTTGCGGAAGCCGTTCTTGGCGCCGAGGCGGATCACGTCCTGCCACGCCTCCGTGGCGGCGGCCCAGATCGGCGAGTCGAGGTCGTCGAAGCGGACGGCCTTGGTGTTCTCGTCGGCGTGCTGGCCCATGACGCGCTGGTGCGGCTCGGCGTTGAGGGCGTAGCCGTCGTAGGCGCCGACGACCGCGGCGAGCTCGGCGGAACGCTTGTACGAGGTGCCGGTCATCAGCGAGGTGATGGCACCCGCGAGGGCGCGGCCGCCGTCGGAGTCGTACGCGTGGCCGGTCGCCATCAGCAGGGCGCCGAGGTTGGCGTAGCCGATGCCGAGCTGGCGGTAGGCGCGGGTGTTCTCGCCGATCTTCTGGGTGGGGAAGTCGGCGAAGCAGATGGAGATGTCCATCGCGGTGATGACGAGCTCGACGACCTTGGCGAAGCGCTCGACGTCGAAGGACTGGTCGCCCTTGCCGTCGTCCTTGAGGAACTTCATCAGGTTCAGCGAGGCGAGGTTGCAGGACGTGTTGTCCAGGTGCATGTACTCGCTGCACGGGTTCGAGCCGTTGATGCGGCCGGACTCGGGGCAGGTGTGCCAGTGGTTGATCGTGTCGTCGTACTGGATGCCCGGGTCGGCACAGGCCCACGCGGCCTCGGCCATCTTGCGGAAGAGCGACTTGGCGTCGACCTCCTCGATGACCTCGCCGGTCATGCGGGAGGTGAGACCGAACTTCCCGCCGGACTCGACGGCCTTCATGAACGTGTCGTTCACGCGGACGGAGTTGTTGGCGTTCTGGTACTGGACGGACGTGATGTCGTCGCCGCCCAGGTCCATGTCGAAGCCCGCGTCGCGCAGCGCGCGGATCTTCTCCTCCTCCTTGACCTTGGTCTCGATGAAGTCCTCGATGTCGGGGTGGTCGACGTCGAGGATGACCATCTTGGCCGCGCGGCGGGTGGCGCCGCCCGACTTGATCGTTCCCGCGGAGGCGTCGGCGCCGCGCATGAAGGAGACCGGGCCGGAGGCGTTGCCGCCGGAGGAGAGCAGCTCCTTGGAGGAGCGGATGCGGGAGAGGTTCAGGCCGGCGCCGGAGCCGCCCTTGAAGATCATGCCCTCTTCCTTGTACCAGTCGAGGATCGACTCCATGGAGTCGTCGACGGACAGGATGAAGCAGGCGGAGACCTGCTGGGGCTGGGGCGTGCCGACGTTGAACCAGACCGGCGAGTTGAAGCTGAAGATCTGGTGCAGGAGGGCGTAGGCCAGCTCGTGCTCGAAGATCTCGGCGTCGGCGGGCGAGGCGAAGTAGCCGTACTCCTCGCCGGCCTTCGTGTAGGTCTTCACGATCCGGTCGATGAGCTGCTTGAGACCGGTCTCGCGCTGCGGGGTGCCGACGGCCCCGCGGAAGTACTTGCTGGTGACGATGTTGACCGCGTTCACCGACCAGAAGTCGGGGAACTCGACGCCACGCTGCTCGAAGTTGATCGAGCCGTCGCGCCAGTTGGTCATGACGACGTCACGGCGCTCCCAGGCCACCTCGTCGTACGGATGCACGCCGGGGGTGGTGTGGATGCGCTCGATACGCAGGCCCTTGCTCGCCGACTTGGCTCCCTTGGTGCGGGAACCACGTGCCGGGCCGCTCGCCGTCTCTGTCATGCCGCCTCCCATATACGGGCAAAACACACTTTGGCGCCCAGATACTCCCAGGGCACCGTCTTCTGTACGTCGTTCTGTACTGCTGCCACGAGGACCTCGGGGGTCGCTCGGGGCACGTCTGCCGGGCCGCGCGGCGGCCGGTCGCCGGGCCTGGGGCGGCCCGGACCGCCGATCTAGTCGGCGGCGGTGGCGGGAACGGGGACCTCGGGGGTCGCACCGGTCCCGCTGGTCTCAGCGGGAGGCCGCACGCGGAGCTCCGCGATGGCGGCCTCGAAGTCTTCGAGGCTGTCGAAAGCCTTGTACACGGACGCGAAGCGCAGGTACGCGACGAGGTCGAGCTCCTGCAAGGGGCCGAGGATGGCCAGACCCACGTCGTGGGTGGTCAGCTCGGCGCTCCCGGTGGCGCGCACCGCCTCCTCGACCCACTGGCCGAGCTTGGCGAGGGCGTCCTCGGTGACCGGTCGCCCCTGGCACGCCTTGCGGACGCCGGAGATGACCTTGGTACGACTGAAGGGCTCGGTGACGCCGGAGCGCTTGACCACCATGAGCGAACACGTCTCCACCGTCGTGAAACGACGGGAGCAGTCGGGGCACTGGCGACGGCGACGGATCGACGTCCCGTCGTCGGTGGTGCGACTGTCGACGACACGGCTGTCGGGGTGCCTGCAGAAGGGGCAGTGCATTGGTTCCGACCCTCCCTCACGGCACGACTGATGAGCCTCGCCGGCCCGTCAAGGCCCTTCGAAGCGACCACCAGCATAGGCGATGCGGGCGCCCCCGGCAGACCGGGGACCACAACCCCTGGGTGGCCGGTGCCATCCAACCACTAGATCTTGGGTTGTGGGCCATTCCATGCCCTGCGCGTGTCGCAACCCGTCCGCTGCCGGGATTCCGGCACCCCGGATGCGACACTGGGAGGCGCGACGGACACCGCGGAACGGCGGCGCCGCCACCGCCGCGACCCTTCGCGACCGCGGCGTGAGAGTGCTCATACACCCCTATGTGTAGAGGCGTAAGGCAATCTGCGATTTTTCACTCGAACGTGTGTTTGGCGCAACCTTTCGAAAGCTACTACCGTTGTGCCAGCCAGGGAGACCATTCGAGAGGGGCCGACGACGTGACCACCACCGCAGACAGTGCCACCATCACCGCCCAGGACCGCTCCCAGGGCCGACTCGAGCCGGTGCACGCCATGAACGAGACAGGCATGAACGGCGAGGAGCCCGGGCGACCCGCCCGCGCCCTCCCCGGGCGACCTCCAGGCATCCGAGCCGACAGCTCCGGTCTCACCGACCGGCAGCGCAGGGTCATCGAAGTCATCCGCGACTCGGTCCAGCGCCGCGGCTACCCGCCGTCGATGCGCGAGATCGGGCAGGCGGTGGGCCTCTCCAGCACCTCCTCGGTCGCGCACCAGCTCATGGCGCTGGAGCGCAAGGGCTTCCTCCGCCGCGACCCGCACCGCCCCCGGGCGTACGAGGTCCGCGGCTCGGACCAGCCCAGCACCCAGCAGACGGACACCACCGGCAAGCCCGCCGCGTCGTACGTCCCGCTGGTCGGCCGGATCGCGGCCGGCGGCCCGATCCTGGCGGAGGAGTCCGTCGAGGACGTCTTCCCGCTCCCCCGGCAGCTGGTCGGTGACGGCGAGCTGTTCGTCCTGAAGGTCGTCGGCGACTCGATGATCGAGGCCGCCATCTGTGACGGCGACTGGGTCACCGTCCGCCGCCAGCCCGTCGCGGAGAACGGCGACATCGTCGCCGCGATGCTCGACGGCGAGGCCACCGTCAAGCGCTTCAAGCGGGAGGACGGCCACGTCTGGCTGCTCCCGCACAACGCCGCGTACCAGCCCATCCCCGGCGACGAGGCCACCATCCTCGGCAAGGTCGTGGCGGTGCTCCGGCGGGTGTGACACACCGCGCCGGTTCTCTGGACCGGGCCCCGGGACCTACTGCGCCGGTCCCGGGGCCCTGCTCTGTCCGGAGCCCCGGAGCCCGCCGCGCCGATCAGTCGGTCGCCGCCTTCGAGGCCGCGTCGATCGCCGCCAGGGACTTCCGCACCTGGTTACGGTCCGTGGTGTACCAGAAGTCGGGCAGCGACGCCTTCAGATAGCTGCCGTACCGGGCCGTGGCGAGACGGGGGTCGAGCACGGCCACCACACCCCGGTCCCCCGTGGCGCGGACCAGCCGGCCGGCACCCTGCGCCATCAGGAGGGCGGCATGGGTGGCGGCGACGGCCATGAAGCCGTTGCCCCCGGCCTCCTCGACGGCCTTCTGGCGCGCGCTCATCAGCGGGTCGTCCGGCCGCGGGAACGGGATCTTGTCCATGACGACCAGCTGACAGCTGGGCCCCGGGACGTCCACACCCTGCCAGAGCGACAGCGTGCCGAAGAGACAGGTCTTCGGGTCGGCGGCGAAGTTCTTGATCAGCTCGCCCAGGGTGTCCTCGCCCTGGAGCAGGATCGGCAGCTCCGGGATCCGCGACCGCAGCTCCTCCGCGGCCTGCTGCGCGGCGCGCATGGAGGAGAAGAGACCGAGGGTCCGCCCACCGGCCGCCTGGATCAGCTCGGTGAGCTCGTCGAGCATGTCGCCCCGCTCGCCGTCCCGCGCCGGGCGGGACAGGTGCTTGGCGACGTAGAGGATGCCCTGCCTGGGGTAGTCGAACGGCGAACCGACGTCGATGCCCTTCCAGACGGGCAGGTCGTCCCCCTTGGTGCCCTCCGGGGCGAGGCCGAGCGAGGCCCCGACGCCGTTGAAGTCGCCGCCGAGCTTGAGCGTCGCCGAGGCCAGGACCACGGACCGCTCGGTGAAGAGCTTCTCGCGGAGCAGGCCCGAGACGGTGAGCGGGGCGACCCGCAGCGACGCGCCGAAGCGGTCGTGCCGCTCGTACCAGACGACGTCGTACTCCGAGCCCTGGGTGATGCGCTCCGCCACACCGTGGACGGTCTCCACCGAGGCCATCGCCTGCTTCCGCACGGCGTCCTCGTCCTGCACGGACCGGTCGCGGGTGGAGCCGAGCGCAGAGATCACGGCGCGGGCGGCGTCGCGCAGCGCCATCAGCGCGTACGACAGGTCCTCCGGGATCTCCTCCAGACGGCCCGGCAGGGCCAGCTCCATGACCCGCTCGAAGCCCTCCGCCGCGGTCTGCAGCTGGTCGGCGACCTTCTCGTCGACGAGCTTGGCCGACCGGCGGACGGCCCGGTTGACCTGGCCCGGGGTGAGCTCCCCGGTGGCCACGCCGGTGACCCGGGAGACCAGCTCGTGGGCCTCGTCGACGATCAGCACCTCGTGCTGCGGGAGCACCGGGGCGCCCTCGATGGCGTCGATCGCCAGCAGGGCGTGGTTGGTGACGACGACGTCGGCGAGCTTGGCGCGCTCGCGCGCCGCCTCGGCGAAGCACTCCGGCCCGTAGGCGCACTTGCTCGCGCCGAGGCACTCCCGCGAGGAGACCGACACCTGGGCCCACGCCTTGTCGGACACGCCGGGCGTCAGGTCGTCCCGGTCGCCGGTCTCCGTCTCGTCCGACCAGTCCCGCAGCCGCAGCAGGTCCTGCCCCAGCTTGCTGCTGGGCGCGGCCGCCTCGAAGGGGTCGAAGAGGCCCTCCTCCTCGTCCTGCGGGACCCCTTCGTGGAGCCGGTGCAGGCAGAGGTAGTTCGACCGGCCCTTGAGCATGGCGAACTGGGGACGGCGGCGCAGCTGCGGGTGCAGCGCGTCGACCGTGCGCGGAAGGTCGCGCTCGACGAGCTGGCGCTGGAGCGCCAGGGTGGCCGTGGCCACCACGACCCGCTCCCCCTGGGCCAGGGCCGGCACGAGGTAGCCGAGCGACTTTCCGGTGCCGGTGCCGGCCTGGACGAGGAGGTGGGAGTTGTCGTCGATGGCCTCGGCCACGGCCGTGGCCATGGTCACCTGGCCGGGGCGCTCCGTGCCGCCGACGGCGGAGACGGCGGCGTGCAGGAGGTCGGGGAGGGATGGCTTCGTCATAGCCCCTCCAGCCTACGGGTCGCCACTGACAGCCCGGCCACGCGCGCGCGTCACGCGAGCGGGTTGGGGACGGTGCCGTGGACGGCGGCGTGAGGCCGTTCGGGCCGGTCGCGGTAGCCGTCCAGGTGCAGACGGTTGCGGTTCAGGCAGAGCCGCTCGATGCGCGGGGTGAGGAGATCGAAGAGCTCGAACCGTTCCTTCAGCTCGGGGAAGCGCGCCTGGTGGCGGAGGATCTCCGCGCGGACGAGGGCCCAGAAGTCCGCTTCGGACACGCCGAGTTGCTCCTCGCAGAGCGGTGCGAGATAGCGGAAGACACCGACGAAGAGCCCCGAATGGATGAACTGGACGAGGAAGTCGGGCTCCTCGGTGAGGAGGACGGCACGCACGTCGTCCGGCATCGCCTCGTGCTCGGGCAGCGGCTGGGCGCTGACGTTCACGTCGTCGACGAAGTCCTTGATCGCGAGGCGTACGGGGACGTCGTCGCCGTCGTAGACGACGATGGCGTTCTCGCCGTGCGGGGAGAAGACCGTGCCGTAGCGGTAGAGGAAGTGCAGCAGCGGCGGCAGCAGCGCGGCGAAGAGGCGCCGGAGCCACACCGCGGGCTCCAGCCCCGAGCGCTCCACGAGCTCGGCGACGAACGCCCGGCCCTCCGGGTCCGTGTGGAGCAGTGAGGCGAGGGTGCGGGCGCGCTCGCCCGGGGGCAGGCGCAGCGGCTCGCGCCAGATCGCGCCGAGCAGTTCCTTGTACTGGTACGGGACTTCCGGCAGCCGGTCGTACAGCGGGTGCTCGACGGTGACGGAGGCGACCTCGCCGAGGAGGACCACGCCGCACTCGTCGCGCAGGAACGGGTCGGCTTCGCGCAGGCCGTGGACCCAGGCGGTCACGGCCGGCGCGGCGAGGGTCCGCTCGGTGGGCAGCCCGCGCCACACGAGGGTGTTGAGAACCGACAGCGGCAGCTTGACGGTGTGCCGGTCGGGGTGCGTGACGTTGAGGAAGGTGCGGACGGACTGCTGCGGCAGCCGGAGGTCGGTGTCGGCGGAGAGCGGGACGACGGTCCCGGCGGCGACGGCCGGTGCGTACAGCGGGAGCAGGACCTCGTCCCACTGCCAGGGGTGGACGGGCAGCAGGAGGTACCCGTCGGGTTCGTGGCCGCGGGCGGTGAGTTCGGCGCGGAAGGAGGCGTGGACCTCGGGGTCAAGCTCCTGGGCGTAGAGGCGGTCGGGGGTGTCGAGGCCGCGGACGCCCCGGTAGGCGGCGAGGCGGTTGCTGACGGCGATCCACGGCAGCCGGGTGGCGCGCCGGGCCTCGGGTGCCCAGCGGGCGGCGTCGGTGGCCGAGAAGCCGATGCGGCCCTTGTTGAGGACCAGCCAGGGGTGACCGGTCTGATGGCCTTCGAGCTCGGCGTACGGGAGGTCGGCGAGCCGGCCGGCGGAGAGGGCCGTGCGGTCGAGGCGCACGTCCGCGGCGAGGGTGGCGGAGAGCTCGCGGATGAGGTGGCCCAGCGTGGCGCCGTCGAGCCGGAGGAGGCCGCGGGCGCGGACCAGGAAGTCGAAGGGGTCGGTCAGGGGCCGGCCCTCGTGGGTGATCGAGTCGGCGGCCACCTGCCAGCTGCCGTAGGAGCCCCGGCGGGCACGGAAGGCGAGCGTGGTGCCGTCGTCGAGACGCAGCGTGTGGCCGTCGGGGGTGCCGTCCCCGGCGGGGACGGGCTCCACGATCTCCTCGTAGGCGAACTCCGACAGGGCCTTGGCCAGCAGTCGCGAGGAGGCACGGGTCCAGGCGGCGGCGGTCAGCTCCGGCGGCGCGAGGAGCGCGGGGGCGGGGTCGGCCTTGAGGTCCTTCGTGGACGCGGGGGCTGGCGTATGCGTGGGGGCTGTCGTGGCCTCGGGGTCGGCCGCGGTCGTGTTGGCGGCGGTCGTCGTGAGGTCTGCCGGGGGCGCGGGGGCTGCCGTGGGCGCGGGGTCCGGCTCGGGAGCGCGGAGCCGGGCGGGCGTGGAGTCCGGGGCCGTCGTGGGAGACGGGACGCGAGCGGGGTCGGGGGAGGCCGGGGCGGGAGGGATGGGCTGAGCGGAGTCGTGGGGTGCAGGGGACTTCGACACGAGGACTCCTCGGAGTGGGAACCGCTGTGGGCCGAGCGGTGTATGAAAGGTAGAGAGGTGATCACAGAACGTGACGGAGCGCGCGGTCACGGATCATGAGCGCCGCTCGTTTGTCGGGGAGGTCGACTTCCGCCGCGTAGCGGAAGCCACCGCCGAGGAAGGCGGAGACGGAGGGGGTGTTGCGGATGTCGGGTTCGGCGACGACTCGGGTGCAGCGGGGACGGTGGTCGAGGACGAGGTCGGCGACGGCCCGCAGGAGCGTAGTGCCGACGCCGCGGCCGCGGTCGGTGACTCCTCCGATCAGCAGATGGATACCGGTGTCGTGGGGGCGCGCCGGGTAGTGCCGGGCGAGCGGGTCGAGGTCGGCGCGGTAGATCTCGAAGTAGCTCATGGGGGTGCCGTCGAGCAGGCCGAGGCAGGGGACGCTCCGGCCGTCGCCCTCCAGCTGGGAGCGGAGGTGGTCGGCGGTCACCGCCTCGTCCCCGGCGAGCTCCCAGAAGGCGGCGACGGCGGGGTCGTTCATCCAGCCGGTGAGGAGCGGCAGATCCCGTTCGAGTCGGACGGGGACGAGGCGGAAGGAGCCGACCGTGGTCGTCACGGGGGCCCAGTCGGCGACGGAGTCGAGCAGGTCGCCGTCGAGGAGGGCGACGAGGTCGTCGAGCCTCAGGTCGAGGGTGTCGTCCCCGGGCGGGTCGACCGGTGGGCGGGTGGGTGACACGGTGTCGCTCTCCTCTCGGCGGTGTGATCGGGACGTGGTCGGTCAGGGGGTGGGCCGGGCCGTCCGGCCCGGCCGATCGCCTCGGACGGGCCGCGGACCGCTTCTCGGGCGGGGAGCGGTCGTCGTGCCGGGTGTCGGCCTCGGGCGCCGTGGCGGTGAGTGGTCTCAGGTACGGAGGGGGTTGGTGACGGTGACGTAGACGGACTGGGTGTCGACCGGGCCGACGAGTTCGTCCAGGCCGTGCAGGCGGGTGAGGAGGTTGGCCTTGCTGCGCAGGGTGGATGCCTCCAGGAGCCGGTGCGGCAGCGGCGAGCCGAGGCCGGTGGCGGAGGCGAGGAAGCTGCGGAAGGCGGCGAGCAGGACCCGCTCGTCGGCGAGGCGCTGGGACCCGAAGGCGCCGATCAGGCCGAGGACGTTGTTGATGCCGAGGTAGTAGGCGAAGCGTTCGTCCGTGACCTGGTCGGAGACGAAGGTGTCGCTCTCCGCGCCGATGCCGGGGAGGCGGCTCTCCAGCTCGCCGCGGTGGGACTCGCGGAAGTAGTAGCCCTGGTTGTCGCGGTAGCGGCCGCCGACGGGCCAGCCGTCCGGGTCCAGCAGGACCAGGGTGTTCTGCTGGTGGGCCTCGAGGGCGATGCCGGCGTGTCCGTCGAGCCAGAGGACGGGGCGGACGACCTGGTCGAGGTAGCGCAGGAACCACTCGGCGGCGACGGCCGTGAGGGGGCGGCCGGTGCGGGCGGAGAGCCGGCCGACGACGTCGGCGAGGCGGGAGCGCATGGTGGTGCTCCCGGACCAGGGACGGGGGGTGGTGAGGGAGGCGATGCAGACGGCGTCGTCGCCGGGGCCGAAGGGGTTGTGGCGGATCATCACGTCGAGTCCGGCGACGGGGGCGCCGTCCGGGGTGTCGACGGCGAGCCAGGCGGGGTCGCGGACGATGTCGAAGCCCGGGTGGGCGGCCTGCCACTCGTCGACGAGGCCGGTGCGGAGCAGCCGGTGGACCTCGACTCCCCGGTGGAGTTCCTTGCGGAGGTTCTCGCGGCGGGAGTTGGTGATGCGCAGGCCGAGGGAGAGCTTGAGCATGGCACGGGCGCCGGGGCGGTGCACGGTGCGGACGGAGGAGGTGGGGTGCCAGGGGCTGCCGTGCAGGCCCAGGTCGTGGAGGAGGCCGGCATCGAGGAGGGCGCGGACGTCGGGGCGGTGGAGGAGTTCGCGGGCCTGCCAGGGGTGGAGGGGCAGTGGGGCGGTGCCGGCGGGGAGGGCGAGGCCCTCGGCGAGACCGGCGGCGAGCTGCTCCGCGGTGACGGGACGGCCCTGCTCGGTCCAGGCGGAGTCGGAGGCCAGGAGGGAGGAGTCGACGGCCATCCAGTGGAGGGGGAAGGCGCCCTGGAGCTCGGGCGAGTAGAGCCTGGCTTCGGCCTCGGAGAGACCCTCGCGGCTCTTGGGAGTGGGGTGGAGCGGGTGGCCGAGCAGCAGGGACTGTTCGGCGGCGAGGAAGAGGTCGGCGTCCGGGTGCGGCTGGGGCCGGTGGCGGCGTTCGGTGAGGAAGTCGGAGGTGCGGCGGGCGGAGTCGGCGACCCGGCCGACGAGTTCGGTGCCCTCGGGGCGGCCGGTCTCGCGGCTGAGCAGGGCGGCGACGGTGACGGCGTCGACGGTCGGCGCCGTGGCCGGGAGCCCTTCGAGGAGGGGGGCGCCGAAGCGGTGCCAGCCGGTGGGCGACCAGTAGCGGACGGGGACGAGGAGGGCGGTGCCGCTGGCGTCGAGGGGGATGCGCAGGGTCGCGGAGACGGGAGCGGGGATGCCCTTCTCCCGGACCCAGCAGCGCAGGAGGTTCTCGATGGTGGCCGTGTCGGCGGCGCGCGCCGTGTCGGGGTCGTCCAGGGGGTCCGCGCCGGCGGCCGGGTGCGGGGTCCTGGCGTCGTACGGGCCGGTGTGCTGGCGCGGGACCGTGGGCTCGTCGGCGGAGCCGTGGCCGGTGCCAGGGAGGGCGACGGCCGGGGAGGTGAGGTGCTCGAAGGAGGAGAGGGGCGCCTCGGTGTCGGGAGCCGGGGAGGTGGGCGTGGGGTTCACGGGGCTTCCTTGGGGTGTGGCCGGGGCGGTCCGGGTCAGTGGGACGGTCCGGGGGCGGTCCGGGGGGCCGTGGCCCGGCGGGCGGCCGGCTGGTGGGGGACGTGGGCCCGTTCGGCCGCGGCCAGGGCGTCGGCGAAGCGGTCGAGGACGGCGGTGGCCTGCTCGTCGGTGAGGGTGAGCGGAGGCAGCAGCCTGACCACCGCGGAGTGGCGGCCGCCCAGTTCGACGATGAGGCCGCGGGCGAGGCACTCCTGCTGGACGGCGCGGGCGAGGGCCGGGGCGGCGGGCGGGACGGCGTCGTCGGGTCCGGCCGCGTCGGGGTCGACGAGTTCGACGCCGATCATCAGGCCGCGGCCGCGGACGTCGCCGACGCAGGAGTGGGCGGCGGCGAGGCCCTGGAGCCGGCCGAGGATGCGGGCGCCGAGGACGTCGGCCCGCTCGGCGAGCTTGTTCTCGCGGACGTAGGCGAGGGTGGCCGTGCCGGCTGCCATGGCGAGCTGGTTGCCGCGGAAGGTGCCCGCGTGGGCGCCGGGTTCCCAGGCGTCGAGTGCCGACCGGTAGACGATGACGGCGAGGGGGAGGGAGCCGCCGATGGCCTTGGAGAGGACCATGACGTCGGGCACGACGCCGCTGTGCTCGACGGCCCAGAAGGCGCCGGTGCGGCCGACGCCGGTCTGGACCTCGTCGACGACGAGGGGGATGGAGCGGTCCGCGGTGATGCGGCGCATGCGGCGCATCCAGTCGTCGGGGGCGGGGAAGACACCGCCCTCTCCCTGGACGGCCTCGACGATCATCCCGGCGGGGGTGGTCACTCCGCTCTTGGGGTCGTCGAGGAGGTTCTCGGTCCAGTGGGCGGCCAGTTCGGCGCCGCGTTCGCCGCCGACGCCGAAGGGGCAGCGGTAGTGCTGCGGGTAGGGCAGGCGGGTGACGCTGACGTCGTCGGCGCCGCCGGAGGCGGACAGGGCGCCGGCGGTCATCCCGTGGTAGGCGCCGGTGAAGGCGAGGAGACCGCGTCGGCCGGTGGCGGTGCGGACGAGCTTGAGGGCCGCCTCGACGGCGTCGGTGCCGGCCGGTCCGCAGAACTGGATGCGGGCGTCGTCGGCGAGTTCGCCCGGCAGGGTGGCGAACAGCTCGGACGTGAAGGCGTCCTTGAGGGGGGTGGCGAGGTCGAGGACGTGGAGCGGGGCCCCCGAGTCGAGGACCTTGCGGATGGCCTCGAGGACCACGGGGTGGTTGTGGCCGAGGGCGAGCGTCCCGGCGCCGGAGAGGCAGTCGAGGTAACGGCGGCCGTCCGCGCCCTCGATGGTCAGTCCCCTGGCCCGCACCGGGACGATGGGCAGCGAGCGGGCGTAGGTGCGCGCGGCGGACTCACGCTGCGACTGGCGGCCCAGGATGCCTTCGTATCCGCCCCCTTGGTCCGTCGGGACGTGCGTCCGGGCGGCCGGTGGTACGGCCGGAGCTGATTCGGTCACGGCCACGGCTCGTTGTCCTCCCGCGGTAACGGTTGCGTTGCACATCGGGACGTCGAGGAGCCGCCCGCACAGGCGGTCCCGAACGCCACCGTCGTGTCCCCCGTACGTACCAACGACGGGAACTGCCGGGGATCACGGGCCGGGGGCAAGTTCTTGGCGTGTCCCGGATCACGGCACGGCAACGACCGAACGGTGCGCGGAACCGCGGACGGGGCGCGTACCGTCCCCTCCGGCACCGGCATAGTGGGGGCCGTCGGTCGCGCCCGGGAGGGTTCGGCCGCTGCAGTACCACGCACATGTAGGACAAGTTGACGTAGTCCCAGGGGGATCACGAGATGCGATCGATGCGCACGCTGCTGACGGCGGCCTCCGCCGTGGCGGCGCTGACGTTCACCGCAACGGCCTGCGGGCCGAGCGAGGAGAACGCGGGAGACAAGCCCAGCGCGCCCGCGAGCCTGAGCCCGGCCGACAAGATCAAGATTCCGGAGGACCTGAAGAAGCGTCTGAAGGAGCACGGGATCGACGTCGACAAGTGGCGCGACGGCGAGTGGAAGAACTGGGACCGCGACAAGTGGCTTCGTGAGGCGAAGGACTTCGTCAACCCGATCATCGAGGACCTGTGGAACCCGGACCGGATGCGGGAGGCCGAGCGCCCGGACAAGCCGGTCGAGGAGGAGGACATCTCCGGTGACAAGGGTGTCACCGACCCGACTCCGAACCCGGTGAGGGCCAGGGCCGTGGACGCCAAGTACCACGCCAACGCCCCCGAGTCGGGCAAGGTCTTCTTCGACGGCCCCGAGGGCTCGATGGTCTGCTCGGCCACGGTCGTGAAGGACCCGGCGCACCCCGGCAAGTCCAACATGGTGTGGACGGCCGGACACTGCGTACACAAGGGGAAGCAGGGCGGCTGGTACCGCAACATCGCCTTCGTCCCCTCGTACAACGACGCCGCGCGGGAGACGTCCGACCTCGAGAAGGCGACGCGCGAGCAGGTCGCGCCGTACGGCGTGTGGTGGGCGGACTGGGTCAAGACCTCCGACCAGTGGATCGCCCAGGGCGCTTCCACGGGCGGTGCGGGCGCTCCCTACGACTTCGCCGTCATCCAGGTGACCCCGGAGAAGGGTTCCTCGGGCAAGTCCCTTGAGGAGACCGTGGGTTCGGCGCTCCCGGTGGAGTTCAACGCTCCGGCGGTGCCGAAGATCAAGAGCCTGACGGCGACGGGTTACCCGGCGGCGCCGCCGTTCGACGGCCAGAAGATGTACCAGTGCCAGGACAAGCCGGGCCGGCTGTCCCTCAAGGCCGAGCAGCCGACGATGTACCGCATCGGCTGCTCGATGACCGGCGGTTCGTCCGGCGGCGGCTGGGTCGCCCTGGGCGGCGACGGCAAGCCGGCGCTGGTGTCGAACACCTCGATCGGCCCGTCGACGGCCGGCTGGCTCGCGGGTCCGCGCTTCGGACCCGAGGCCAAGGCCGTCTTCGACGAGGTCAGCAAGAAGTACGCCGGGCGCTAGGGGCGGTCGGTGGAGGCGGGACCATCCGGTCCCGCCTCCGCCGCGTTCGGGCCCGGCGGGCATACTGTGCACCGCTCATGACACGTCCATGGCAATACCGACATGGCGACACCAACGGGGAATTGATTCATGCGCTCTGTACGACTCATACCGGCCGCCCTCGGCCTGGCGACGGCGCTCGCGCTGACCGCCACGGCCTGCGGTCCCACCGACACTCCTGCGGCCGACAAGCCGGCGGCCGGGGCGAGCAGCTCCGCACCGGCCACCGGCGACGCCGGCACCGACCTGACCAAGGACCTGGCCGACAAGCTCAAGAAGCACGGCGTCGACCTGGACAAGTGGAAGGACGGCGAGTGGAAGAACTGGGACCAGGAGACCTGGCTCCGTGAGGCCGAGGACTTCGTCAACCCGGTGATCGAGGGCCTCTGGGACCCCGCCCGCATGCAGTCGGCGAAGAGCCCGGACCAGACGATCACGGCGCAGGCCGGTACCGGCGGCAGCGACCCGACGCCCAGGCCGGTCACGGCGCAGCGCGAGAAGACGCCGTACCACCGCAACGCGGCCCCGGTCGGCAAGATCTTCTTCGACTCTCCGCAGGGCCACATGGTCTGCTCCGGCACGATCGTGAAGGACCCGCGCCGGCCCGGGAAGTCCAACCTCGTCTGGACGGCGGGCCACTGCGTCCACGCGGGCAAGCGCGGCGGCTGGTACCGCAACATCACCTTCGTCCCCGCCTTCAACGACCTCGGCAAGTCGCCGGCGGCGCTGAACAACGCCCAGCCGCACGAGGTCTACCCCTACGGCCAGTTCTGGGCCGACTGGGCCGTGACCTCGGGTGAGTGGATCAACGCGGGCGGCACCAACCAGGCATGGCCGTACGACTACGCCGTGCTGCACGTCCAGCCGGAGCGGGGCGGCAAGTCGCTGGAGGAGACGGTCGGCGTCGCGCTGCCCGTGGACTTCTCGGCGCCGACGCCCGCGCAGTCCGGGACGGTGGGCGCCTGGGGCTACCCGGCGGCGCCTCCGTACAACGGCATGATCATGCACAAGTGCCTCGACCGGGCCACGCGGCTCACCACGGCTCCGGCCACGCCGACGATGTACCGCATCGGCTGCACGATGACCGGCGGTTCCTCGGGCGGCGGCTGGTTCCGCGTGCTGTCCAACGGCAAGACGGCGCTGGTGTCGAACACCTCGATCGGCCCGGCCGGCGGCAACGGCTGGCTCGCGGGTCCGCAGCTGGGCAAGGGCGCCAAGGCCGCCCACGACATGGTCAGCAAGAAGTTCGCCCGCTGACCCGGCGGCCGGCCACGGGCTGACGGTCGGCACACCACGACGAAGGGCGCTGCCCCTCCCCCGGACGGGGAGGGGCAGCGCCCTTGTGCCGTGGTGCGGTGCGTCAGTGCGCGGCAGGCACGAACGGTGCCAGCATCGCCGCCAGCTCCTCGTGCACCCGGGCCTTGAGCAGGGTGCCCTCCGGGGTGTGCTCCTCGGACTCGACCTCGCCCTCGGCGTGCACCCGGGAGACGAGACCGCCCTGCGTGTACGGCACGAGGACTTCGAGCTCGACCTGCGGGCGCGGCAGTTCGGCGTCGATGAGGGCGAGCAGCTCCTCCATGCCCTGGCCCGAACGGGCCGAGACGACGAGGGAGTGCTTCTCCATCCGCAGCAGGCGCTGGAGCACCAGCGGGTCGGCCGCGTCCGCCTTGTTGATGACGACGATCTCCGGCACGTTCACCGCGCCGACGTCCCGGAAGACCTCGCGCACGGCGGCCAGCTGCTCCTCCGGAGCCGGGTGCGAGCCGTCCACCACGTGCAGGATGAGGTCGGACTCGGCGACCTCCTCCATGGTGGAGCGGAACGCCTCGACCAGGTGGTGCGGCAGGTGCCGGACGAAGCCGACGGTGTCCGCGAGGGTGTAGACCCGCCCGGTCGGCGTCTCGGCCCGGCGCACGGTCGGGTCGAGGGTGGCGAACAGGGCGTTCTCCACGAGGACGCCCGCGCCGGTGAGCCGGTTGAGCAGGGAGGACTTGCCGGCGTTGGTGTATCCGGCGATGGCGACCGACGGGACCTTGTTGCGGCGGCGCTCCTGCCGCTTGATGTCGCGCCCGGTCTTCATCTCCGCGATCTCCCGGCGCATCTTCGCCATCTTCTCGCGGATGCGGCGCCGGTCGGTCTCGATCTTGGTCTCACCGGGACCACGGGTGGCCATGCCGCCACCGCCGCCGCCGCCCATCTGCCGGGAGAGCGACTGGCCCCAGCCTCGCAGGCGCGGCAGCATGTACTGCATCTGCGCGAGCGCGACCTGGGCCTTGCCCTCACGGGACTTGGCGTGCTGGGCGAAGATGTCGAGGATGAGGGCGGTCCGGTCGACCACCTTCACCTTGACGACGTCTTCGAGGGCGATGAGCTGGCCGGGGCTGAGCTCGCCGTCGCAGACGACGGTGTCGGCGCCGGTCTCGACCACGATGTCGCGCAGTTCGCGCGCCTTGCCCGAGCCGATGAACGTGGCCGGGTCCGGCTTGTCACGGCGCTGGATCACGCCGTCGAGCACGAGGGCGCCCGCCGTCTCGGCGAGGGCGGCGAGCTCCGCGAGGGAGTTCTCCGCGTCCTGCACCGTCCCCGAGGTCCACACACCGACCAGCACGACGCGCTCCAGGCGCAGCTGGCGGTACTCGACCTCGGTGACGTCCTCGAGCTCGGTGGAGAGGCCGGCGACACGGCGCAGGGCCGCGCGCTCGGAGCGGTCGAGCTGGTCGCCGTCCCGCGCTCCGTCGATCTCGTGGCTCCAGGCGACGTCCTCTTCCATCAGGGCATCGGCCCGAAGGCTCTCGGTACGGCTCGTCTCCGCGAAGCTCTGCTCGTCCTGGGAAGGGGAAGAAGAGGAGGTCATTGGATCCTTACGTCGAATGAAGCGATGGGTCTGTGTCCGTGGCAACGCGTGGGGGCTCCGGAAGATTCCCGGGGCCGGCCGCGCCGCCGACCTGACGATGGTGGCACGGTCCGGCCGGGCCCGTCATCCCGGTTTCGCGGCGGTCGCCGGGCGGCTGCGCCAGTCGGGGTGTCCGGGCATGGCCGGGGTCTTCGCCGCGTAGAGCCAGCCGCGGAAGAAGGCCGTGAGGTCACGCCCGGCGATCTCGCCGGCCAGGTCCGTGAAGTCGGCGGTGGTGGCGGTGGCGTCGCGGTGGTCGGCGACCCAGCGGCGTTCCAGGGTCCGGAAGGCGTCGGTGCCGATCTCCTGGCGGAGCGCGTAGAGGACGAGGGCGCTTCCGTCGTAGACGACGGGCCGGAAGAGGCTGATCTTGTGGCCGGGCGAGGGGGGCTCGGGGGCCGCGGGCGGTCCGCCGTCCGCGCGCCAGGCGTCGGAGGACGCGTAGGCCGCCTTCATCCGCTTCTCCAGGGACTTGCCGGCGGTCTCCTCGGCGTACAGGGCCTCGTACCAGCTGGCGTGCCCCTCGTTGAGCCAGAGGTCGGACCAGGTCCGGGGCGAGACGCTGTCGCCGAACCACTGGTGGGCCAGTTCGTGGACCATGATCGAGTCGACGTACCACTCCGGATAGGCGGGCTCGGTGAAGAGGCCGCGCTCGAAGAGCGACAGGGTCTGCGTCTCCAGCTCGAACCCCGTGTCCGCGTCGGCGACGAGCACCCCGTACGTCTCGAAGGGGTACGCGCCGACCTGTCGCTCCATCCACTCCAGGTGTCCGGGGGTGCGCCGGAGCCACGGCTCCATGAGCTGCCGGTCCGCGGTGGCCACGACGTCCCGGACGGGCAGGCCGTGCGGTCCGTCGCGGTGCACGACGGTGGAGCGGCCGATGGAGACCTGGGCGAGCTCCGTGGCCATGGGGTGGCGGGTGCGGTAGGTCCAGGTGGTGGTGGCGCCGTGGTCGGCGCGACCGGCCGGGAGTCCGTTGGCGACGACGGTGAGGTCGCTGGGGGCGGTGACCCGGAAGGTGAAGTACGCCTTGTCCGCCGGGTGGTCGTTGGAGGGGAAGACCCGGTGGGCGGCGTCGGCCTGGTTGGCCATGGCGAGGCCGTCGCCGGTGCGGACCCAGCCGCCGGTGTCGGCGGGCCCGGTCGGGTCGCTGGTGTGGGTCACGGTGATCTCGACCGTCTCGCCGGCGTCGATGGCGACGGCCGGGGTGACGACCAGGTCCTCGCCGCGGCCGGTGTACTCGGCGGGGAGCCCGTCCACGGTGACGGCGGAGACCGTGCCGTGGGTGAAGTCGAGGTTGAGGCGCTCCAGGTCGTCGGTGGCGACCGCGTCGATCGTGGTCACGGCGGCCAGCGGCCGGGTGTTCACGCCGGGGTAGGTGAGGTCCAGGTGGTAGGCGAGGACGTCGTAGCCGGGGTTGCCGAGGTGTGGGAAGAGCGGGTCGCCGATGCCGAGCGGTGTGGGGGCGGGCAGCGCGGCGGCGACCAGCCCGGCGGAGGCGGCGACGAGGACGGCGGAGCGGAGCCACCGCGCGTGGGGCAGGGGGGTTCGGACGAGCGGCATGGGCCAGGGCCTTTCCGGAGGACTGGCCCTACCGCTACCAGGGGATTCCCCGCCGCCCGGGGCGGCGCGCTCGCCCGCCACCCGAAGGGGGTCACCCCGTCGGGCCCTCGCGCGTCAGGTCCGCCGCTGCCCCGGGGTCCCGCGGCGGGCGCGGCTGACGTCGTACACCCCGGGCACGTCCCGCATGGCCCGCATGAGGGCGGGGAGTCCGGCGGCGTCGGGCAGGTGGAGCGTGTACGTGTGGCGGACGCGCTGCTCGCTGGGCGGCTCGACGTTCGCCGCGACCACGGCGGCGCCGGCGGTGGCGATGGCCTCGGTGAGGTCGGCGAGCAGCCCGGGCCGCCCGAAGGACTCGGCGACGAGGGTGACCCTGCCCTGCGCGGTGTCGCCCCAGCGGACGGCGACGGGCGCGCGGCCGACCCGGCGCATGGCGTCGACGGCGGCGCAGCGCGCGCGGTGCACGGTGACGGAGCCGCCGCGGACCCGGAATCCGGTGATCTCGTCGGGGGGTACGGGGGTGCAGCAGCCGGCGGGGCGGACGGCGGCGGCCGCTTCGTCGCCGTCCAGGTCGGCGTGGAGCTCGGCGCCGGAGTTCCGGTCGGCCGCGACGTTGACCTGGGGCCGGGGCGCTCCGGGGGCCGGGGGCGCGGCGGTCTCGGGGTGGGCCCGGAGCCAGCCGGTGATCGCGATCCGCGCGGCGGGGGTGCGGACGTGGTCGAGCCACTCGGGCGACGGGCCGGAGACCGTGTCCGACGGTCCGGAGAGGGTGTCCTGGGCGAGGAGCAGCTGGACGGTGTCGCCGTCGCCGAGGACGGTGCCGAGCGGGGCGAGGCGGCCGTTGACGCGGGCTCCGAGACAGCCGTGGGCGGCCTCGCCGTGCCGTGCGTAGGCGGCGTCGACGCAGCTGGCCCCGGCGGGCAGGCTGATCGTGCCGGGGGCGCTGCCGTCGGCGCAGAAGACGGTGATCTCGTCGTCCTCGGCGAGGTCGGCGCGGAGCGAGGACCAGAAGGTGTCCGGGTCGGGCGCGGACTGCTGCCAGTCGAGGAGCCGGGAGAGCCAGCCGGGGCGGGTGGGGTCGACGCGCTCGCCGTCGTCGGCGCGGGCGACGGGGTCCTGCTGCTCGGCCGCTTCCTGGCCGACGTGCGGGTTGCCGAGGGCGACGACCCCGGCTTCCGCGACCTTGTGCATCCGGTGGGTGCGGATCAGGACCTCGGCGACGGCTCCGTCGGGGGCGGCGATCGCGGTGTGCAGGGACTGGTAGAGGTTGAACTTGGGGGCCGCGATGAAGTCCTTGAACTCGGAGATCACCGGGGTGAAGCAGGTGTGGAGCTCGCCGAGGACGCCGTAGCAGTCGGCGTCCTCGGCGACCAGGACGAGCAGCCGGCCGAAGTCGCAGCCGCGCAGCTCCCCGCGCTTGAGGCGGACGCGGTGGACGGAGACGAAGTGGCGGGGGCGGACCAGGACCTCGGCGCCGATGCCGGCCTCGCGCAGGACGGCGGCGACCTGTTCGGCGACGGCGTCGAGGGCGTCGCCGGCCCGCGGGTTGCCGGCGATGAGCGCGCGGGTGGTCTCGTACTCCTCGGGGTGGAGGATCGCGAAGACGAGGTCCTCCAGCTCGGTCTTGAGGGCCTGGACGCCGAGCCGCTCGGCGAGCGGGATGAGGACGTCCCGGGTGACCTTGGCGATCCGGGCCTGTTTCTCGGGGCGCATCACGCCGAGGGTGCGCATGTTGTGGAGACGGTCGGCGAGCTTGATCGACATGACCCGGACGTCGCTGCCGGTGGCGACCAGCATCTTGCGGAAGGTCTCGGGTTCGGCGGCGGCCCCGTAGTCGATCTTCTCGACCTTGGTGACGCCGTCGACGAGGTAGGCGACCTCGTCGCCGAACTCCCGGCGCACCTGATCGAGGGTCACCTCGGTGTCCTCCACGGTGTCGTGGAGGAGGGAGGCGGTCAGGGTGGTGGTCTCCGCGCCGAGCTCGGCGAGGATGAGCGTCACCGCCAGCGGATGCGTGATGTACGGCTCGCCGCTCTTGCGGAACTGGCCGCGGTGCGAGGACTCGGCGAGGACGTACGCCCGGCGCAGCACCGAGAGGTCCGCGTCGGGGTGGTGGGCCCGGTGCGCCTCGGCCACGTGGCTGATGGCGTCGGGCAGCCGGTCACGGGGCGCCGGTCCCGCGGTGGCGCCGAGCAGGGCGGCCCGGCCGAGCCGCCGCAGGTCGATCCGGGCCCGACCGCGTCTGCGGACGCTCGCGTCGGTGACGGCGGCGTCCGCCGGGCTCACGGGGTTGGTGGCCTCTGCGCTCATGGGGCACCTCCGGCAACGTCGACCGGCGGCGGGCGGGCCAGACGTGCCCTGGGGGCCGGTGCTTGATGCTACCGAGCCCACCACGTGGCGCAGTCGCGCTCTCGCCCAGCGTGAATCGGATCACCCATTCGAGCGACAAATCAGTCGTTGACAGTTTCGATTCCGCCGGGTGCCGACCACCATTCCGGGTCGAGGGTGCCCTCGGCGACGATGACGGCCGGACCGGTCATGTCGATCGCGCCGTCCGGGTGCTCGGTGATCACCAGCGTCCCGCCGAGCACGTCGACGGTGTACGTGACGGGGGTGCCGGTCTCGGCGGGGTCGGTGCCGTCCCGCCGGGCGGTGGCGACGGCGACGGCGCAGGCGCCGGTGCCGCAGGAACGGGTCTCGGCGGCGCCGCGCTCGTGGACCCGCATGGCGACGTGGCGGGGGCCCCGGTCGGCGACGAACTCGATGTTCACGCCGTCGGGGTAGACGGTGGCCGGCGCGTACGGCGGCTCGGTGAAGAGCGTGCCGGCGTGGGCGAGGTCCTCGACGAAGGCGACCGCGTGCGGGTTGCCCATGTTCACGTTGCGGGCGGGCCAGCTGCGGCCGTCGACGGTGACGGTGACCCCGGCCTCGGGCAGGGCCGCGCGGCCCATGGAGACGGTGACGGAGCCGTCCTTGTCGAGGTGGACGCGCTTGATCCCGCCCCGGGTGGCGACGGCCACCTCGCCGGCCGTGACGTGGCCGGCGTGCTCCAGGTAGCGGGCGAAGACCCGGACGCCGTTGCCGCACATCTCGGCGACCGAGCCGTCGGCGTTGCGGTAGTCCATGAACCACTCGGCCTCGTCGGCCATGTGCCGTGCCTCGGGGTGGGCGGCGCTGCGCACGACGTGCAGCAGTCCGTCGCCGCCGATGCCGGCCCGGCGGTCGCAGAGCCGCGCCACGGAGGCCGGGGGCAGGTCGACGGTGTTCTCCGCGTCGGGGACGATCACGAAGTCGTTCTCGGTGCCGTGGCCCTTCAGGAACCTCAGGGCGGGGAGCTGCGGCGTCTGCGTGCTGGTCACGCGATCAACTGTACGGGGCCGGGCGGGGCGGACGCAGGCGGGGCGGCGGCCGTCCGGGCGCGGCGGCCCGGGTGCCGGGACGGTGGCCGCGCGGGTGGCGGGACGGGAGGGGCCCCGGCGGACCCGCGCGGGGTGGGGCGAAGGTGCGGCCCGGCCGTCGGGCCGGGGTGGGTCCCGGGGTCAGCGGAGGCGGGCGACGCGCCAGACGGCGAGGACGACGAGGGCCGCGATGGTGGTCGCGTACAGCGCGAGGACGCGCCAGTCGGGCCGCTCGCCCGAACCGCGCTGCGGCAGCCCCGGCCAGGTGTAGCCCACCTTGCGGGCGGCCATCATCCCCCAGCCGGCGGCGCAGGAGCTGATGAGCAGTCCGAGCATGGCGACGACCGCGCCGCCGTCGCCCGAGCCGAAGGCGAGGGGGAAGGCGAACATCAGCGAGCCGAGGGCGGCCAGGGCGACGATCGGGGCGATCTGCCAGATCCTCAGACGGCGCTGGGGGCGGAGTTCGACCTCGACCTCGCCGGCGTCCACCTCGACGGCGGTGCCCACCGCGTCGTCGGGGCCGTCCGGGCTCAGGCCCTGCGCCCCGAGCGGCGCGTCGTCCGTCGGGTGGCCCGGGGTGTCACCCGCGGTGTCCGCCGTCGGGTCGTCCAGGGCCGCGTCGTGCTGTTCTCTGTCACGAGGGCCGGCCTCCATCGCCACGCGCCCTCCCCACTCGGACTCCACTTGGTCGATCGATGCTCGATGATGGCACGCCCACGACCGCCGGAATGACGGGCAGGGCGTCCCGATGCCATCACGTGATCAGGCTGTAACCGCTCGTTCGACCAACGACAGCGCCTCCCGCGGGAGTTCCCCGCGGTGCCCGGCGGCCCCGCTGAGCCAGTGGACCCGGGGGTCGCGGCGGAACCAGGAGTCCTGGCGGCGGGCGAAGCGCTTCGTCGCCCGGACGGTCTCGGCCCGCGCCTCGTCCTCGGTGCACTCCCCCGCCAGCGCGGCGAGGACCTGCTGGTAGCCCAGGGCGCGGGAGGCGGTGCGCCCCTCGCGCAGACCGAGCGCCTCCAGGGCGCGCACCTCGTCGACGAGGCCGGCCTCCCACATCCGGTCCACGCGCGTGGTGATGCGCTCGTCCAGTTCGGGACGGGCCACGTCGACACCGATCTGGACGGTGTCGTAGACGGAGTCGGGACCGGGCAGGTTGGCGGTGAACGGCTTGCCGGTGATCTCGATCACCTCGAGGGCGCGGACGATCCGGCGCCCGTTGCTCGGCAGGATCGCGCGGGCCGCGTCCGGGTCGGCGGCGGCGAGCCTGGCGTGCAGGACTCCGGAGCCGCGCTCGTCGAGCTCGGCCTCCAGGCGGGCCCGGACGGCGGGGTCGGTGCCGGGGAACTCCAGGGCGTCGACGGCCCCGCGCACGTACAGTCCCGAGCCGCCGACGAGGACCGGGGTGCGGCCCGCGGCGAGCAGCCGGTCGATCTCGGCGCGGGCGAGCCGCTGGTACTCGGCGACGGAGGCGGCCTCGGTCACGTCCCAGATGTCGAGGAGGTGGTGCGGGACGCCGTCCCGTTCCTCCACCGTCAGTTTGGCGGTCCCGATGTCCATCCCCCGGTAGAGCTGCATCGAGTCGGCGTTGACGACCTCGCCGCCGAGCTGCTGGGCCAGGAAGACGCCCAGATCGGACTTTCCGGCCGCTGTCGGACCGACGACGGCGATGACCCGCGGGGCGGGAGCTGCGCTTCTCACCGCCCCAGTCTCGCAAACCTCCCGGCCCGTCCCCGAACGAGCTGCGTGACGGGGTGCGTCCGGGGTCGGTCGCCCGGTGCGTGGTTCCGGCCGCCGTTCGCCGCGGAACCCTCCCTCACGAGTACGCTTTGGAGTGGAAAAGGGACTTTTGGCAATGTTTCGCCGGAGGAAGCGGGACCGACGACGAGGCGGGCGAAGGCGTCCGTCGGCAGGCCCGCCTCCGGGGTTCCGGGGGCAGGACACGGAAGACGGGCCCCTCGGGGGTCCGCGGAGGGAAGGTGCCCCATGGGTCTCCTGGATTCGCTGAAGGCCAAGCTCGGACCGGCCAAGGACAAGGTCGCGGACCTCGCGCAGCAGCACGGGGAGAAGATCGACCACGGCCTGGACAAGGCCGCGAAGATGGTCGACGAGAAGACCAAGGGCAAGTACAGCGACAAGATCCAGACCGGTACGGGCAAGGCGAAGGACGCCATCGACCGCATCGGCCACAACGACGACGGCAGGGACGGTGGCCAGGGCGGCGGTCCCGGCGCAGGCCCCGGCGGCGGACCGACCCCGCCCCCGCCCCCGGCCGCCTGACGGCACGCCCCCGCACGGGCGGTCGGTCCCTCGCGACGGCGGACGGCCGCGGAGCAGCTCGCTCCGCGGCCGTCCGCCGTCGCGTCGTCCCGCGCCCGTCGTGGCCGACCGTCCGTCAGGACCAGGCGGCGACGAAGTACCCCACGCCGTACGGGGCGTCCTCGAAGAGGAGCCTGCCGTCGAGCCCCGCGCCCTGGGCGGCGCCCGCGAGGACCTGCCAGGGGGCGCGGCCGGCCGCCTTCAGCTCGTGGGCGAGCCCGGTGTCGAGGGCGAGGAGCGCGGCCGTGTCGGCCGTGCCCAGCGCGCGGGCCGCCGCGGCGTCGAAGTCCTCCGCCCGCTCGTCCAGGTAGCCGGGGGCCTTGACGGTCCGGCAGGCGCTGCCGTCCCCGAGCACCAGGAGGGCGACCCGCCCGGCGGAGTCGGCCAGCCCGCGGCCGAGCCCGGCGCAGACGTCGGGCGTCGCCGCCCCGTCCACGCCCAGGCCCTCGATCGGCGCGTCCGCCCATCCGGCCCTGCCGAGCAGCCAGGCACCGACCGCGAGGGAGGTCGGCAGCGCGCGGCGGGCGCCCTCGTCCCCGTCGCCCGCCGGGGCCTCGCCGAGCCGTACGGACAGGTCGACGCCGAAGCCCGCGAAGGAGCCCGTCGAGCCGGCCGGGTGGACCCCGTGGCCGCCGTCGGGCGCCGCGCCGACGACGTACAGCCGGTCCGGACGCGCGGCGGCGAGCAGCCCGACGGCGTCGGCGCACGCCGCGCGCGCGGCGTCCAGCTCGGGGGCGGCTCCGGTCGCGACCTCGGGCACGAGGAGCGGCGGGCAGGGACAGACGGCTGCGGCGACAAGCATGATCGGCAGCCTACTGCGCCCCTCCGCCGGGGCCGCCTCCCTGACGCACGGGAGAGCCGCGGCGCGACGGAGCCGGACCCCTGGGTCGTACCGCCGCGCGGTCCGACCGTACGACGGCCGCCGCGCCGCCCGGCCGTCGTGCGGTCGGACGGCGCGGCGGCCGTGCGCGGTGGGTCAGTGCCCGGCGCAGGCCGGGGCTTCGGCCGCCGGAAGGGGGGCGGGGGCGCCGATGGTGGGGAGGCCGAGGAGGACGCCGGCGGGCTTGGCGGCGGCCGCGGCCGTGCGCTTCTCCCAGGCGTCGCCGGCGCGGGTGCGGCGGACGGAGGAGACGGCGCCCTCGGCGAGGAGGTGGTGGGGGGCGGCGTAGGTGATCTCGACGGTCACCACGTCGCCGGGGCGGACGTCCTCGGCGGGCTTGGTGAAGTGGACGAGGCGGTTGTCGGGGGCGCGGCCGGAGAGGCGGGCGGTGGCGCCGTCCTTGCGGCCCTCGCCCTCGGCGACCATGACCTCCAGGGTGCGGCCGACCTGCTTCTTGTTCTCCTCCCAGGAGATCTCCTCCTGGAGGGCGACGAGCCGCAGGTAGCGCTCCTGCACGACCTCCTTGGGGATCTGGCCGTCCATGTCGGCGGCCGGGGTGCCGGGGCGCTTGGAGTACTGGAAGGTGAAGGCGTTCGCGAAGCGCGCCTCGCGGACGGCGTGCATCGTCTGCTCGAAGTCCTCCTCGGTCTCGCCGGGGAAGCCCACGATGATGTCGGTGGAGATGGCCGCGTGCGGGATGGAGGCGCGGACCTTCTCCAGGATCCCGAGGAAGCGCTCCTGCCGGTAGGAGCGGCGCATCGCGCGGAGGATCGTGTCCGAGCCGGACTGCATCGGCATGTGGAGCTGCGGCATGACGTTCGGCGTCTCGGCCATGGCGGCGATCACGTCGTCGGTGAAGTCGCGGGGGTGGGGCGAGGTGAAGCGGACGCGCTCCAGGCCCTCGATCCGCCCGCAGGCGCGGAGCAGCTTGGAGAACGCCTCGCGGTCGCCGAGGTCGGAGCCGTAGGCGTTGACGTTCTGGCCGAGCAGGGTGATCTCGGAGACGCCCTCGGCGACGAGGGCCTCGATCTCGGCGAGGATGTCGCCGGGCCGGCGGTCCTCCTCCTTGCCGCGCAGGGCGGGGACGATGCAGAAGGTGCAGGTGTTGTTGCAGCCGACGGAGATGGAGACCCAGGCCGCGTACGCGGACTCGCGGCGGGTCGGCAGCGTGGAGGGGAACGCCTCCAGGGACTCGGCGATCTCGATCTGCGCCTCCTCCTGGACGCGGGCGCGCTCCAGGAGGACCGGCAGCTTGCCGATGTTGTGCGTGCCGAAGACCACGTCGACCCAGGGGGCCTTCTTGACGATGGTGTCGCGGTCCTTCTGGGCCAGGCAGCCGCCGACGGCGATCTGCATGCCGGGCCGGGTGGTCTTCATCGGGGCGAGCCGGCCGAGGTTGCCGTACAGCTTGTTGTCGGCGTTCTCACGGACCGCGCAGGTGTTGAAGACGACGACGTCGGCGTCGCCGTCCGCGTCCTTGGGGGCGCGGACGTAGCCCGCCTCTTCCAGCAGACCGGAGAGCCGCTCGGAGTCGTGGACGTTCATCTGGCACCCGTAGGTGCGCACTTCGTAGGTCTTGGATCCGTCAACGCTCACTGCGGTGCTCCGGTCGCTGCTGCTCGTCATGCGTCCAAGGGTAGGCGGTCCGCGGAGAGCCCCCGCCCCGCGAGCGGCGGCCGGGCGGTCAGGGGGTGCCGGTGGCCGGGGAGGTCTGCGGCGGCGGGACGAACGGCCACGGGTCCGTCGTGGGCGGCGGGCTCCAGGTGGGGCCGGGATCCGGGGCGAAGGGGCCGACGCGGTTCTGCAGGAGCAGCAGCACGGTGAAGACCACGACGACGGTGATCACGATGAGGGCGAGACCGACGGGGTTGGCCGGGTTGTACGCGTAGCGGTTGGCGCCCCACCGGCTCTTCTTGAAGACGGGCTCGTCGCCGTTCACCGGGTCGTGCCTCCGGGGGTGCGGCGAGGGCCCGAGCCCGGTATCCGGTCGTTCCTGGTCATGGCTCCCCCTCGGCGCTGTCCCGGTCCCGGCCGACCCTAGGCGGTGGCGGCGGGGCGCCGCCTGCGGTTTTCCGCAGGGTGGCCGGAAGGGAAGCCGCGTACCGGCGGGGAGCCGGGATTCCTAGCGTTCAGGAGTGCCGGGACGAGGGGTCCCGGCACGCCGTCCGCGCCGTCTGGAGGCCACCGTGCCGATCACCACGCTCCTCGCCGCCGCTTCCCCGGCCCTGACCGGGGAGCCCGCCGACGGCTTCGCCGGGTGGGCCGCCGGGCTCGTCGACACGATGGGCGGGCCCGGGGCCGGCCTCGCCATCGCGCTGGAGAACCTCTTCCCGCCGCTGCCCAGTGAGGTGATCCTGCCGTTGACCGGCTTCGCCGCCGGGCAGGGCGTGCTCAGCCTCACGTCGGCGCTGCTGTGGACGACGCTCGGTTCGGTGGTGGGCGCGGTGGCGCTGTACTGGATCGGGGCGCTCTTCGGCCGACGGCGGATGCACGCCCTGTGGGCGCGGCTGCCGCTGGTCAGGGTCGCGGACCTGGAGAGGACCGAGCGGTGGTTCGCGCGGCACGGCACCAAGGCGGTGTTCCTGGGCCGGATGGTGCCGATCTTCCGCAGCCTGATCTCCGTGCCGGCCGGTGTCGAGCGCATGCCGATGCCCGTCTTCCTGATGCTGACGACGCTGGGCAGCCTCGTCTGGAACAGCGTGCTCGTGCTGGCCGGCTACTGGCTCGGGGACGGGTGGGACGTGGTCGAGGGGTACGTGGGCGTGCTGTCGAAGGCCGTCCTGGTGCTGGTCGTGGTGGCGCTGGGCGCCTTCCTCGCGGTGCGGCTCCGGGGGCGCGGCCGCAACCGGCACCGCCGCACCTCGTGACGGGCGCGGACCGCCCGGCGGGAGGCCCCGGGGCTCACGAGCGGGACGGGGAGGCCGAACGGGGTCCGGTGCGCTGCGGCCACGGCCTAAGCTCGGGGGCCATGGGGGACGACGAACGGGCCGGTGCGAAGGCCCACTCGAGGGCCGCGGGCGTCGTCCTGGGCTGCCCGAGCGCGCTGCTCGACGCGCTGTACCTGCTGGTCGCCGGCGCCGCCCTCGGGCCCTTCCTGCTGTGGCCGCGGACCCGCCCGGACGCCCTGGCGATCCTGGTCGCCGGGGCCCGGCGGCCCGCGGCTCTGGAGCGGTGGCGCCGCTCGTTCTTCTTCGGCGACCGCTTCCCGGAGCCGTACGAGGTCCCCGGCCCTCGGCTGCTGCGCTATCTGGCGGTCCGCGGCTGGACGGGGCTGGTGTGCGGGGCCGTCCTCGGGCTCCTCGGCTTCGGGGCCGTGCTCGCCGTGCTGCTGGCCCGGGGAGTGGCCCGCGGGACGCTCGGCTGGCAGGAGCTGCTCACGCAGCTGCTGCTCGGCGGTGTCCTACTCTTCCTGGACGCGCAGGGGCTGCACGCGCTGGCCGCGCTCGACGCCCGGATCGCCCGGGAGTGCTTCGGGCCGTCGGAGCGCGACCTGCTGCGGCGCCGCGTCGAGGAGCTGGCCGTCAGCCGGGCCGCGGTGGTCCAGGCCGTGGACTCCGAGCGCCGGCGGATCGAGCGGGACCTCCACGACGGCGTCCAGCAGCGGCTCGTGGCCCTGGCGATGCTGCTCGGCCGGGCCCGCCGGGGCCGGGAGCGCGGGCAGGACCCCGAGCGGGTGGACGCGCTGCTGCGGCAGGCACACGGGGAGGCCCGGGAGGTCCTGGCCGAGGTGCGGGACGTGGCGTGGCGGGTGTACCCGTCGGCGCTCGACGCGCTGGGGCTCGAGGAGGCACTGGGCGGGGTGGCGCGGCGCTGCTCCCTGCCGCTGCGCGTGCGGTTCGAGGTGGGCGACGAGCCGCTGCCCCGGCCGGTGGAGACGGCTGCCTATTTCGTGGTCTCCGAGGCCGTCACGAACGCCGCCAAGCACTCCGCGGCGTCGGCCGTGGCCGTACGGGTGTCCCGCGAGGGCGCCCTCCTGACCGTGCGGGTCGAGGACGACGGCACGGGCGGCGCGGACCCGGACGGCGGCGGACTGACCGGGCTGCGCAGCCGGGTCGCCGCGCTCGACGGCGTGCTGCGCGTCGACAGCCCCCTCGGGGGACCCACCACTCTCGTCGCGGAGCTGCCGTGCGCCTGATCCTCGCCGAGGACTCCACCCTGCTGCGGGAGGGCCTGGTCCGGCTGCTCGCCGAGGAGGGCCACGAGGTCCTGGTGGCCCTCGGCGACGCGCGGACCCTGGTCGCCGAGACGGAGGCGCGGCGGCCGGACGTCGTGGTCGCCGACATCCGCATGCCGCCGACCCACACCGACGAGGGGCTGCGGGCGGCGGTGGAGATCCGCGAGCGGCTGCCGGGGACGGGGGTGCTCGTCCTCTCCCAGCACGTCGAGCGGAGCTACGCGGCCCGGCTCCTCGCTCCCGGCGCGGAGCGCGTCGGCTATCTCCTGAAGGACCGGGTGGCGCAGGTCGACGAGTTCCTCGACGCACTCGACCGGATCCACGAGGGCGGCGCGGCGATCGATCCGGAGGTCGTCCGGCAGCTGGTCGTCCAGGGCGACCGCGCCGATCCGCTGGCCCGGCTCACCCCGCGCGAGCGCGAGGTCCTGGAGGTGCTGGCCCAGGGGTACACGAACGCGGCCATCGGACGTCGGCTGCACCTCTCCCTCAGCGCGGTGGAGAAGTACCTCAACTCCGTCTTCGACAAGCTGGAGCTGGTCAGGACCGACGGCTACAGCCGCCGGATCCTGGCCGTGCTGCGCTACCTGGAGGGGTGAGCGGCCGGGCGAGCCTCCGGCGCGGGGGCGCGGTTCAGCCCCGCCACTCGGTGAGGACCTCCGCCGTGTGCTCGCCGGGGAGCGGGGCACGGCCGGGGAGGCCGGCGGGGGTGGCTCCGAAGCGGGAGGCGGGGGCGGGCTGGAGGGTGCCGCCGACGTCGACGAAGGCGCCGCGGGCGGCGAGCTGGTGGTGCCCCGCCGCCTCCGCCGCGGTGAGGACGGGTGCCACCCCGGCGTCCACGGCGTCGAAGAGCTTGACCCAGTGCTCGCGGTCGCGGCTCTCGAAGCGGGCGGCGAGCAGGGCGCGCAGCGCGGGCCAGGCGGCAGGGTCGGCGCGGTCCGGGAGCTCTTCGGTGGCGGCGAGGCCCAGCTGGTCCAGGAGGTTGTCGTAGAGCCGCGGTTCGATGGCCGCGACCGCGAGGTACCCGCCGTCGGCCGCCCGGTAGAGCGAGTAGTGCGGGGCGTCGGTGACGGTGTGGTTGCCGGGCACCTCGCGCCACTGGTGGACGAGGGTCGAGATGAGGGCGGCGCCGTCGGCGAGGGCGGTGTCGACGACCTGGCCGCGGCCGGTGCGCTCGCGGGCGTGGAGGGCGGCGAGCAGCCCCTGCACGTGGACGTTGGCGCCGCCGGCGAAGCTGGAGAGGTACGCGGTGGGCGGCTGCACCGGGGCGCCGGTCCCGGGGTCGGTGTCCAGGGCGCCGGTCAGCGCGAGGACCGCCAGGTCGTGGGCGGCGCGTCCGGCCCACTCCCCCTGCTGGCCCCAGCCGCTGACCCGGCCGTAGACGAGGCGGGCGTTGCGGGCGAGGGCGGCCTGCGGGCCGATGCCGAGGCGGTCGGCGACACCGGGGCGGAATCCCTCGACGAGGATGTCGGCGTGCTCGGCGAGGGAGAGGGCGTGCTCCACGCCGTCGGGGCTCTTCAGGTCGAGGGCGACCGACCGGCGGCCCCGGGACAGGGGGTTCTCGGGCGCGCGGTCGCCGTCGGGGTCCGCGGGGCCGGCGGGCGCCCGGTCGACGCGGACGACGTCGGCGCCGAGGTCGGCCAGGACGGTGCCGACGAACGCGGTGGGCGCCGAGCCCGCGAATTCCAGTACCCGTACTCCGCTCAGCGGTCCCGCCATGGCCAACTCCCTTGAATTCGGCGTTCTGTGATGTTCTCCACGGTAATTCGGCGCGTGGTGGCGGGAACTGCGGAATTCCGTAGCGCCCGTCATTCGGGGGCGTTCGAGACTGGCGGGAAGGCTGGGGGAATTCCCCCTTCTCCGATTCGGAAAGGCAGGACACATGTCCGTCGTCTACACCGCCGAGGTCGCCTCCACGGGAGACGGGCGCAACGGCGCCGTGCGCTCCTCCGACGGGCTCCTCGACCTTCCGCTGTCGAGTCCCAAGGCCGTGGGGGGCTCCGGCACGGCGACCAACCCCGAGCAGCTCTTCGCCGCCGGTTACGCCGCCTGCTTCCACAGCGCGCTGCGGGTCTCGGCGCGCGAGTCGAGGACCGCATTGGCCGACGACACGGTCACCGCCGAGGTGGCCCTGCACAAGGAGGAGGACGGTTTCCGCCTGTCGGTGGTCCTCACCGTCGAACTGCCGGGAATCGACGCCGACGAGGCCCGTCGGCTCGCGGACGCCGCCCACGGTCGGTGCCCGTACTCCAAGGCGATCCGCGGGAACGTCGAGGTCCGGGTGAACCTGGCCGCGTGAAAGCGCCGTTCTCGTCCGGCGCGTGAAACCCGTCGCGTGAGCCGGTGACGAGGGAAAGGCCCCCGTGGTGGACACCACGGGGGCCTTTCCCTTTCCGCCGCTCCTCCGTCAGGGCTTCGCCGCCGCCGCGGCCGCCGCCGCGGCCGGGAGCGCCTCGACGACCCGGGCGAGGGCGCGGTCGTCGTGCGAGGCGGAGACGAACCACGCCTCGAAGGGCGAGGGCGGCAGGTAGACGCCGCGGCGGAGGAGTTCGTGGAAGAAGGGCGTGTAGCGGTACGCCTCGGTGGCGCGGACGCAGTCGAAGTCGACCACCTCGTCCTCCGTGAAGAAGACCGAGAACATCGTCCCGGAGTACTGCAGCCGGTGGGCCACGCCCTCCTTGGCGAGGGCGGCGGAGACCTCGCGGCCGATGGTCTGCGAGACGTGGTCGAGCCGCTCGTACACCTCGGGCGTGGTGTGCCGCAGGGTGGCGAGTCCGGCGGCGGTGGCGACCGGGTTCCCGGAGAGGGTGCCCGCCTGGTAGACGGGGCCGGCCGGGGCGAGGTGGGCCATGACGTCCGCGCGGCCGCCGAAGGCCGCCGCCGGGAAGCCGCCGCCCATGACCTTGCCGAAGGTCAGCAGGTCGGGGGCGACGCCGTCCCGGCCGTACCAGCCGGAGCGGCTGGCCCGGAAGCCGGTCATCACCTCGTCGGAGATGAAGAGCGCGCCGTGGCGGGCGGTGATCTCCTTGAGTCCGGCGTTGAAGCCGGGGAGCGGCGGGACGGCGCCCATGTTGCCCGGGGCGGCCTCCGTGATGACGGCGGCGATCTCGTCGCCGATCTCGGCGAAGACCTTCTCGACCGCGGCCAGGTCGTTGTACGGCAGGACGATGGTGTCGCTCGCCTGGGCTCCGGTGACGCCCGGGGTGTCGGGCAGCGCGAAGGTGGCGAGGCCGGAGCCGGCCGAGGCGAGCAGCGCGTCGACGTGGCCGTGGTAGCAGCCGGCGAACTTCACGATCTTGCCGCGCCCGGTGAAGCCGCGCGCCAGGCGGATCGCGGACATCGTCGCCTCGGTGCCGGAGCTGACGAGGCGGACCTGCTCGACGGGGTCGACGCGGCCGACGATCTCCTCGGCGAGTTCGACCTCGCCGGTGGACGGCGCCCCGAAGGAGGTGCCGTGCTCCAGGGCCCGGGTGACCGCCTCGACGACGGCCGGGTGGCGGTGGCCGAGGATCATCGGACCCCAGGAGCAGATGAGGTCGACGTACTCGTTGCCGTCGCTGTCGGTGAGGTACGGGCCCTGGGCCGAGGCCATGAAGGGCGGGGTGCCGCCGACGGCCCCGAAGGCGCGGACGGGTGAGTTGACCCCGCCGGGCGTGACCTTGCGGGCCCGCTCGAAGAGCGCCTTGCTGTTGGTCTCCGCGCGGCTCATCGGCCCGCCTCCTGACCGTCGAGACCGATCGCCGCGTCGAGGACGACCACGCCCTCGGGGAGGACCCGGACCGGGTTGAGGTCGAGCGCGAAGCCGGCCGGCCAGTCCTGGACGAGTGCGCCGACCCTGTGCAGCAGGTCCGCCGCGGCCGCCGCGTCCACGGCGGCCGCGCCCCGGGCACCGTGGAGTACCTTCGCGCCGCGCAGTCCGGCGAGGAGTTCGGCCCCCTCTCCGGGGGCGAGCGGCAGGAGCCGGTGGCCGACGTCGTCGAGGACCTCGGTGAAGATGCCGCCGAGGCCGGCGGTGAGCACCGGGCCGAGGTCGGTGGTGTGCACGCCGACGATCAGCTCGACGCCCTCGCCGACGAGTTCCTCGACGAGCACCCGGCCGCCGAGCGCGGCGAGCCGGGCGAACACCTCGGGCGCCGTGTCGGGGGTGACGCCGATCTCGACGCCGCCCGCCTCGGTCTTGTGGAGCAGGCCGGGGACCACGGCCTTGAGCACCGCCGTACCGCCGACCTCGGTCACGGCGCGGGCCGCGTCCTCGGCGTCCTCGGCGATCCGGCCCTTCGGGACGGCGATCCCGGCCTCGGCCAGGAGCCGCTTCAGCTCGGGCTCCTCGGCGTCGGTGCCGGGTCCGGGGACGGTCCCGGGGCGCGGCGCGTCCGGCAGCGTACGGGGTCGGCTGACCTCCCAGAGAGCGGCGGCGGCGCGCAGGGCGCGGGCCGGCGTGGGGTACTCGGGGAGTCCGGCCTCGCGCAGGTCGCGGGGGGCGTCGGGGGCGAGGAAGTCGGCGCCGGTGCGGGCGACGAGGATGGGCTTGCCGCCCTTCTCGGCGGCCCGGGAGAGGGCGTTGACGGCCTTCTCCACGTCGGGGCCGGCCATCACGCAGAACGCCGCGACGATGATGTCGACGGTGTCGTCGGCGATCAGGACGTCGAGGGAGCGGTCGAAGAGCGAGGGGTCGCTGAGGACCGTGGCCGTGATGTCGACGGGGTTGTCGATCGCCCCGAAGGCGGGGACTATCTCGGCCAGCGCCTCCTTGCTGCGCGGCTCCAGGTCGCTGAGCTCCAGGCCGTGCGCCTCGACGGCGTCGGCGGCGAGGATGCCGGAGCCGCCCGAGGTGGTGACGACGGCGACACGGTTGCCGGCGGGCCGCCTTTCGGACTCGAAGACCCGGGCGACGTCGAGGAGTTCGTCGATGTCGTCGACGCGGACGATGCCGAGGCCGCGCAGGGCGGCGTCCAGGACGCGGTCGTCGGTGGCGAGGGCGCCGGTGTGCGAGGCGGCGGCCCGGCCGCCCGCCTCCGTGCGGCCCGACTTGAGCAGGGCGACGGGCTTGCCGGAGGCGGCGAGTTCGCGCAGGGTGCCGATGTCCGGGGTGTCCTCCAGGTAGCCCAGGAGGCCGGTGACGTCGGGGACGGTGGCGAGTTCGCGCAGGACCTCCAGCGCGGTGACGTCGGCGTCGTTGCCGGTGCTGACCACCCAGCCGGGGCGCAGGCCCCGTTCCAGGGCGAGGCTGGCCGCGCCGAAGCCGAGGGCGCCGCTCTGGCTGACGAAGGCGAGGGTGCCGGGCTCGAAGGGCACGGACTCGGCGCCGAAGAGGGGGCTGAAGGTGGCGAGGACGCGGTTCTCGTAGCCGACGGCGCCGATGCAGTTGGGTCCGATGATCCGCAGCCCTCCGGCCCGGGCCTTGGCGACGACCTCGGCCTGGAGGCGGGCGCCCTCCTCGCCGGTCTCGGCGAAGCCCGACGAGGCGATCACGGCGAGCTTGACGCCGGCGGCCACGCAGTCGTCGACGGCGCCGGGGACCCGCTCGGCGGAGACCATGATCAGGGCCAGGTCGACGGGGCCGGGGGCGTCCTTCACGCTGGGGTACGCGGGGACGCCGAGGACCTCGGGCGAGCGCGGGTTGACCGGCAGGATGCGGCCCTTGTAGCCGTAGCGGAGGAGGTAGTCGAGCGGCTTGCGGCCCAGGGCGCCGGGGCGCTCGCTGGCGCCGATGACCGCGATGGATTCGGCTTCCCAGAGAGCCGAGATGTCACTCATGCGATGGCCTCGATCTTCTTCTCGTTCGTGTCGTTCGCGTCGTTCGGGTGGTGCGCGTGGTCGCCGCCGTCACCGTGGGACTCCGCGGCGGCGAAGAGCCGCGTGAAGGCGGCGATGTGCCGGGCGCCGTCCGGATCGGCGGCCAGCTCCCTGACCAGGACGGTCGGCTGGTGCAGCGCCTTGTCGACGATCCGCCGGACGCTGCGGCCGATCTCCTGGCGGGCCGCGCCGTCGAGGCCCTCCAGCCGGCGTGCGAGCCGGTCGAGTTCGGCCTCGGCCGCCTCGGTGGCGGCGGTGCGGAGGGCGGTGAGGACGGGTTTGGCCCCGGCGAGGCGCAGGCCGGTGCGGAACTGCTCGACCTCGGCGTCGATCAGCTCGTGCGCGGCCTGGACGCTGGCCGTGGAGATCTCGTCCTCCTGGCCCTCCTCGGCGATCCGGCGCAGGTCGACGAAGGTGACGCCGGGCAGCTCGGCCGCGGTGGGGGCGATGTTGTGCGGGAGCGACAGGTCGAGCAGGAACAGCTCGCGGCCGTCCCGGGCGGCGAGCGCCTCCTCGATCTGCCGGGCGGTGACGAGGTGGCCGGTGGCGGCGGTGGCGCCGACCACCACGTCGACCTCGGTGAGCAGCCGGGGGATGTCCTCCAGGCCGTATCCCGTGCCGCCGGTGGTGTCCGCGAGGCGCTGGGCCTTGTCGGGGGTGCGGTTGGCGACGTGCACCCGGTCGAGGCCGGAGCGGCGCAGGGCGGCGACGACGACGCCGGCGAAGGCGCCGGCGCCGATGACGAGGGCGGTCTTGCCGTGCAGCGAGCCGACCTGGCGCTCGAAGAAGGCGAGTCCGGCGGTGGCGAGCGAGCGGCCGGCCTCGTTGAGCCCGGTCTCGTTGCGGGCGCGCTTGCCGACCCGCAGGGCGGTCTGGACGGCCTTGGCGAGGACCCGGCCGGTGCGGTCGAGCCGCTGGGACCGTTCGAGGCCGAGCTTCACCTGGCCGAGGATCTGGTCCTCGCCGACGACGACGGACTCGAGTCCGGAGGCGACGGCGAAGAGGTGGCGGACCGCGCCGTCGGCGTGGTGGCTGTAGAGGTGGGGGGCGATCTCCTCGCGGTCGACGCCGGTGTGCTGGGCGAACAGCTCGCCCAGGTCGCCGAGTTCGCCGAGGTCGGAGGGGACGCCGCGGGTCTCCGCGTAGATCTCCAGGCGGTTGCAGGTGGAGACGACGACGGCGGCGTCGATGCCGTCGACGGAGGTCACGTCGGAGACGAGGTCCTCGGCGGGCCGGTCGGTGCCGGCGAGTCTCTCCAGGAGGTCGAGCGGGGCGCTGGCGTGGCTGATGCCGAGGACCAGCATGGTGGCGGACGAGGTCACCGGGTCACCGGTCCAGGCTCTGGGCGAACTCGGAGGCCCAGTAGGTGATGATCTGCGTGGCGCCGGCGCGGTGGATGGAGGCGAGGCTCTCGCGGACGACCTGGTCGCGGTCGATCCAGCCCTTGGCCGCGGCCGCCTCGACCATGGAGTACTCGCCGGACACCTGGTAGGCGGCGACGGGGACCTGCACGTGGTCGGCGATGAGCCGGACGATGTCGAGGTAGGCGAGCGCGGGCTTCACCATGACGAGGTCGGCGCCCTCGGCGACGTCGAGGGAGACCTCCAGGAGGGACTCGCGGATGTTGCCGGGGAACTGCTGGTAGCCCTTGCGGTCGCCGCGCAGGGTGGACTCGACGGCGTCCCGGAAGGGGCCGTAGAAGTGCGAGGCGTACTTGGCGGAGTAGCCGAGGATGGCCACGGACTGGTGTCCGGCCTGGTCGAGGGCCTCGCGGATGCGGCGGACCTGGCCGTCCATCATGCCGCTGGGGGCGACGATCTGGGCGCCGGCGTCGGCCTGGACGACGGCGGCCCGGGCGTACAGCTCGATGCTGGCGTCGTTGTCGACGTCGCCGTGGGCGTCGAGGACGCCGGTGTGGCCGTGGTCGGTGTACTCGTCGAGGTTGATGTCGCCGATGACCACGGTGGAGTCGCCGACCTCGGCGGTGACGTCGCGCAGGGCGACCTGGAGGATGCCGTCGGGGTCGACGGCGCCGGTGCCGGTCGGGTCCTTGTGCTCGGGGATGCCGAAGAGGATGAGGCCGCCGACGCCGTTGGCGACCGCTTCCGCGGCGGCCTTGCGGAGGGTGTCGCGGGTGTGCTGGAAGACGCCCGGCATGGAGGGGATCTCACGCGGCTCGGTGAGGCCCTCGCGGAGGAAGAGGGGCTGGATCAGGTTGGCCGGGCCGACCCGGGTCTCGGCGGCGAACCGGCGCAGCGCGGGGGTGCGGCGCAGCCGGCGGGGGCGGTAGTAGGGGGCGGCGGGGTCGGTGGCCGCGGTGTTGCGGCCGTAGGCGTCGTACGTCATGAGCGGGGCTCCTTCGAGGGGGTGGCGGCGTGCGGGCGCGCGTACGGATACGGGTGCGGGGCTCGGTACGGGGACACGGCATCTCCTAGAGGGCCTCGCCGAGGAACACCTGCTCCAGGTGCTTGGCGACGGGCTCCTCGGGGCGGCTGAACCAGTAGCCGTGGCCGCTGCGCTGGAAGAGCTTCAGTTCGCCGAGCTGGACGAGGGTCTCGGCGAGCTTGACGGCGAGGCCGGCGGGGTCGATGACGGGCAGGCCGTGGAGCTCGTGGATGCCGAGGTGCCAGAGGATCTCGTTCGGGATGCCCTCGGCGGGGATGATGACCTCGGCGCCGGCGCGGGCGGCCCGCTCGGCGGCGGCCGAGTACACCTCGACGAACTCGTCGAAGTCGCCTTCGAGGGAGCGGTGGACGGAGTCCCAGCCGCCGGGGACGACCTCGTAGGAGCTGAGCGAGGACTCCAGGCGGTAGTGGCGGATGTTGGCCCGGATGGGCTCCTCCAGGGGCGGCATGAAGCCGAGGACGCCGAAGCGCTGTCCGGTGAGCGCCGAGAGGAAGAAGGCCGTCTCGCCGTAGCCGAGGGTGGGGATGGAGGCGAGGTGGCGGGCGTCGCGCAGGCCGGGGTCCTGTCCGGCGGCGATCACCCAGGCGTCGTACCCCTCCCGCTCCGCGACGAGCGCGGACTCGGAGAAGTGCCGGCTGAAGAGGACCTGGGCGGAGTGGTGGCCGACCAGGCCGAAGGGCGTGCGGTCGGGGTAGGTGTCGGCGGGGAGGGTCTTGATGTCGACGGTGGTGCCGGGCGCGGCGATCGCGTCGAGGTGTTCCCGGTACCACTGGTCGAGCAGCGGGAGCCGTCCCTCAACGGTGTGCTTGTGAAACCAGATCCGCATGTGCGTCACCTTTCAGGGGTCGTGGTGCGACGTCGAGAAGTGATGCCTTGAGCAGGTAGTCGGTGGCCGAGCGGGGGTCGGCGGCGGTGCGCCGCAGGGCGGCGATCCGGGCGGGGAGCCCGCCGGGGTCGTCGAGTCCGGCCGTGCGGGCCTCGCTGCGCGGGATGACCGCCGACTCGACGACGTGGCGCCGGCGGTCCAGGGCCTCGTCGAGGAGCGTCTCGGCGGCGGTGTCGCCGCGCAGGACGGCGGCGAGGGCGCGGCCGGTGTCCACCGCGTCGTGCAGCCCGCAGTTCATGTTCATGCCGCCGGCGGTGGAGGTGAGATGGGCCGCGTCGCCGGCGAACAGCACCCGGCCGGCGCGGTAGCGGGGCAGCAGGAACCGCGCGAGCCGGTAGGTGTGCGCGTCGGTGACGCGTACGGACCGGCCGGCGGTGCCCGGCAGCGCCTGGGCGACGCGGGCCCGTACGGCGTCGGGGGCGAGCACCTCGTCGCGGTCGACGCCGCGCGGGACGCGGAAGATGAGCCGCCAGTGGTCGGGCATCCCGAGGGCGCTGAAGGAGGCCCGCGGGTCGCGGACGTACGCCAACGGCGCCAGTCCGGGGATCAGTTCGTCGAGCGGGGTGTCGGTGACCACGCGCAGCGCGTAGTCCGGGTACACCTCGGCCGTGCCGGGGAGTCCGGCCAGCTCCCGCAGTCTGCTGCGACTGCCGTCGGCGGCCAGGACGTAGGGGTGGTGGGTGCGGGTGACCCGTCCCGCCGCGTCCTCGGCCGTCAGCCGCACACCGCCGCCGGTCTCCTCGGCACCGGTGACCGCCGTCCCGAACCGCAGCTCGGCGAGGCCGGTCGCGGCGAGTTCGGCGAGCAGCAGCGGGGTGAGCCGGGCCTGTTCGACGTGGAGCCGGTAGGGGTGACCGGTGTGTCCGGCGAGCAGGGCGTAGTCCAGTTCGGCGTGGACGCCGCCGTCCAGGTCGCGCCACTGGAGGCGGTCGACTGTACGGCCCTGGCGGCGCAGGGCCGACGCGACGCCGAGTTCGTCGAGGAGGTCGAGCGTGGCCGGGTGGAAGGTGGAGGCGCGCGACTCGGTGGCCAGCTCCTCGCGTGCCTCGAACAGGGTGACGGCCACCCCGGACCGGGCCAGGACGAGCGCGGCGGCCAGGCCCACCGGCCCGGCGCCGACGACGGCGACCGGCGGGAGGGTTCCGGGGCCGCCGCTCACGACGTCGCCAGGGCGGCGCGGCCCGCGCCGGAGCCGGTCCGCTCGGCCAGCCGGCGCAGCAGCGGGTGGGCGTCCGGGCCTTCCGCGGGGAGTCCCAGGGTGTCCCGGGCCCACCAGGCACTCGCCAGGTTGGAGGTGAGGAGGGTGTGTGCGCCGTCCCGGCCGAGCTCGGCCAGCGCGTCGAAGGTGAACATGCCGGTGCCGGTGAACAACAGCGCAGCGTCCTCGGGGAGTTCAGCCTCCCGGACCTGGGCCACGAGTTCGTCGGTGGTCACGTCGTACGGGGAGAAGCGGGCCCCGGCGCGGATCTTGACGACCCGGTCGACCGTGAGGCCGGCCGCCTCCCAGTATCCGTGGGAGAGCTCCGTGAGCCAGGGCTCGTACGGCGAGACGAGGACCAGTCGCTCGGCGCCCACGGCACGCGCGGTGTCGAGGATGGCCAGGGCGGCGGACCGTACGGGTGCTCCCACCCGCTCGGAGAGCTCCTCGCACAGGGCGCGGTCGCCGTCGGGGGTGAGGAGGTAGTGCGAGCCGGTGCAGGAGACGACGGCCGCGTCGAGGCGCAGTCCGCCGAAATTCCCCAGCACGTCGGGGAGCACGTCGTTGTACTTCTCGAGTCGACCGCGCAGGTCCTTTCCCGGAAGCACGGGGAATCGCGAGGTGTACACGTTGAGTGCGGGGCTGACGAGGCCGGCGATCTCGGGTTCGGCGGCGGCGTTTCCCGAGGGAACCACCACACCGAGTCGCGGCGCCGAATGCAGGGCCATGAGGCTGTGTCTCCTCTCCGTCGTTGTCGATGACATGACCGTACGGCCGGATCGACCCGCCCTTCGATACGGGATTCCGCACCCCGCGCCGCGGCTCCCGTGAATGCGAACGGCGCCGCACCCCGAATGGGGTGCGGCGCCGGGCACCGGAAATTCCGACACGAAATCGGTTGCCCTGGCCTGCGGAAAAGCCGACAGGAAAGCAGGCGTGAAATCCGAAGGGGGGACGGACGTGCGGCCGGGGTCAGTTCGCCCGGGCGGCTTCGGCGACGAATTCGTCGATCTTCGCCCGGCGGGTCAGTCCGCCGTTCACGGCCCAGTTGCCCTCGGGGACCTCGTGGACGACGAGCCAGACGACGGTGTCGGGCCCGGCGGCCTCCCGCACCTGACGGGTGACCTCGACGGAGAGGGCCTCGTTGCGCTCGGGGGTGAGGAAGCCCTCCAGCGGGGTGAGGACGACCAGGACGCCGGGCGGCGTGCCGACTCCGGTGGTCGCGAGGCCCTTCGCGGCCTCCCGGACGTAGACCCAGGTGGCGGCGGCGAAGAACTCCGTGTGGGGCAGTTCCATGGCCGTCAGCACGGAGTCGGCGACCTGCTGTTGCAGGACCTCCGCGGCGGCTTCGGAGAGGGTGCCCTCGGGAACGGTTATCTCGACCAGCGGCATGGTGACTCCCATCGTGTGAGCGGGTGCGGGTGCGGTGCGGTCGCGGGTGCGGCGGCGGGTCAGCAGGCCAGCGCGGCTTCGAACCGGTCGATGGCAGCGGCCAGTTGGGCGCGCCGGCGGATGTCGAGCTTGCGGTAGATGCGGGTGATGTGCAGTTCCACGGCCCGGGTGGACACCGTGAAGGACTCCGCGATCTGCTTGTTGGTCAGGCCGTCGAGCATCATCGTGGCGATGCGGCGCTCGTGGGCGGTCAGTTCCTCACGGGCACGCGACGACGAGGGCGGTGCGACGGGCGCCGGGACGCCCCCGCGTATTCGCTCGTGGGTCCCGGCGCCTCCGGTGGAGCGCTCCAGGCCGGCGAGCACCACGTGTCCCATGACCGCGTTCCATTCGCGGACCCGGAGCTCCCCGATCACCTGCGCCTGGGCGTACGGGTCGGCGTACAGCACCCGTAAGAGCGTGCGGCGGTCCGGTGCCTCGCAGACGAGGAATTCGCCGGTGCCGTCCCGCCAGGGTCCGCCACCGAGCAGGATGCCGCGCGCGGCCATCCTTTTCCAGTAGGTCCGGTGCGCCTCTCCGAAACTCAGCCGGTCCGTCTCATTGCCACGGAAAACGAGTTCGACCACAAAAGCCACGTGCGACTCCCCCATAAAGGCCGGGTGTTTCCGCATCCGACGCTACCACCCGTCACCGGCCCGATGAATGAACACAATGTTGCGGGTGACGGGCCCGTATCGACGGGTGCCGGGGCATGCGGAGAACCGGGGTGCGGGGATTTTCGGGAGTGCCTGTGGGTACGCGGGAAATGGCGTACGCCCGGCCGCCGGAAAACGGCCGGGTATCGCCTTGTGCCGCCGAATTCAGACGGTGGTCAATCGGCTGCCGCCGCGGTGGCCACGGGGGCGGGCTCGGGCGCCGGGGCCGCGGCCGGCCGCGGCTTGCGCCGGAGCAGACCGGTGGCGGCGAGCACCGCCACGGCGCCGACCCAGACCGTCCAGCCGAGCGGCTCGCTCAGCACGACGGCGCCCAGGACCACGGCGACCGCGGTCATCAGATAGGTCACCGTGGAGGCGACCGTGGGGCCGTCCTTGATGATCAGCTCGAAGTTGAGCAGCGCGGCGAAGCCGGTGCAGACCACGCCGAGGACGAGGACCGCGACGACCGAGTCGGTGCGCCAGGTGATGCTCTGGAGGCCGAGGAAGGGGAAGGCGACCAGGAGCAGCACGGTGGCCGCGCTGAGCTGGCCGCCCGCCAGCATCAGGGGCGGGATGCCCTTGCCCACCAGGAACTTGCCCATGTAGGCGAAGCTGGCGCCGAAGCTGATCGAGCCGAGGACGAAGCAGAGGATGCTCCAGCCGGTGCCCGCCGAGGCCGAGTTCCACGGGGAGGCGATGAGCGCGGTGCCGCCGAGGCCGAGGAGCACGCCGCCGGCCTTGAAGCCGGAGACCTTCTTCTCCTGGCCGAGCAGCAGGGCCGCCGCCAGGGTCCAGATCGGCGCGCTGCCGTTGACGACGGCGGCGACGCTGCTGGAGCCGTCGATCTCGCCCTCCGCGTACAGCGTCCACGGCACCGCGTTGCCGAGGAGCGCGGCCACGGTCAAGTGGCCCCAGACGGCCTTCTCCTTGGGCAGCCGAAGGCCCTTGGCGTAGCCGATGGCGAGGATGACGACGGCACCGAGCGCGAGCCGGATGAGGACCATCTGCACGGGCGAGAAGCCGTACCCGGCGATCTTGATCCACAGGAAGACCGAGCCCCAGATCAGGCTCAGCGCGGCCAGCCGCGTGTACGTGGCTTTGGACATGGGTGTTTCCCGCTCTACGAGAAGAGAAGTGAGGGAGGAGGCGAAAGGGGACGCGCGCCCGGCGGTCCGCGGTACGGGAACGAGCCTCGCACCGGCGGCCGGGCGGGTCCAGCAACGGCTGGTGGACGGTACCGTCCACCAGCCGTGGCGAATCGGGGAAGACGCCGCTCAGGCGGCGACGGCCGCCCTGGCCACCGTGCGGAGCGCGTCCAGGACGGCGGCGATCTCCGGGGAGGTCTGGCTGCCCTCGCGCACGGCGGCGAAGACCGTGCGCGAGGGGGCCTGCTCGCTGAACGCGCGGATCGTCACCTCGGGCCGCGGCGCCGGCTTGGCGAGACGCGGGACGAGGGCGACCCCGAGGCCGAGCCGCACCGCCGCGAGCGTGGCGTCCCAGTCGCCGATGGCGTGGGACGCCTGCGGGGTGAACCCGGCCGCCGTACACGCGGCGACGCCGATGTCGTGACACATGCCGGTGGTGGCGAAGATCCAGGTCTCGTCGGCGAGGTCGGCGAGCCGCAGAATCGGGCTGTCCAGCAGCCGGTGGCCCGCCGGCAGGGCGATGTCGAAGGGGTCGGCGCAGAGCGCGACCCGGTGGAACCGGCCGTCGAACCGGCCGTCGTCGCCCGCGGGACCCGGATTGCTCGTGGTGTCCGCGGAGATGACGACGTCGGTCTCGCCGCGGTGCAGCAGCGAGAAGCTCTCCGGCGGGTCGACCTCGGCGAGCGAGGTCCGCAGCAGCGGCCGGGTCTCCCGGAGCCGCGCCACGGCGGGCAGGATGAGCGCCGACAGGGTGGTGGAGAAGCCGGCCACCGCCACCTCGCCGCGCTCGCCGCTCTGGTGGGCGGCGAGCTCCGCGCGCATCTGCTCGACCTGGGTGAAGACGGCGTCGGCGTGCCGGAGCACGATCCGCGCCGCGCCCGTGAGCCGCAGCCGGCGGCCCGACGGTTCGGTGAGCGGGACGCCCAACTCCCGTCCCAGGGCACTGATCTGCTGCGACACGGCCTGCGGGGTGAGGTGGAGCGCCTGGGCGGCCGCGCTGACGGTGCCGCGCTCGCTGAGCTCCCTCAGCACGCGCAGCTTCCGCAGGTCCGGATCGCCCACGTCCCGCACTCCCTCCCGTTCCCGCCGCTCGGTCATCGTACGCAGCCGGCGTCCACGTCGATGACCTCCTTGACCAGTGTCTCCAGGACGTCGAGGTCCCGTGCCGTGCGGCCGGCCTCGCGCCGGTCGCCCGGGTAGGTGGGGTCGAGGACGACGGCCGTCGCGCCGACGTCCTGGAGGAGTCCGAGGTCGTCGGCGATCTGTCCCAGGGTCCCCTCGCCGAGGAGGCGTCCGGGGCCGAGGGGCCGGGGGGTGACGCGGAGTTTGATCCGGGGGGCCACGTCGGGGACGGGTCGCTCCTGCTCCTCGGCGACCTGGCGCAGCGTGGGCAGTCCGACGCCGAGGAGCCAGTCGCCCGAGACGGAGGTGGGATGCCAGGCGTCGCCGAGCCGGACGGCCCTGCGCAGGGCTCCGTAGCTGTGTCCGCCGACCCAGACGGGCGGTCCCGGGCGCTGCACGGGCAGGGGCCCGGTGTGCACCTCGCGGAAGGAGACGTGGGCGCCGTCGAAGGAGGCGACCTCCTCCGCCCAGCACGCCTTGATGGCGGCGAGGTACTCGTCGCTGATCGCGCCGCGCTTGCGGTAGGGCACGTCGAGGACGGCGAACTCGCGGGCGGCCCAGCCCGCCGCCGCGCCGAAGACGAGCCGGCCGTTGCTGAACCGGTCGATGTTGGCGGCGACGCGGGCGGTGTGCACGGGGTGGCGGTACGGGAGGATCGTCACGGTGGTGCCGAGACCGACGGTCCTGGTGACCCCGGCGAGCCAGGCGAGGGTCGCGAAGGGGTCGTAGAACGGGGCGGGGAAGAGGTGCTGCACGTCGGGGGTGAGCGCCACGTGGTCGGAGACCATGGCGTAGTGGTAGCCCATCGACTCGACCCGCAGCGCCCAGTCGGCGAGGGCGTCGGGGGTGGCCTCGGGCCCGTAGTTGGGCAGATTGACGCCGAACTTCATGGCGCGTTCCTTTCCAGGGGCTCGGCCGCGGTCGCGTCCGCGGCTCCGTCCCCGTCGGCATGGTCCGTGGTGCGGTGACCGGTCGGGTGGCCGGCCGCGGGGGTGCCGGCGCCGTCCGCGGGGGACGGTGCGCGCCGGGCGACCGCGCGGGCCACGGTGAGATGGAGGAGGACTCCCGCGCACGCGACCCCGGCTGCGGGGAGCGGGAGCCAGCGGGCGTCGAGCCCGTGGGCGAGGGCGAGGCCGCCGAGCGCGGAGCCGACGGCGCCGCCGAGGTAGGTGGCGGAGCTGTTGAGGCCGACGGCCGCGGCGCCCGCGGCGCTCCCGAAGGCGTCCTGGGCGAGCAGCCGGTGCTGCTGGGGCACGACGAAGGCCCAGCCGACGGCGCCCCAGAGGACCAGCGGCAGCAGGACCAGGCCGGGGACGGTGCCGGCCGCCGGGAGCAGTGCCAGCGCGGCGCCGAGGGTGCCGAGCAGGGTGACCGCGAGGAGGGCGGGCTTCCCGGTCCGGTCGACGAGGGTCCCGGCGAGGAGGCTGCCGCAGACCCCGCCGAGGCCCCAGGCCCACAGGTAGGGGACGGCGTCGTGCACGTCGGCGGTCCGGCGCAGGACCGGCTCCAGGTAGGTGTAGAGGCCGAGGCTGGCCACGGTCTGGGTGAAGGTGACGGCGACGACCACGGCCACCCTGGGCCGGGCGAGGGCGCCGAGCCGGGCCCGCAGCGAGGGCGCAGCGGCGCCGTCGACCGCGGGGAGGGCCGTGGCGACGCCGAGCAGGGCGACCAGGCCGAGGCCGGTGATCAGCCAGAGGGCCGCGCGCCAGCCGGAGCCGGCCGCGACGAGCAGTCCGAGCGGAACGCCGAGGACGGTGCCCGCGCTCATCCCGCCGAGGACCAGTCCGAGGGCGCGGCCGCGCCGCTCGGGCGGGACGAGCGCGACGGCGGCGGTGGCCGCCGCGGGGGTGAAGAGTCCGGCTCCGGCGCCGGCGAGCGCACGGGTGCCCAGGAGCTCGGCGTACGAACCGGCCAGTGCGCTTCCGGCGTTGGCGACGACGAAGACGACGAGCGCGGTCACGAGGAGCGTTCGGGTGCCCCAGCGGGCGAGCACGGCCGAGAACAGCGGGGCGGCCAGCGCGTAGCAGAGGGTGAAGGCGGTGACCGTCTGGCCCGCCAGCGACACCGAGACGTCCAGCTCGTCGCCGATGGCGGGGAGCAGTCCGGCCATCGCGTAGGCGTCGGTCCCGACGGCGAAGGAGCCCAGCGCCAGCAGGGACACCGCGCGCGTGCCGCCCATCACACCCTCCTCGTCCTGCGTCTCCGTGCCTCGTACGTCTCCGTACGTCGTACGGAGCGGTCCTCGGGACGCTACTGACGGTGCGGGGCGCCCGCAGCCCACAACGCCGAAGAGGGTTCGGAGTTCCGCAGCCTCCCGCCGCCGGTCCGCCGGATTCGGCCGGCCACCGGCCTACGGTGGATCTCTCCAGGAACCCCAGGAGGGAGTCCACCGTGCTCGACCTGTCCGTCATCAACGCGATGTTCCCGCCCGACCTGCCGGAACCGGCCGACTGGGAGCGCAGGTTCCGGCCGCGCGACCTGCCGGACGGCGCGGAGGTGACGCGCTTCGCCCCGAGCCCCACCGGACATCTGCACATCGGCGGCCTGTACACGGCGGCCGTGGCCCGGGCGCTGGCCCACCAGTCGGGCGGTGTGCACGTGCTGCGCGTCGAGGACACCGACCGCTCGCGCCAAGTGGCGGGTGCGGCGGAGGAGTTCTCGCGGCTGCTCGGGGCCTTCGGTCTCGCGCCCGACGAGGGCGGTGTCGCCGGGGACGGGGAGTGGGGGCCGTACCTCCAGTCGGAGCGCCGGGACGTCTACCTCTCCCATGTGCGGGAGCTGCTGCGCCGCGACCGCGCCTATCCCTGCTTCTGCGGCAAGGAGCTGCTGGCCCGCAGCGGCGAGGAGCAGCGGGCGGGCCGGTCCCCGCTGGGCTACTACGGACGCTGGGCGCCGTGCCGGACGCTCGCCCCCGAGGAGGCGGCGCGCCGGATCGCGGCCGGCGAGCCGTACGTGGTGCGGTTCCGCTGCCCGTACGAGTTCCCCGGCCGGGTGCGGTTCGCGGACCGGATCCGCGCCTCCGTGACGATGCAGGACAACGGCAACGACATCGTGCTGCTGAAGTCCTCGCAGGAGGAACTCCCGCTGCCGACCTACCACTTCGCCCATGTGGTGGACGATCACCTGATGCGGGTGACGCTCGTCGTGCGCGGCGAGGAGTGGCTCTCCTCCACTCCGGTCCACCTCCAGCTGCACGCCGCGCTCGGCTTCGAGCCCCCCGCGTACGCGCACCTCGCCCCGCTGATGAAGGCCGAGGGGGCGTCGCGCCGCAAGCTCAGCAAGCGCAAGGACCCCGAGGCGTCGGTGGACTACTACCTGTCCGCGGGGTATCCGCCGGCCGCCGTCCAGCACTATCTGCGCGGTCTGGCCAACGTCCGGCTGATGGACGTGCCGACGGCCCGGGCGCTCGGCGCGACCGTCCGGCTGGACGGCATGCGCCCCTCGGGCCCGCTGCTCGACCTGCCCAAACTCCACTCGCTGAGCCGGGAGTTCATCGCCTCGCTGGCCCCGGAGGAGGTGTACGCGCAGCTGCTGGCCTGGGCGCGGGAGTACGACCCGGAGCTCGCGGCCGTCCTCGTGCGCGAGGAGCCGCTGGCCCTGGCGGCCGTGGCGACGGGCCGGCCGGAGGGGGCGCCGGCCCGCAAGGACCTGGAGCGCTGGTCGTGCTTCCGCGACCGCTACGGCTTCTTCTTCGCCGAGCTCTTCGGCGCGGTCCCGGCCGCCGGGGACGACCGGTACGGCGGCCTGGCACCGGAGCTGGTGCGCGCGATCGCCGCCGATTTCGCGGGGTTCGCCGCCGGCCCGGAGGCGTCCGCGGACGCGTGGTACGCGGAGCTCGGAGGGCTCGCGGTGCGGCACGGGTTCGCCCCGGACACGGCGTCCTGGCGGCGGGAGCCGGATCGCTGGGCGGGGCCGCCGAGGGTGGTCGCGAACGTGGTCCGGGTCGCCCTGACGGGCGCCGTCCGCAGCCCCGACCTGTTCGCGGTGGCCCGGGCCCTCGGCCGGGACGAGGTCGTGCGCCGCCTCACCGCCGTGGCGGGGTGAGGCGGCGCGGCCGGGTGCGGTCAGCCCAGCGGCAGGCTCCGTGAGGAGGTGCGGACGCCCGGTGCGGTCGGCGCCGGCGTCCTGAGGAGGCCCTTGTCGCTGGAGCTCGCGGGCGCGTCCGCGCCCACCGGGGTGGTGGTCATGGGGCGGGCGGCGGCGCACCGCTGCTTCTCCGCCTCCGACATGGGCCCGGTGCGCTGGAGGAGCCGGTCGGGGACGGCCCGGGAGGGCCCGTCGACGACGGCGTGCAGCCGGTAGTCGTCCTTCTTGCCGACGAACCAGCCCTCGACCCGCTCGCGGCTGGGCTGCAGCTCGACCCAGCTCACCTCGCCGGGCTGGATCCGCTCCACGACCGTGCGCTGGTCGCTGCTGAACCACTGCCACGGCCGCTGCCAGCCCTTCTCGTAGGCGAGGGCGAACTGGGCGGCCATCGGCCGTTCCCTGGCCCGCTTCTCGTCCTCCTCCCGCACCCCGCTGGTGGGCAGTCGGGCGACCTCGACGAGCGCGAGGCCGGCCTCGGCGTACGTCTGGGAGATGCTGTCGTGGCTGCGCTCGGCGTACGACAGGAGCCTGCTGTGCTCCAGGGTGTTGCGGGTGCAGTTGACGAACGCCTCGCCGACCACCCGCGCCCGGTCGTAGTAGCGGAAGGACGTGCGGGTGTCCGGGCGGAAGACGCAGGCGTTGTCGCCGTTGCAGGCGGCCGCCGCGTTGTGGAGGGTGCTCTCGCGTTCGTTGCCCTTGTACGCCTCCGAGGTGCCCAGGCGCGTCTTGTCGACGGTCCTGTCGAGGGCCGGCGGCACCTCGACGGCGCGGATCCGGGCGATCATCGGCGTACAGGTCACATGGGTGCGGGAGTCGGTGACCCGGGAGGTGAAGGTGAGCAGCGGCTCGTTCTCGCCGGCGGTGAACACATAGGCCCGGCCGGTCCAACGGCCCTTGCCGGGGGTGCCCTTGACGCGGTCCGGGTCGCCCGCGGTGGTGACCTCGCGGACCGGGCCGCCGGAGGCGTCGACCGCGTACGGCTGGCCGCCGGCGACCTGTTCCCCGGTGCACTCCTTGGAGACGGCGGGGCTGTCCTCGTAGGTGACGGTGACCTGGGCCCCCGCACGGACGCCCCGGAGCCGCTGCCGGAGCGTGTTGCCGTCCTTCTGGAGGGCGACTCCGTGGGAGGCGTCGGTGCGGCCCGAAGCGGCGGGCGAGTAGCGCTGGTTGAGTCCGGTCCAGAAGTCGATGCCGACCGTGGTCGGGCCGTCGCCCTTCATGACCGGGTCGGCGAAGTCGCCGTTGAGGACGGGGACGGACTGCTCGGCGGGCGCGGCGGCCGCGGAGGGGAGGGCGGCGGCGGGGAGCAGCAGCCCGGCGGCGCCGAGGACGGCGAGCGCGGAGAGCGAGCGGTGCATGGGGGACTCCTCGGGCTCAGGAACCGTGGGACGACAGGACGACTTCGCGCTTCGGGTCGGCGCCGGGCGGCACCGCCCGCGTGGCCGGCACCTCGCGCGGGGTGGTGCGGACGCCGGGCGGAGGGGCGTTGTCGCCGTCGGGCGCGGTGTCGCCGGGGGGCCTCTTGCGGCCGCAGAGCATGTCGGGGACGGCGTACGTCTGGGCGACGAAGGTGCTGCTGTTGACCATGGAGGGGCTGTCGACCCGGATGCCGATGATCTTCTGCCCGTTGTCCGTGGCGAGGCTGCCGACGACCCGCCGCATCGCGGCGCTCGCGCCGAAGACGAGCATGTCGTAGGGCTTGACGGTGGTCTTGTACGTGGTCGTCTCGGTGTTGTCGATCGTCCAGGACTTGGAGTACGTGGCCTTGAAGGCCGCCTCGAAGGCGAGCTTGGCGCTCAGGGACCCGGCCACCTTGCCCCCGGCGGTGACGCCGGTCTTGGTGCCGTTGGTCGAGGTCGGTCCGTCCTTGAGGTTGGGTGTCTTGTTCTCGCTGGTGATGTCGTTGGTGAGGTTGGTGGTGACCTCGCCGGAGGCGCTCACCGTGCCCTCGGCGGCGATTTTGCCGGAGATCTCGCCGCCGATGTTGTCGGTGCTGCTGGTCCGCAGCGTGACGGTCCGGTCGACGCTCATGTCGTTCTGGGTGCAGTTGACGACCGCGTTGCCCAGGGACTTGACCGCGGTGGCGTACTCCCGGTCCTGCTTCGGGTCGATCGTGAAGGTGCAGGCCGTGCGCTTGGTCCCGCAGTACTCCAGGACGTCGGCGATCCTCGCGGGACGGCCGTCGGCCCCGACGGCGCGGGGCGCGGGGGTCTCTCCCGGCCCCTCCTCGGCGGAGGCGGGCCCGGTCAGCAGGCCGAGGGGCGCGGCGAGGACGAGGGTGAGCACGAGGGGGCGTGCGAGGGGACGGGCGAGGGCGGGCAGGCTGGCGCGGGGACGGCGCGGGGGCATGGCGGGGTGACCCTTCGTACGAGGGAGGAGGCGGGGGCGGGGACGCTCAGGAGCCGAGCAGCGAACAGAGCTGGTCGACCGGGAAGGGGGACTGTCCCGGGTCGGTGGAGCCCTGCGGCAGTGTGCCGGGGAAGGCCGAGCAGGTGGAGGTCACGGCGATCTGGGCGTTGTCGGCGGGCTCCGGCTCGTACGTGGTGATGGTGTCGGTCATGTCCGCGAGCCCCTTCTCCTCGGCGGCCCCCTTGCCGCCGGTCAGCCGGCCCATGCAGGAGGCGGATCCGGGCGGGCACTCGTCGAGCTTCTTGCCGACGTCCTTGATGTCCTTGTCGGCCTGGCCCGCGGCCTCCTGGGTCTTCTTCTGCTGCTCCTCGATCTCCTTGGCCTCCTGGGCGTTGGCCTCCTTGTCCAGGCACGCCTGGTCGTCCGGCTTGCACTCCTCGGCGTGCGCGACGGAGGCCAGGGGCAGGGCGAGGGCGGCGGCGAGGAGGGCGGCGGTCAGCACACGGCGTGCCGATGCCTTCGGTGTGGACATGAGAACTCCCTTGGGACAGGGGTGAGTTGGGGCGCCCGGGTGGGGATGCCAGGGGCGGACAGGGGACTGTCCTCAAGATCACCGGGCGCCTTCCGACGCTAACCGCCGCGGCCCCGGCGCCCCGGCACGACACACGGCGCGGCGCCCGGCCGCGGACCCGCTCACCACTTCGGCGGAGCGCACGCACGGCCGCCGCGAAGGGCCTGATCAGGGCCGGGGGCGAGCCGCTTCCCGCGGCCGCCGGTCCACCCGTTCGTAGGGAATCGGGAGGAGGGGCGAGAGTCCGGACGGCCGGACGCGGCGGGCTCCTCACTCCCCCGGACGCCGCCGTTCGGCCGCCCGCCGGAAGCGGCCGCGCGGGCGCCTCGCCAGAGGGCCGGTGCGCCGAACGCGCCCCCGCGGGCACACCTCCGAACGGACGCCCGTCAGGCGGGTGTTTCGGCGGGTCCGGCTCGCCGTGCCGATCTTTCTCGGTCAGTCTGCTTCTGTGCCCGACGGCCCGTCCCGGCCGTCGCACCCGGCCGTGGGCGTCCCATGCCCTTGGGGGTGTCTCGTCGATCAGGCCGGATCAGGGAGCGGGGTCTGGTGCCGTGCATCGCAAGGCGGAGGAGGGAGTCATGGCGGAGCCATGCCGACCGACGACAACGCGGCGAGGCGCGGCACCAGACCCCGCGAGCCCGGCCTGATCGACGAGACACCCCCGAGGCCCCGGCACGGCCTGTCCGCATGACCCGCGCCCACCAAGGCCACGCGTCGCCGCTCTCCCCCGCGGCCACCGGGCCGGCCGGTCGCAGCGCTCCCGTATGTCCCGACGAAGGAGAGCAAAGCCATGTCCCGTACACGCCGCAGTCCCCTGCGTACCCCCTTCCGGCGAAGGCCGTTCACGACCGCCGCCGTCCTCGCGGCAGCCGCCGCGCTGACCGGCGCCGCGGTGGTCGCCCCGGCCGCGAGCGCCAACGAGGGAAACCCGACCGTCCTGAGCTGGGGCGCGGGCCGCACCGGCCAGCTCGGCAACGGCACCCTGTCCGACAGCCTCAGCCCGACCTCGGTCACCAGCCTCTTCCGCGGCGACGTCGACCAGCTCGCGGCCGGCGGCACCTCGTCGGCCGACTCCTTCGCCCTCGCCCGCACCGACAAGACCGTGAAGTCCTGGGGTCACAACTCCTCCGGCCAGCTCGGCAACGGCGGCAACACCAACCAGACCGTGCCCACCACCGTGCCCCGGCTGACCGACGTCAAGGACATCGCGGCCGGCGGCCGGCACGCCCTCGCCCTCGACACCGGCGGCCAGGTCTACTCCTGGGGCGACAACTCCTACGGCCAGCTCGGCAACAACCGCACCGGCGACAGCCGCACGGTCCCCGACCGCGTCCAGGGCATGCCCAAGGTCAAGCAGATCTCGGCCGGCTGCGACTTCAGCCTCGCCCTCCTGGAGAACGGCAAGGTGTACGCCTGGGGCCGCGGCATCCACGGCCAGCTCGGCAACGGCAGCCGCGCCACCAGCTCCGTCCCCCGGCAGGTCACGGGCCTGGAGAACATCGTGGAGATCGACGCAGGCTGCCACCACGCCCTCGCGCTGACCGCCGACGACACGGTCAGGTCCTGGGGCTACAACCTCTACGGCCAGCTCGGCAACTCCTCCACCAAGTCCTCCACCGTCCCCGTCGACGTGGACTGGATCGAGGGCGTATCCGACATCGAGGCCGGCGCCTTCCACAACTACGTCAAGACCAGCGACAGCCACGTCTGGGGCTGGGGCAGCAACCAGTACGGGCAGCTCCTGGAGTCCGACGAGTCCTTCGACTCCAACGTCTCGCGCACCAACCGCACCGCCCCCGTCGAGATCCCCCGCCTGGAGGGCGTGCAGCACCTCGCCGCCGGCGCCCGCCACGGCGTCGCCGTCACCGCCGACGACGTCTTCACCTGGGGCCACAACGGCGAGGGCCAGCTCGGCAACGGCACGACCGTCTCCCGCTACGAGTCGGTGAAGATCCTCAAGGAGGGCTCCGCCGTCAAGGACGTCGCCGTCTCCCTGGGCGGCAACACGACGTACGCGTACTGAGCCGGGGCGCTCCGATGACGTACGCCCTCCTGCGGGGCCTCGCCACCGGGCTCGGCCTCGCGGTCCTCGCCGCCGGCCCGGTCCACGCCGAACCCCGCGACCCCTGGGTACGGGCCTGGGGCCAGAACGACTCGGGCCAGCTCGGCAACGGCTCCACGCTCGACCAGCTCACGCCCACGGCCGTGACCGGCCTCGCCCGCGCCGACGTGACGGAGGTGACGAGCGGCGGCTGGACCACGAACCAGGTCTTCGCCCTCGCCCTCCTGCGCGACGGCACGGTCCGGTCCTGGGGCGGCAACGTCAACGGGCAGCTCGGCGACGGCACCACGACGAACCGGCCCTTCCCCGCCGCAGTCGCCGGCCTCTCCGGCGTCTCCGACGTCACGGCGGGGCTCGACTTCGCCGCCGCCGTCAGGAACGGGCGCGTCCTGGCCTGGGGCAGCGACGCCTACGGCCAGCTCGGCGACGGCCTCCCCGACCCGGCGGCGCCCGCCACCCGGCCCGTCGCCGTCCAGGGCCTGACCAGGGTCACGTCCGTCTCGGCGGGCTGCCAGTTCGCCGTCGCCCTGCGCGAGGACGGCACGGTCTGGAGCTGGGGCCGCAACCACGAGGGCCAGCTCGGCGACGGGACCACCACCGACCGGAACACCCCCCGGCGGGTCCCCGGTCTGTCCGGCGTCGTGGCCCTCCGGGCGGGGTGCCGCCATGTGCTCGCCCTCACCGCCGACCACCGGGTGAAGTCCTGGGGCCGCAACGGCAACGGCGAACTCGGCGACGGCACACAGGAACCCCGCTCCTCCCCCGTCGACGTCCGGCACCTCGACGACGTCGCCGAGATCGTCGCCGGCCCCTACCACAACCTCGCCCTCCTGACGGACGGCGGTGTCCGCGCCTGGGGCGCGAACTGGGCCGGCCAGCTCGGCGACGGCAGCAGGGCCGCCCGCACCACCCCCGTCCCCGTCCCCGGCCTGAGCGGCGTCTCCGGCCTGCTCGGGGGCTACGACTTCACCCTCGCCCTGCTCGACGACCAGTCCGTCCTCGCCTGGGGCGCCAACGACCTCGGCCAGCTCGGCGACGGCACCACCACCTCCTCCCCGTCCCCGGTCGTCGCGCTGCCCGCGGGCAGCGGCACGACCCGCCTCGCGAGCGCCGTCGCGTGGAAGACCGGCTATGCCCACTGAACCCCGAAAGGTTCCACCGATGTCCCCCACCCCGCGCACCACCCTCCTCGCCGCGCTGTCCCTCGCGGCCCTCACCGCCACCGCGCTCCCCGCCCACGCCGCCGCCGGCACCGACCCCTGGGTGCGGGCCTGGGGCGAGAACGCCCAGGGGCAGCTGGGCAACGGCAGCGTCCTGGCCCAGCAGACCCCCGCGGCCGTCATCGGCATCACCCGGGACGACGTGCGCGAGCTGTCCGGGGGCGGAGGCGGCGCCGCCGCGGCCGCCAACGGCTTCGCCGTCGCCCTCCTCAAGGACGGCACGGTGAAGAGCTGGGGCTCCAACACCACCGGTCAGCTCGGCAACGGCACCCTCACCGCCCAGTCCTTCCCGGCGACCGTCGCGGGCCTCTCCGGCGTCAGCGAGGTCTCCGCCGGCCTCAACCACGCGCTCGCCGTGAAGGGCGGCCGGGTCCTGGCCTGGGGCGGCAACGCCTCGAAGCAGCTGGGCACCGGCCAGGACAGCACCAACCCGTACCGGACCCCGGTCCCCGTGCAGAGCCTGGACAAGGTCAAGGACGTGGGCGCGGGCTGCGACTTCAGCGTCGCGCTCCGCCAGGACGGCACGGTCTGGACGTGGGGCAAGGGCGACAACGGGCGCCTCGGCACGGGCAACAACACCACCCGCGAGACCCCTCAGAAGGTCCCCGACCTCACGGACGTCGAGTCCGTCGCCGTCGGCTGCGACCACGTCCTCGCGCTGACCGCCGACGGCACCGTCAAGTCCTGGGGCAAGGGCGCCGAGGGCCAGCTCGGCAACGACTCCGTCACCGACAGCAACAAGCCGGTGGACGTCGCCTACCTCGACGCCGTGGCCCGGATCTTCGCCACCTCCGCGTCCGGCTTCGCGGTCCTCGACGACGGCAGTGTGGCCGGCTGGGGCAAGAACACCGACCGCCAGCTCGGCGACGGCACGACCGCCAACCGCACCACCCCGGTCATGCTGGACGCCCTCAAAGGCGTCCAGAGCGTCGCCGGCGGCGCGGACTTCACCCTCGCCGCCCTCGACGACGGCTCGGTGATCGGCTGGGGCGCCAACGCCACCGCCCAGCTCGGCGACGGCACCACGACGACGCCGGCCGCCACGACCGTGGCCCTGCCGCCCGGCAGCGGCATCACCCACGTCGCGACGACGCTGACGGGCAAGTCCGGCTACGCGTACTGACGGGGTCCGGCCCCGCCCGGGGCCCCGGGCTCGTACGAGCCCGGGGCCCCGGCCAGCTTCCGACGCACGGCCGAGCCTGGCCAGGAGCGGCGGTGAGCTGGCAGGATCGCCCCATGTTCGCCTCGCTCTCCCGTGCCGCCCGCCGCCGTGTCCTGGCGGTGTCGGCCGCGCTGCTCGCGGTGTGCGGGGTACTGGTGTGGTGGCTGGTTCCCTTCGGACCGCCCGCGCCGAGCGGGACCGTCACGTTCAGTACGGGTGTCCCCACCGGTGTGTACCAGCGGTACGGCGATCTCCTCCGGCAGGCCCTGGCCGAGGACCTGCCCGAGGTGTCGATACGGCTCACGGACAGCGAGGGATCGCAGCAGAACCTGGCCCGGGTGGCCTCCGGGGAGGCGGACTTCACCATCGCCACCGCGGACGCGGTCGCCCAGTACCAGCGGGAGCGCCGGCCCGGCTTCGAGCGGTTGCGCGGCTGTGCGCGGCTCTACGACGACTACGTGCAGCTCGTGGTGCGCAAGGGCTCCTCGCTCCAGCGGGTGCAGGACCTGCGGGGGCTGCGGGTGGGCGTCGGCCAGGCCGGGTCGGGCGTGCGGCTGATCGCCGACCGGGTGCTCGCCGCCGCGGGCATCGCCCCCGTCCGGGACATCGAGCCGGTCGCGGCCGGCATCGACACCATGCCCGCGCTCCTGGAGCGGGGCGAGCTCGACGCCTTCTTCTGGTCGGGCGGCCTGCCCACCGAGGCCGTCCAGAAGCTGTCCGAGCGGTTCCAGGTCCGGCTCCTCCCGCTGGACACGACCCTGGTCGACCGGCTGCACGACGTCGGCGCGTCGACCCGCCACTACCGGTCCGCGGTGATCCCCGCGGACGCGTACGCCAAGGCGCAGGACGGCCGGCAGATCGAGACGCTGGCGGTGGCGAACCTCCTGGTCACGACCGACAAGGCCGACGCGGACCTGGTGGAGGGCTTCACACGCACGGTGATCAGGAGCCGTGACCTCATTGGCAGCAAGGTCCACCCGGCCCAGCTCGTGGACCTGCGCACCGCCGTCTACACCGAGCCCCTCACCCTGCACGAGGGCGCCCGCCGCTACTACCGCTCGGTGAAGCCCTGACGCCTACCACCCGGTGAGGCCCTGGCTCCCTCCGCCCGGTGAAGCCCTGACGCCTCCCGCCCGGCGAGGCCCTTGACCACTAGCGCCCGGTGAAGCCCTGACCCGAGCGCTCGGGGCCGGCGCCGCGGTCCCGGCCGGCGGGGGCGTGCCGGGGGACGGTGACCGTCACGCGCAGGCCGTGGGGCTCGTGCGGGGCGAAGGCGATCCCGCCGCCGCCCGCGGTCAGCAGGACCCGTGTGATGGACAGGCCGAGGCCGGAGCCCTTGATGTTCTGGTGCCGGCCGGAGCGCCAGAAGCGGTCGCCGATCCGGGCCAGCTCGTCCTCGGTGAGGCCGGGCCCCCGGTCGGCGATGACGACGTCGACGCTCTTCCCGTCCGGGGAGACCGCGACGGAGACCGTGACCTCCTCCCCGGCGGGGGTGAACTTCAGCGCGTTGTCGATCACCGCGTCGAGGGCGCTGGAGAGGGCCACCGGGTCCGCCCAGGCCGTGACGGCCGCGCACGCGCCGGAGAGCACGACGCCCTTGTCCTCGGCGACCGGGCGCCAGGACACGACCCGCTCGTCGGCGAGGCCGCCGACGTCGGTGAGCCGGAGCTCCGCGGCGGCGTGCTCGGCGAGGGCCAGGTCGAGCAGGTCGTCGAGGACCTGCGAGAGGCGCCTGCCCTCGGTGCGGACGGAGGCGATCTCCTCGTTGCCCTCGGGGAGCTCCATGGCGAGCAGCTCGATCCGCAGGAGCAGGGCCGCCAGCGGGTTGCGCAGCTGGTGGGAGGCGTCGGCGACGAAGGCCCGCTGCTGTTCGAGGGCCTCCTCGACGTTGTCGGCCATCTCGTTGAACGAGAGCGCCAGGCGCCGCAGTTCGGGCGGCCCGCCGGTCGCGGCGACCCGGGAGTTCATCCGTCCCGTGGCGATGTCGTGGGTGACGGAGTCGAGGACGCGGACCGGGCGCAGCACCCAGCCGGTGAGCCGGAAGGCGGCGCCGACCGCGACCAGCATGGCGGCGGCCTCGCCGGCGAAGATCAGCAGCCAGCCGCGCAGGATGCGCAGACGGAGCTGGCCGGTGGGCGAGTCGGTGACGACGACCGCGACGACGTCGCCGTCCCGGACCACCGGGGAGGCGACCGTGAGCCGCGCGTGGAACTGCCACGGCCACACCTGGGGCGGGTCGTGGCTGCGCCTGCCGACGAGCGCCTCGTTGAAGGCGCGCCGGGCCTCCCCGTCGTACGGGACGACCCAGTCCTCCGGGGCGGAGGCCATGGCGCGGTTGTCCCGGTAGAAGACCCCGGCCCGGATGCCGTACACGTCGTGGTAGCTGAGGAGTTCGCCGCCGAGGGTGGCGCTGCGCTCGTCGGTGCCGGGGCTGCTCTCGCTGACGAACTGGGCGAGGGCGGCGAAGCGGGCGGCGTCGTCGAGGCGGTCGACGACGACGCGCTGCTGCTCGGAGGCGGCGAGGCTGGCGGCGAGCGGGAAGCCGAGGGCGAGGAGCACTCCGGCCATCAGGACGATGAGCAGCGGAAGGAGTCGGGTGCGCACGGGTCGGGGATCCGGGGGGTTACGCGGCGGGGGCGACGAGGCGGTAGCCGACGCCGCGCACGGTCTCGATCAGGGCGGGCATCCGCAGCTTGGAGCGCAGGGACGCGACGTGCACCTCCAGGGTGCGGCCGGTCCCCTCCCAACTGGTGCGCCAGACCTCGCTGATGATCTGTTCCCGGCGGAAGACGACGCCGGGCCGCTGGGCGAGGAGCGCGAGCAGGTCGAACTCCTTGCGGGTCAGGGCGACGGCTTCGCCCTCGACGCTGACCCGGCGGGTGGGCAGCTCTATGGTGACGGCCCCGAGCCGCAGCTGCGTCCCGTCGGCGGCGCCGGCCGTCTCCTCGGGCCCGGCGTTGCGCCGGCTCACGGCGTGGATCCGGGCGAGGAGCTCGCCGGGGTCGTAGGGCTTGACGACGTAGTCGTCGGCGCCGAGGTTGAGCCCGTGGATCCGGGAGCGCACGTCGCCGCGGGCGGTCACCATGATCACCGGGGTGGTGGTGAGCTTCCGGATGCGCCCACAGACCTGGTAGCCGTCCTGGTCGGGCAGGCCGAGGTCGAGCAGGATCACGCCGTACGACGGCCGGTCGCCCTGCGCGGTCGGCAGGACGGCCTGGAGCGCCTCCTCGCCGCTGCGGGCGTGGGTGACGGTGAAACCGTGCTTGGCGAGGATCGCGGAGAGGGCGGCGGCGACGTGGTCGTCGTCCTCGACGAGCAGCAGTCGCATACGTACCTCCTCCGTGGTGATCTGTCGTGCGGCCGGTCTCTGTGTACCAGGTGGTACCAGGGCATGAACACCGAACATCGGTGCCACAGTCAAGTGTCCCCCTGCGACGCCGCCGTTTCCGTTATGCAGCCGGTACGCCCGAGGGGCCGACTTCACCCGCCGTGTCCGGTCGCAGCCGGATCGTTATCCTCAAGTTCCGCTCAGATGTGATGACGGTCGTCACATCGGGTCTCTAGTCTCCTCCCCAACCGAGGAGGACGGAGCAAGAGGCCGATGAGCGGAGAGTCTGTGTCCAAGGGTCCCGAGGACACCCCGCGCGCCGCGGACGACCTGGTCGTACTGTCCGGCGTGAACAAGCACTTCGGCGCACTGCATGTCCTCCAGGACATCGAGCTGACGATCACCCGCGGCGAGGTCGTCGTCGTCATCGGACCGTCCGGGTCGGGCAAGTCGACGCTGTGCCGCACGATCAACCGGCTGGAGACCGTCGACGCCGGCGTCATCACCATCGACGGCAAGGCGCTGCCGCAGGAGGGCAAGGAGCTCGCCCGGCTGCGTTCGGACGTCGGCATGGTCTTCCAGTCGTTCAACCTCTTCGCGCACAAGACGGTGCTCGAGAACGTGATGCTGGGCCAGGTCAAGGTCCGCAAGACGGAGAAGAAGGCCGCCGAGACCAAGGCCCGCGCCCTGCTCGACCGGGTGGGGGTCGCCAGCCAGGCGGACAAGTACCCGGCGCAGCTCTCCGGCGGTCAGCAGCAGCGGGTGGCGATCGCCCGGGCGCTGGCGATGGACCCGAAGGTGATGCTCTTCGACGAGCCCACCTCGGCGCTCGACCCCGAGATGATCAACGAGGTCCTGGAGGTCATGCAGCAGCTGGCCCGGGACGGCATGACCATGGTGGTCGTCACCCACGAGATGGGCTTCGCCCGCTCCGCCGCCAACCGGGTCGTCTTCATGGCCGACGGGAAGATCGTCGAACAGGCGTCGCCCGAGGAGTTCTTCAGCAACCCGCGCAGTGACCGGGCCAAGGACTTCCTCTCCAAGATCCTTCACCACTGAGCGAGTTCGGATCTATTCTTCCCAACTCACTTCTAGACCAAGGGACATTCCTCGATGAAGCTTCGTCGCACCCCCGCCGCCGCCGCGGCCGCCGTCGTCCTCGCGCTGACCGCCACCGCCTGTGGCGGCGGCTCCGACTCGGGCAGCAACGGTGACAAGATCACCGTCGGCATCAAGTTCGACCAGCCCGGTCTGGGCCTCAAGACCCCGGACGGCACGTACGCCGGCTTCGACGTGGACGTCGCCCGCTACGTCGCCAAGGAGCTCGGCTACGCCGAGGACAAGATCAACTTCAAGCAGGCGCCCAGCGCCGAGCGCGAGAACCTGATCAAGAACGGTGACGTGAAGTTCGTCGTCGCCAGCTACTCGATCAACGACAAGCGCAAGAAGGAGGTCGACTTCGCCGGTCCGTACTTCCTGGCCCACCAGGACCTGCTCGTGCGCGCCGACGACAGCTCGATCACCAAGGTCGAGGACCTCAACACCAAGAAGCTCTGCTCGGTCACCGGCTCGACCTCCGCGCAGAACGTCAAGGAGAAGCTCGCGCCGAAGGCCGACCTCCAGCAGCTCGGCGGCTACTCCGAGTGCCTCACCGGCCTGGAGAACAAGGCCGTCGACGCCCTGACCACCGACGACTCCATCCTCGCGGGCTACGCCTCGCAGAAGGAGCACCAGGGCAAGTTCAAGCTCGCCGGTCTCCGCATGAGCGACGAGAAGTACGGCATCGGCGTCAAGAAGGGCGACGACGAGCTGCGCGGCAAGATCAACAAGGCGCTGGAGAAGATGGTCTCCGACGGCACCTGGGAGAAGCTCGTCAAGCAGCACTTCGGCCCCTCGGGCTACAAGTACGAGCCCGCGCCGAAGGTCGAGAACTGACCTCACCCGCCTGGCCCGTGACGGCCGCCCCGCGTGGGGGCGGCCGCCGCACCGGCACCGGCCGCCGCCCACGCGGCGGCCTCCACACCGACCGACCACCAGGGGAGAGCGCGGGGCATCGTGTTCGACTTTCTTGATTCCGGGCAGTACGACCTGCTCGGCGCCTTCTGGGTGACGGCGCAACTCGCCCTCTACTCGGCGATCGGCTCGCTGGTCTGGGGCACCGCCCTGGTCGGCATGCGGGTCAGCCCGGTCCCGGTGATGCGCGGCTTCGCCACCGCCTACGTCAACATCGTCCGGAACACGCCGCTGACCGTCGTCCTCGTCGGCTGCCTGCTGGGCCTCAACCAGACCCTCGGCATCACCCTCGGCGCGGACCGCTCCGAGAACATCGGCTTCCGCCTCGCGGTCCTCGGACTCGTCGCCTACACCGGCACCTTCGTCTGCGAGGCGCTGCGCTCGGGCATCAACACGGTCCCGTCCGGCCAGGCCGAGGCGGCCCGCGCCCTGGGCATGTCGTTCACCCAGGTGCTGACCACGGTGGTCCTCCCGCAGGCGTTCCGCGCCGCGGTGACCCCGCTCGCCAACGTCCTGATCGCCCTGACGAAGAACACCACCGTGGCGGCGGCGATCGGCGCCGCCGACGCGTCGCTCCTGATGAAGGAGATGCTCGAGAACGAGGCCGACGCGCTCTTCGCCGTCTTCGCGATCTTCGCCTTCGGCTTCATCGTTCTCACCCTCCCCACCGGCCTCTTCCTGGGCTGGGCGGCCAAGCGACTGGCGGTGAAGCGATGAGTTCCGTCCTGTACGACACCCCCGGCCCGCGGGCCAGGCGGCGCAACGTCCTCTACACGATCGGGTTCCTGGCGGTCCTCGCCCTGGTGGCCTGGTGGGTGCTCACCGCCCTGGCCGACAAGAACCAGCTGGCGGCCGAGAAGTGGAGCCCGTTCGTCACCGACGCCGAGGTGTGGACGACGTACCTCCTCCCCGGCCTGGTCGAGACCCTCAAGGCCGCGGCGCTCTCCATCCTCATCGCGCTGCCCCTCGGCGCCCTCCTCGGCATCGGCAGGCTCTCCGACCACCGCTGGGTGCGGGTCCCCGTCGGCACGCTCGTCGAGTTCTTCCGCGCCATCCCGGTGCTGCTGCTGATGATGTTCGCCAGCACGGCGTACCGGGAGTTCAGCACCATCAGCTCCGACTTCCGCCCGCTGTACGCGGTCGTCACCGGCCTGGTCCTCTACAACGCCTCCGTCATCGCCGAGGTCGTCCGGGCCGGCGTGCTCTCGCTCCCCCGCGGGCAGGGCGACGCGGCCGTCGCGCTCGGCATGCGCAAGGGCCAGACCATGGTCTACGTCCTGCTCCCGCAGGCCGTGACCGTCATGCTGCCCGCCCTGGTCAGCCAGCTCGTGGTGATCGTCAAGGACACCGCGCTCGGCGGCGCCCTGCTCGGCTTCGCCGAGCTGCTCAGCCAGAACCGGCAGATCACCGCCAACTACGGCGCCAACACGATCGCCACCCTCACGGTGATCGCGCTGATCTACATCGCCATCAACTTCGCCCTCACCAGCTTCGCGGGACGCCTGGAGCGGCGGCTGCGGCGCGGCCGGAAGTCCGGCGCGCCGACCGTCCCGGCCCAGGCCGGAGCCCCCGAGGTGAAGTCGGAGGCGGTCAGCGGCGCCTGACCCCGAAGGGGTCCGTGGGACAGCAGGGGTGGGCCGAACCGGTACCGACGCGATGTCGACCGCACCGCGCCCACCCCGTCGCTTGACGCAAGCACCCTCAGTGGGTTGCATACGGTCTGTGATCAACCACCGGGCTCGTGCCACACTCAGCTGTGCTGCCCCCATGACCGTCCGGCCTACAGGAGCCGCGCCGTGGACCCGGTGATCATCGTGGGCGCGGGGCCGGTCGGCCTCGCGCTCTCCCTCGCGCTCGCCGCGCAGGGCGTGCCCAGCATCGTCCTCGACGAGGGCTCGGGCAAGGACGAACTCCGCCCCGCCCGCAGCGTCCTGCTGCGCGCCGACATGGCCGCCATGGTCGAGCGCCTGGGCTGCACCACCCTCCGTGACGAGGGGGTCCGCTGGGTCGGCTGGCGCAGCATGCGCCGCGGCCGGCTGATCCGCCACCTCCCCCTCGACCTGGGACTCAGCGGTACGGAGGAGTGGTCCGAGGCCCCCGACGCGCCCGCCGCCCCCGCCGCCCCGCTGCACATCCCCCAGCACGCCCTCGCCCGCGGCCTGCGCGACGCCATCGGCCGCGAGAAGCTGATCCGGGTCGTCCCCGACGCCCGGCTGGACACCATCGAGCAGGACCGCGACGGCGTCACCGCCCACACCCGCGGCCCCGACGGCACCTGGTGGCGCGGCAGCCACCTCGTCGGCTGCGACGGCGCCCGGTCGACCGTGCGCAAGCTGCTCGGCATCCGCTTCCCCGGGCGCACCGCGGTGGAACGCCACGCGGTCGCCGCCCTGCGCACCGAACTCCCCTGGCCCGGCGAAGCTCTGATGCATCGTCAACCGCCATGGCGGGGCGCTCCCGAGGAGATCACCGCCCGCCCGCTGCCCGACGGCGTGTGGCGGATCGACTGGTTGCTGCCGCCCCGCGGCGACCTGGTCACCCCGGACGCGCTGGTCGCCCGGATCCGCGAGACCCTCGCGGGCTGGTGCGACGGCGCCACCCCGCCGTACGAGCTCATCGACACCGGGGTCCACACCCTGCACCACCGGCTCGCCCGCCGCTGGCGCGTCGACCGGGTCCTGCTCGCCGGCGACGCGGCACACCTGCTCGGGGCGGTCGGCACCCAGAGCCTGGACGAGGGCTTCCGGGACGTCGACAACCTCGCCTGGAAACTCGCCCTGACCTGGCACCGAAGCGCGTCCGACCGGCTGCTCGACAGCTATCAGAGCGAGCGGCGGACGGCCGTCGCCTCCCGGCTCCGTGCCGCCGACCAGTCGCTGCCGGCGCTGCGCGGCGGCGGGGGCCTGCGGACGTACCTCCCCGGGGCGACGCGCGGCCACGACGCCCTGCTGACCGAGGGCCACGTGGGGCGCGGACCGCTCGGCGCGCCGCCTGCGTACCCGCACTCCCCCCTCGCGCCCGCGCACACCGACGGGCTCGCGCCGGTCGGCACCCCGCTGGGCGCCCCCGTCGAGGACGTCCGCGTGACCGCCCCGGACGGCACGACCGTACGGCTCCGCGACCGCCTCGGTCAGGGCCGGCTCCTGGTCCTGCTGGTGGCGCCCGGCACCGGTGTGTGGGACCGGCGCCACTGGCAGAGCGCGGGGGTCATGCCCCGGCTGGAGGAAGCGGTCCGCGCCCTCCCCGTGAAGGCCGAGGTCCTGGTGACCGAGGCGTACCCCGGCGCCCCGGCCCACGCCGTCCTGCTCGTACGCCCCGACGGCCACCTCGCGGCCTCGTTCTCCGGCGTCCTTCCCGAGGAGCTGTACGCGGCGGCCGACGCCGCCCGCGGCGGCTCCCCGGCCGAGCAGGAGCCCGCCGAGGTCTCCGTCGCGGGTGACCGTACGGCGGACATGCATTGATTCCCGCGGGCGCGCATGGTGTACTCCGGAGCGTGACCGACACGTATGCGCGCCTGTGGCGGAGGGTCCACATGGACCTCGTCCGCTACGCGGGCTGCGTGTGTCGCCCTTCCTCCTGACCTCGCCCTTCCCCGCGCGCGCCCCGCCGCCGACGCCTGTCCGCGGCGCCGTGAGCCGTCGCGCGCTCTTCGCGAACCCCAGGACGGTCACCCGTGTCCCTGCACACCTCCGCACCCGCGTCCACCTCCTCGCACCCGCCCGCCGCAGCACTTGCCGCACCGGTCGCCGGGCCCGCCGTCGGCGGTCCGGCCGACGTCCGGGTCCCCGCACCGGCCGGCGCCATCACCACAGCCACCACCACTGCGGCCTCCGCCTCGGCCGCCTCCTCCGCGGCGGCCCCCACGTCCGGTCCGACGGCGGCCGAGCTGCTCGACTTCGTGCGGCGCACGGCGGCCGACGACGCACTCGTCGCCTCGCTGCCGCTCGACCCCGAGGGCCGCACCTGGGTACGGCTCGACGGCCCCGGCGGCAGCGAGGCGTGGCTCATCGGCTGGCCGCCCGGTACCGGCACCGGCTGGCACGACCACGCCGATTCGCTCGGCGCCTTCGCCACCGCGCGCGGCACGCTGACCGAGAACGCCCTGGCGGTCCGGCTGCCCGCGAGCGGCTGGAAGACCCTGGAACTGGCCGACGGCCTCGACCGCTCCCGCCGGCTGGCGGAGGGCCGGGGCCGGGCGTTCGGCCGCCACCATGTCCACGAGGTGCTCAACGAGTCCGCCGACACCCACGCGGTCTCGGTGCACGCCTACTACCCGCCGCTGCCTCTGATCCGGCGGTTCAGCCGGACCGGCGCGGTGCTCCGTCTCGAGCAGGTCGAACGTCCGGAGGACTGGCAGTGAGCAAGAAGACAGTGGGCCACAAGGCAGTGAGCGTCGTGGCAGGACTCGACACGGCAGCGCTCGACACGGCAGTGAGTGACAGGGCAGTGATCGACCCGGCGGCGGGCGGGGCGCCGGCGAACGACGGCCGCGTCGGCATCGACGAGCTCCTGGAGCGGGTCAGGTCGGGGATCGACCGGATCGAGCCCCGCGCCGCCCACGAGGCGTACGAGGCGGGGGACGCGCTCCTGGTGGACACCCGCTACGCGGCTCTGCGGGAACGGGACGGCCTCATCCCCGGCGCGCTGATCGTGGAGCGCAACGAACTGGAGTGGCGGCTCGACCCGCTGGGCAGCCACCGCGCGGCCGAGGCGGACAGCCACGACCTGCGGGTCGTCGTCCTCTGCAACGAGGGCTACGCCTCCTCCCTCGCGGCCGAGTCCCTCCGTCGGCTGGGCCTGCACCGCGCGACCGACCTCATCGGCGGCTTCCAGGCGTGGAAGGCGGCGGGCCTCCCGGTCCTGCTCCCGGCCACGCGCGCCTGACACCGCCACCCGGAGGCGTGGACGAGCCCTTCCGACTCCCCCCCCGGAGGTCAGAAGGTCTCGTCCAGCCCGTCCGTGTCCTCGCCCTCGGCCTCCAGCGCCTGGCGGACGACGCGGAGGGCCATGCCCTCGGGGTACCCCTTGCGGGCGAGCATCCCGGCGAGCCGGCGCAGCCGGCGGTCGCGCTCGAGACCGCGGGTGGCGCGCAGCTTGCGGGCGACGAGCTCGCGCGCCGTGGCCTCCTCCTGCTCGGAGTCGAGCTGTCCCACCGCCTCCTGGATGAGGGTCGGCTCGACTCCCTTGGTCCGCAGCTCCCGGGCGAGGGCCCGACGGGCCAGGCCCCGTCCGTGGTGGCGGGACTCGACCCAGGCTCCCGCGAACGCCGCGTCGTCGATCAGTCCGACGTCCTCGAAGCGGGAGAGGATCTCCTCCGCCACGTCGTCGGGGATCTCCCGCTTGCGCAGCGCGTCGGCGAGCTGCTTGCGCGTGCGGGGGGTCCCGGTGAGCAGGCGCAGGCAGATCGCCCGCGCCCGCTCAGCCGGATCCTGGGGTGACAGCTCCTTCTCGGCCCTCGACGAGTCGGGGCTGTCACCCGGCCATTCGGTGCGACCGGTCACCGGTTCAGCTCTTGACCGCGGTGGCCTTGGTCGCCTTCGCGGTCTTGGTCGCAGGTGCCGGGACGGTCTTGGCGTCGTCCGCGCCGGCCGGGTCGGCGGCACCCGCCGCGTCCGCCGCCGCCTCGGTCTTCGCGGCGTCGGGACGGACGCCGACGCCCAGCTTCTCCTTGATCTTCTTCTCGATCTCGTCGGCGAGGTCGGGGTTGTCCTTCAGGAAGTTGCGGGCGTTCTCCTTGCCCTGGCCGAGCTGGTCACCCTCGTACGTGTACCAGGCGCCTGCCTTGCGCACGAAGCCGTGCTCCACGCCCATGTCGATCAGGCCGCCCTCGCGGCTGATGCCCTGGCCGTAGAGGATGTCGAACTCGGCCTGCTTGAAGGGCGGCGCGACCTTGTTCTTGACGACCTTGACGCGGGTGCGGTTGCCGACCGCGTCCGTGCCGTCCTTGAGGGTCTCGATGCGGCGGATGTCGAGACGCACCGAGGCGTAGAACTTCAGCGCGCGGCCACCGGTCGTGGTCTCCGGCGAGCCGAACATGACGCCGATCTTCTCGCGGAGCTGGTTGATGAAGATCGCGGTGGTCTTGGACTGGTTGAGCGCGCTGGTGATCTTCCGGAGCGCCTGGCTCATCAGGCGGGCCTGCAGACCCACGTGCGAGTCGCCCATCTCGCCCTCGATCTCCGCACGCGGGACGAGCGCGGCGACGGAGTCGATGACGATCAGGTCGAGGGCGCCGGAGCGGACCAGCATGTCGACGATCTCGAGGGCCTGCTCGCCGTTGTCCGGCTGGGACAGGATGAGGTTGTCGATGTCGACGCCGAGCTTCTTGGCGTACTCGGGGTCGAGGGCGTGCTCCGCGTCGACGAAGGCGACCTGGCCGCCGGCCTTCTGCGCGTTGGCCACGGCGTGCAGGGTCAGGGTCGTCTTGCCGGAGGACTCCGGGCCGTAGATCTCCACGACACGGCCGCGCGGCAGGCCACCGACGCCGAGCGCGATGTCGAGCGCGGTCGATCCGGTGGAGATCACCTCGATCGGCTCCTGGGTACGGTCGCCCATGCGCATCACGGCGCCCTTGCCGAATTGGCGTTCAATCTGTGCGAGCGCGGCGTCGAGCGCCTTCTCGCGGTCGGTTCCTGCCATGGGTTCCACCCGGTTTGCTTGAGTCGATCGCTTCATGTGAAAGACGCTAACCCCTGCCACTGACAATGGGCCCCGGCGTCCCCTCCGACCTGTGGACAACTCGTCGACAACCCCGTGATTCCAAGGGCCGGACCTCCATCAGAATGGATGTTCGATTTCAGTGTCAAGCGCGCCACGCACACCCGACGACTCCCGTCGGCCGGCGCGCCCGGCCCGCCGGCCACCGTCCCGGCGCCCCCGACGGCCTCGGTGCCGTACCTTCACCCCGCGACGCCCGCGAGCCACTCCAGCGCCTCCGGGCCGCCCCGCAGCACCGAGATGTGCCCGTCTCCCGCGCCCGGTCGCAGGATGGCGGTGGGGCAGCGCGCGGCCAGCCAGCGGCCGTGGGACGCCGGGACGACACGATCCTCGTCGCCGTGCAGCAGGAGCACCGGCGCGGTGATCCGGGCGGGGTCGAAGCCCCAGGGGGCGACGTACGCCAGGTCGTCGTCGACGAGACCGCCCGGCCCGGCGGCGACGGCCGGGCCGACGACCTCGTCGAACCAGGACCACGTTCCGGCGAGCGCCGCGTGGTCGGCCGGGGTGAACATCTCCGGGTCGTAGGCGGCGCCCGCCTCGTGCGCCTCCTTCGCCGCCCGCCCGTCCGCCGCGGCCCGCAGGCCCGCCACGCCGGACGGCGTCATCCCGGCGAACCAGTCGAGCCCCGCGGCGTCGTACGGGGCGAGCCCGGACACGGCGACCACGCCGACGACCCGTTCCGGCAGCAGGGCGCCGCACGCGAGCGCGTGCGGGCCGCCGCCGGAGTGCCCCATGACCGCGAACCGGCCGATGCCCAGCGCGTCGGCCACGGCGCGCACGTCCGCCGCGGCCGAGGCGACGTCTCGTCCCGGGTGCGGGGTGGAGCCGCCGTAGCCGGGGCGGTCGTACGAGACCCAGCGGACGCCGAGCCGGTCCGCCGCCGGGAAGAGCGGCGCGGGCGGCGCGCCGATGTTGGGCGTCCCGTGGTGCCAGAGGACGACGAGCCCTCCGTCCTGGCCCCCGACCCCGGTGCCGGACCCTCCGTCCCCGGTGTCGTACACGTGCAGCCTGCGCCCGTCGTCGAGCTCCACGTCGCTCTCGGCCACTCCGCCCACCCCCTGGCACCCGGGCGCCCGGTCGTCGGACGCTCCGGCGCCCCGACGCTACTGTCCGCCCGCCGACGACGGCAACGACCGCCACCCACCCGTGCGCCGCCCGCCCCGGCGACCGCCGCCTATCCTTCGACGCATGCCCCTCCCCCTCCGCGCCCCCGGTGGCGGCCGCCCGTCGCCGCGGGCCGCCGACGCGCTCGTGGCGGGCGTCGTCCTGCTGGTCGTCGCGGTCTGGACGCTCGTGTCGGCGCGGTACGCGAGCGAGCCGGCGGTCCGCACGGCGCTCGGCTGGGCGCTCGTCCTGGTGGGCTGCGGGGCGCTGTACCTCCGGCGGCGGCAGCCCGTCGCCGTCGCCGTGGTCACTCTGCTGACCTGCGTCGTCTACTACCCGCTGTCCGCGCAGGACGGGCCGCTCATGATCGCCTTCGCGCTGGCGCTCTACACGACCGCCGCCGAGGGCCGGTTCGCCGCGGCCGTGGCGCTCGCCTCCGTCACCCTGCTCGCGGTCGGCCTCGGCGAGATCCGGCAGCAGCCCGGGCACCGGCAGATCGACGACACCTCGCTCGCGATGCTGGCCGGCTGGCTGATCAGCCTCGTCGCCGTGGGCCGTGCCCAGCGGACCCGGATCGCCTATCTGCACGAGGTGGAGCAGCGGGCGCTCGCCGCCGAGCGGGAGCAGGAGGCCCGGGCGCGGCAGGGCGCCACCGAGGAGCGGCTGCGGATCGCCCGGGAGGTGCACGACGTACTGGGGCACAGCATCTCGCTGATCAACGTCCAGTCCGGCGCCGCGCTGCACCGGCTCGGCAAGGGACCGGCCCCGGAGGCCGGACTGGCCACCGCCACCGAGGCCCTGGAGGCCGTGAAGGCCACCAGCAAGGACGCGCTGCGGGAGCTGCGGGCCACCCTCGGGATGCTCCGGCGGGCCGACGAGGCCACCCCGACGGTCCCGGCCACGTCCGGGCTCGCCCTCCTCGGCGACCTGACCGCACGGGCCCGGAGCGCCGGGCTCGACGTGCGGACGCACGTCACCGGCGACCCCGTGCCGCTGCCTCCGCCCGTCGACCTGGCCGCGTACCGGATCGTGCAGGAGTCGCTGACGAACGCGACCCGCCACGCGCGCGCGGGGACCGTGCTCGTCATCCTCGACTGGGGCGCGGACGCGGTGCGGCTGCGGATCGCGGACGACGGCGCGGGCGCGCCGGAGGGCCGCCCGCTGGGCAGCGGCATCCGGGGCATGACCGAGCGGGCCCGTGCGTTCGGCGGGGAGCTCACCGCCGCGAACGCCGAGGGCGGCGGCTTCCTGGTGGACGCCCGGCTGCCCCTGACCCCGCCGGGCCCCCAGGGGCCGAACCCGCGCTCCGAAAGCCGACCCGGTCCCGATCCCCGCCCCGAACGCCGACCCGGGCCCCCGTCCGCGTCCGACCGCCGTCCCGGTCCCGAGGCCGAACCGCGACCCGGTTCCGACTCCGTGGCCCCGCCCGCACCCCGAGGACGGCCCTCGTCACCGCCGCCCGCACCGCCCACCGCCTCCGAGGGGGAACCCCGATGATCCGCGTCGTGCTCGCCGACGACCAGACCCTGGTCCGGGCCGGCTTCCGGTCGATCCTGTCGGACGAGGAGGACATCGACGTCGTCGGCGAGGCCGGGGACGGCGAGCAGGCGATCGGGCTCGCCCGTGAACTGCGCCCGGACGTGGTCCTGATGGACATCCGCATGCCGGTCCTCGACGGCCTCGAGGCGACCCGCCGCATCACCGCCGACCAGCGTCTCGAAGGGGTGCGGGTGGTCATCCTGACCACGTTCGACGCGGACGACCACGTGTACGGGGCGCTGCGCGCCGGCGCGTCGGGGTTCCTGGTCAAGGACACCGAGCCGATGGAACTGCTGCACGCGGTACGGGTCGTGGCGCGCGGCGACGCGCTGATCGCCCCGGCCGTGACCCGCCGCCTGATCGCCGAGTTCGCCGGGCGGGCCGACCGGCAGCCCGACCCGAGCCCGCGGCTGAACGCGCTCACCGAGCGGGAGCGCGAAGTGCTGGGCCTCGTCGGGGCGGGCCTGTCCAACGACGAGATCGCCGGCCGGCTGGTCCTCTCCCCCGCCACCGCCAAGACCCACGTCAGCCGCATCATGACCAAGCTGGCCGTCCGCGACCGGGCGCAGCTGGTGATCCTGGCGTACGAGTCCGGCATGATCACCCCCGGCTGGCTGGCCTGATGCCCACGTCCCCGTCCCTGTTCCGCGGCCCTCGGCAGAGCGCCCCCTAAGGGGAGGAGGCGGGCGGGGACGACTCAGGGGGTACGCGCGCGGGGCCCGGCACAACCGCCGGGGTACGGCGGGTGTCCTCCCCGGGGTGACGCCGGGCACCGGGCCGTACGCCGACGCTGACGGGGTGAACCAGGACGTACTCGATCTCGCGCGGCTGCAGTTCGCCCTCACCGCGGGCGGCCACTTCCTCTTCGTCGCCCTCACGCTGGGGCTCGCGACGGTCGTGGCGGCGCTCCAGACCAGGGCCACCCTGACCCGGAAGCCGCTCCACGCGCGCATGGTGCGCTTCTGGGGCCAGCTGTACGTGATCAACTACGCGGTCGGCATCGTCACCGGCCTGGTGATGGAGTTCCAGTTCGGCATGGCCTGGAGCGGCCTCACCCACGAGGCCGGCAACGTCCTCGGGGCCTCGCTGGCCGTGGAGACCATCGTGGCGTTCTTCGTCGAGTCGACGTTCCTCGGGCTGTGGATCTTCGGCTGGAACCGGCTGAACCGCTGGGCCCACCTGGCCGTGATCTGGGTCGTCGTCCTGACCGCCTACCTCTCCGCGTACTGGATCCTCGTCTCGAACGGCTTCCTCAACCACCCCGTGGGACACGGCTCCGAGGGCGGCGAGCTGGTCCTCGACGACCCGGTCGCGGTGCTGACCAACCCGTCCGCGCTGCTGGCCTTCGGACACGTCCTGGCCGGCGCGCTCCTCACCGCCGGGTTCTTCATGGCCGGCGTGAGCGCGTACCACCTGTTCCGGCGCACCCCCGAGTGGGAGTTCTTCGGCCGCAGCCTGCGGATCGGGGTGTTCCTGTCGGCGCCGGCGCTGATGGCGGCCGCGGTCTTCGGCGGGCTGCAGTTCGGCACCCTGGCCACCTTCCAGCCCATGAAGTCGGCGGTCTTCGGCGGGAAGGCGGCCGAGGTCGCGCGGGTCCAGGCGGAGATGACCGCCCGCTTCGGGCCGGGTGACTACGTGCCGTCGGAGGCGTGGACCCGGGGCGGCGGGCTGGTGATGCTGATCGTCTTCGCCCTGATGATGTACCTCTGCTTCGCCGGGGTGATCCTGGCCTGCTTCAAGAAGGTCATCCTCCGCTTCCGCCTCTGGCACCTCGTCCTGATGGCGGCCGTCCCCCTGCCGTATCTAGCCATGATCGGCGGCTGGGTCTTCCGGGAGGCCGGGCGGCAGCCCTGGGTGATCTACGGGCTGCTCAGGACGGAGGACGCGGTGTCGGACCTCTCGCCCGGGGTCATGCGGCTCTCGCTCGCGGTCTTCACCACCCTGTTCGTCCTGCTCGCCCTGCTCGACGCCTGGCTGCTGGCCCGGCACGCCCGCCGCGGCCCCGTCGAGTCCGGCCTCGGCCACGACGAGCGGCCCGGCGGCGCGGACGGCAGGACGCCCGACCCCGCCGACGCGCTGCCCGCCCCGCGCTACTGACGTCGCCCCGCACACCACCGAGGAGTCCCCGTGGAGACCCTGGCCATCGCCCTGCTCGCCTTCTTCGCCGCAGGCTGGTTCGTGCTCGCGGGGGCGGACGTCGGCACCGGCATGCTCACCCCCTGGCTCGGCCGGGACGACCGCGGGCGGCGCCTCGTCCTCGCCTCCTTCGCCCCCTTCTTCCTGGGCAACGAGGTCTGGCTGGTCGCGACGGCAGGCGTTCTCGTCGGCTGCTTCCCCGCCCTGGAGGGGGAGCTCCTGAGCGGCCAGTTCCCGGTCGTCGTGGCCCTTCTGGCCGGCTGGATCGTCCGGGACGCCGGGCTCTGGTCGCGCGGCCGGGGCCCGGGGCCGCGCTGGCGGGCCGGCTGCGACACCGCCGTGACGTGCGGGAGCTGGACGGTGGCGCTCTCGTGGGGGTGGCTGCTCGCGGCGCTGCTCACCGGGCGGCCGTACGTCCCGGCGACCGGCCCGACGGCCGTCCTCACGGCCCTGGCGGTGGCCGCGCTGTTCGCCGCGCACGGCCTGGGCTTCGCGGCGCTCCGGCTCACGGGACCGCCGTACGAGCGGGCCCGGCGGCTCGTGGGACGCGCCGGCCGCCCGTGGCAGTCCTTCGCACTCACCGGTGCGCTGCTCGCCGGGCTGCCGCTCGGGGCCGGCACCGCGCTCCCGCTGGCCGAGCGGGCGGCGGACCCGGGCACGCTCGGCCTGCTGGTACCCGCCCTGCTCGTCGTCACCCCGCTCCTGGTGGCCGTCCAGGCATGGACCTGGCACGCCTTCCGGCACCGGGTGACCGGCCCCTCGTACCTCTGAGACCTCCCGGCGGGGCCGCCGGTCAGGACCCGTCGGCCGGGGGCTCGTCGGCCGCGCCGTCCTTCTTGTGGTGCAGGGCCTTCTGGAGCCGGGCCACGACCGCCTCGCCGTACCGCCGGTGGCCGTGGACGCGGGGGTCGTCCGTGACGTCGTACCGCTTCACGTACGCGCCCAGGAACGCCTGGAGGGTGGCGACGGCCGGGATGGCGATCAGCGCGCCGACGGCGCCGAGCAGCGCCGTGCCCGCGATGACCGAGCCGAAGGCCACCGCCGGGTGGATGTCCACGGTCTTGGAGGTCAGCTTCGGCTGCAGCATGTAGTTCTCGAACTGCTGGTAGACCACGACGAATCCGAGCACCCACAGCGCGTACCAGGGGTTGACGGTGAAGGCGATCAGCATCGGCAGCGCACCCGCCAGGTAGGTGCCGATCGTCGGGATGAACTGCGAGACCAGGCCGACCCACACGGCGAGCGCGGGGGCGTACGGGATGCCCAGGATCTCGAAGAGGACGAAGTGCGCGATGCCGGAGATGAGGGCCATCAGGCCGCGCGAGTACAAATAGCCGCCGGTCTTGTCGACCGCGATCTCCCACGCCCGCAGCACCTCGGTCTGGCGGGCGGGCGGCAGGACGGAGCAGAGCGCGCGCCTCAACCGGGGCCCGTCGGCGGCGAAGTAGAACGAGAACAGGAAGATCGTCAGGAGCCGGAACAGGCCGCCGAGGACGGTGGCGGAGACGTCGAGGACTCCGGACGCGCTGTTCTGCACGTACTTCTGCAGCCAGTCGGAACTCAGCACGCTGTCCTGGACCTCGACCCGCGAGAGGTCGGTGTGGAAGTTCTGGTTGATCCAGTTGATGAGCGAGTCGAGGTACTTGGGGAAGTTCTCGACCATGTCCACGATCTGGCCGGCGAGCATCGACCCGAGCAGGACGACGAACCCGACGCTCACGACCAGGACGACGAAGAAGACGAGGAAGGTCGCGAGCCCCCGGCGCATCCCGCGCGCCGCCATGCGCCCGACCGCCGGCTCCATGGCGAGGGCGAGGAAGAAGGCGAGCAGGATGTTGACGAGGAGGCCGACGAGCTGGTGGAACGCCCAGTTGCCCAGCAGGAAGCAGGAGTAGAGCGCGAGGGCCAGCACGAGCGCGCGGGGCAGCCAGCGCGGCATCCGCGCCGCCGAGGACGCGGGCGCGGAGACGGGGGTGCCGCCGCCTCTGCCGGCACCGGCGGCACCGGGGGCCGGCTCCGCGGAAGCGGTGACGGGAGCCGCCGGATCGCTCCGGGGCGTCCGGTCGGTCGGATCTGTCTTCTCGGTGTCGTCAGTCGGGGCCACCCCGCCAGTCTCGCGCACCGCGCGGACAATCCCCCCGGGACCCCGCACATCACCACTCGTCACCCCGGCGTTCGCCGGGTCGTCAGCGCTTGTCCGCCGGTACGTCGACGGCGACGCAGACGGCCCGCCAGACGTCCTTGGCCTCCCAGCCCGCGTCCAGTGCCTCGCGCACCGTCCGCCCGCCGAGTTCGGCCATCACATGGTCCCGCGCGAAGGACTCCGCGTAGGAGGCGCCGAAGTGGTCGGCCATCCGTTCCCAGAAAATCGTCAACCGCATGACCCCAGTATCCCGCTCCCAAGAGTGCAGCCCGGCCCACATGCCTTGTCACCGCGACTTTCCGCCCTACCGTCGGAGCATGGCCGAAAAACCCCTCTCCTCCCCGCCCGCGACTTCCGGTCCCGCGACGTCCGGTCCCTCGGCGCCCGTTCCCTCCACCCCCGTGGCACGCGCCGAGCGATTCGTCTGGCTGACGGCCCGGGTCCTCGAACAGCGCCGGTTCGCCTACCACTTCCTCCGCGGTGGCGCGGACCCGGTCGAGACGGCCCTCCTCGCCCACCTCAACGAGGACGGCGGTTACGGCCACGCGCTCGAACCCGACCTCCGAGGTCCGGTCAGCCAGCCCCTGCACACCGCGCACGCGCTGCGGGTCCTGGACTCCATCGGCCGCTGCGGCGGGCTGCGCGTGGAACGGATCTGCCGCTACCTGACCGAGGTGTCGACGCACGAGGGCGCACTGCCGGCGGTCCACCCCTCCCAGCGCGGCTATCCCTCGGCGCCGTTCGTCCCGGTCGTCGACGCGCCGCCGGCCGCCCTGCTCGCGACCGGTCCCGTGGTCGGGCTGCTCCACCGCAACCAGGTGTGGCACGCGTGGCTCTTCCGGGCCACCGAGTTCTGCTGGGCGGCCGTCGAGGCGCTGGACAAGACCCACCCGTACGAGGTCCAGGCCGCCGTCGCCTTCCTCGACGGGGCCCCGGACCGCGCGCGTGCGGAGGCCGCCGCCGACCGGCTGGGCCGGCTGGTCCGGGAGCAGGGCCTCGCCGTCCTCGACCCGGACCGGCCGGAGGACCACCCGGTCGCGGACGGGTACGCGCCGGGCGAGCACCACTTCCCGCACGACTACGCGCGCGTGCCGGACTCGCTGGCCGCGCACTGGTTCACGGAGGAGGAGATGGCCCGGTCGCTCGACCGGCTCGCGGCCGACCAGGAGGAGGACGGCGGCTGGCCGATCCGCTGGCGCGCCTGGGCGCCGGGATCGGCCCTGGAGTGGCGGCCGATCGTCACGGTCGAGGCCCTGCGCACCCTGCGCGCCCACGGCCGCCCCATCGACTGACCCCGCTCCGGCGGCCCGGCCCGGGGCCGTCCTCTCGGCGGGCCGTACGGGCCCGAGGTCACCAGCCCAGGGCCCGTACCCCCGCCGTGACGACGACGGCCGCACCGACCACGACCAGGAACGGGGCCCGCAGGACGAGCGCGACGGCGGCCGCGGCCAGTCCGGCGGCCCGGGCGTCGACGACGAGCGAGCCCCCGTCGCTGAACGTCTGCTGCGCGGTGAGCGCGGCGAGCAGGGCGACGGGGAGCAGGGCGGCGAGCCGCTGCACGAGCGGGCGCTCCAGCGCCCCGGCGGGGACGAGCAGGCCGATCAGCTTGACCAGGTAGCACCCGACGGCGGTCAGGGCGATCGCGATCCAGACGTTCATCGGGGGTCCTCCTGTGCCGTGGTGTCCCGGGCCGGTCCGTCCGTGCCGTCTCCCGCGGCGGAGCCCTTCCCGCGGCCCCGGAGCCAGAGCACGACCGGCGCCGCGAGGGCGGAGGCGAGGACGGGGACGCCGGCGGGCAGGACGGGCAGGAGGCCGAGGCCGAGCAGGACGGCGATCCCGGCGGTGGCCCGCTCGGTCGCCGACGTGAGCATGGGGGCGAGCAGCGCCAGGAAGACGGCGGGACCGGCCGCGTCGAGTCCCCAGGCCGCGGTGTCGCCGATCGCCTCGGCGCCGAGCGCGCCGAGCAGCGTGGTCACGTTCCACAGGACGTACAGGGTGAGACCGGTGACGGTGAAGCCGATGCGCGCGGCCCGCCGGGACGGCTGGGAGAGCGAGACCACCGTCGTCTCGTCGATCACCCAGTGCGCGGCGAGGGGCCTGACGGCCTTCGGCAGGGCGAGGAGCTGGGAGAGCCTCAGCCCGTAGAAGGCGTTGCGGGTGCCGAGGAAGAAGGCTCCGGCGGCGGCCGTGAAGGGGTTGCCGCCCGCGGCGAGCGCGCCGACGAGGGCGAACTGCGAGGCGCCCGTGAAGACCAGCAGGCTGAGCGCGCAGGTCTGGAGCAGGCTGAGGCCGGAGCCCGCCGAGGTGACGCCGAAGGCGAACCCGGAGAGGCCGACGGCGACGCCGACTCCGAGGGCGTCGCGGACGACGGCCGCGTCGGGCTTCTCCGGTGCCGCGCCGTCGCGTATGACGGGGGGTGCTGTCTGTTCTGCCACGTCAGGGACGTTACGGGAGCCGGCGCGGCCCGGTCTTGTACGTTCTTGCGGCCCCGCGCCTGGAAGCCGCCCGGGGGCGCCGGGGCCGCCGGAGTCACCGGGAGGGCCCGGGGATCACCGTGGCCCGGGGCTCACCGGGCCGCCGGCACGGACGCCCCGCGCGCGTTGGTAGGCGCCCGGCGGGACCCCGACGCTTCGGGTGAAGTGACGGTTGAGGTGCGACTGGTCGGTGAAGCCGACGGCGGCGGCCGCGTCCGCCGGGGGCGTGCCGGCGTCGAGCAGCTGCCGGGCCCGCCGCACGCGCGCGTCCGTGAGCCAGGTGTGCGGCGGCATCCCGTACGCCGCCCGGAAGGCCCGCAGCAGGGCGAAGGGGCTGGTGTCGAGGTCGGCGGCGAGCCGCTCCAGGGTCGGCGGTCCGGTCAGCCGCTCCTCGAGCACCGCCCGCGCGCGTGCGGCGTTGCGCGCCCCGGCGGAGTGCGGCGGGAGGGGGGTGATCAGCCCGCCGTGGCTGCGCAGCATCCGGGCCGTGACCAGCCGGAGCAGGCTGTCGGCGGCGAGCGCGTTGCCCTCCTCGGCGGCCCGGTGGACGCCGACGACGAGCCGGGCGGCGTACGGGTCGTCGACCACGGGCGAGGTGAAGCCCACCGAGCCGCGCAGGGCGAGGGTGTCGGCGGCGATCGAGCGGACGATCTCCGCGTCGGGGTAGATCGTGCGGTAGGTCCAGCCCTCGGGGACGCCCGCGTGCCCGGTGTGCGAGGTGTCCGGGTTGACCAGGGCGATCTGCCCGGGGCCCGCGTGCACCAGGTCGTCGCGGTAGTGGAACGCCTCGACGCCCTCGGTGATCGCGGCGAAGACGAAGCTCTCGTGGGTGTGCCGGGCGAATGCCTTGTGGATGTAGTGGGCGTGCAGCAGGTCGACTCCGGGCAGCTCGGAGAACTGCCAGTACCGTGCCCGCTCCCCGCTCGCCATGCTCCCATTCTGCGCCAGGGGCCGCTGGCGGTCGTCGCGGGACGGCTCCCCCCGGCTCCTCCCCGGGCCGAACCGGGGCGGCTCTCGCCGGCCGGTCGTCGACACTGCGGAGGGCGCTCGCGGTCCGGTCCCCCACAGGCTCGCGGCGGCTCTCGCCGACCCCTCGTCCACAGGTCCGGGGCGGCTCCCGCCGGCCGGTCGTCCACAGGTCCGGGCGGTTGTCAGTGGCGGGGTGCACGATGGGGGGCATGGTCAGGTCCGCGCTCGACTCGTTCTCCCCCGCGACCCGTGGTTGGTTCACCGGGGCCTTCACCGCGCCCACGTCGGCGCAGGAGGGTGCCTGGAAGGCCATCGGCGAGGGCTCGGACGTGCTCGTCGTGGCGCCGACCGGCTCGGGCAAGACGCTGGCCGCCTTCCTGGCCTCCCTGGACCGGCTGGCGTCGGAGCCGCCGCCCGCCGAGGCGAGGAAGCGCTGCCGCGTGCTGTACGTGTCGCCGCTGAAGGCGCTCGCCGTGGACGTCGAGCGGAACCTGCGCTCCCCGCTGACCGGCATCCGCCAGGAGTCGGTCCGGCTGGGGCTTCCGGAGCCGGACGTCCGGGTCGGGATCCGGTCCGGCGACACCCCGCCCGCCGAGCGCCGAGCGCTCGCCACCCGGCCGCCGGACATCCTGATCACCACCCCCGAGTCCCTCTTCCTGATGCTGACCTCCGCCGCCCGCGAGGCCCTCTCGGGCGTGGAGACCGTCATCCTGGACGAGGTCCACGCGGTCGCGGGCACCAAGCGCGGCGCGCACCTGGCGCTCTCCCTGGAGCGGCTCGACGAACTGCTGCCCCGCCCCGCGCGCCGGATCGGCCTGTCCGCCACGGTCCGCCCGGTGGACGAGGTGGCCCGCTACCTCTCCCCCACGCGCGCGGTGGAGATCGTCCAGCCGCCCTCGGGCAAGGAGTTCGACCTCTCCGTCGTCGTGCCCGTCGAGGACATGGGCGAGCTGGCCGGCTCCCCGGCCTCCGAGGGCAAGGACGGCGGCGACAAGCCGTCGATCTGGCCGCAGGTCGAGGAGCGCATCGCGGACCTCGTCCAGGCCCACCGGTCCACGATCGTCTTCGCCAACTCGCGCCGCCTCGCCGAGCGCCTGTGCAACCGCCTGAACGAGATCGCGTACGAGCGGGCGACCGGCGAACCTCTCCCGGACAGCGGCCCGCCGGCCCAGATCATGGCCCAGTCCGGGGCGGCGCGGGGCGCCCCGACCCTGCTCGCCCGGGCCCACCACGGCTCGGTGTCGAAGGAGCAGCGGGCCCAGGTGGAGGAGGACCTGAAGGCGGGCCGGCTGCCCGCCGTGGTCGCCACCTCCAGCCTGGAGCTGGGCATCGACATGGGCGCGGTCGACCTCGTCGTGCAGGTCGAGTCGCCGCCCTCGGTCGCCTCCGGACTCCAGCGGGTCGGCCGCGCCGGACACCAGGTCGGCGCGGTGTCGACGGGCGTGGTCTTCCCCAAGTACCGCGGTGACCTGGTGCAGGCCGCGGTGGTCACCGAGCGGATGCGCTCGGGGTCCATCGAGTCGATGCGCGTCCCCGCCAACCCGCTGGACGTCCTGGCGCAGCAGCTGGTCGCCATGGTCGCGCTCGACAGCTGGCAGGTGGACGACCTGCTGGCCGTGGTGCGCCGGGCGGCGCCGTTCTCGTCGCTGCCGGAGTCGGCGTTCACCGGCGTCCTGGACATGCTGGCCGGGCGCTACCCCTCGGACGCCTTCGCCGAGCTGCGCCCGCGCGTGGTGTGGGACCGGGTGACCGGGACGGTCACCGGGCGGCCGGGGGCGCAGCGGCTTGCCGTCACCTCGGGCGGCACGATCCCCGACCGGGGTCTGTTCGGCGTGTTCCTCGCCGGCTCGGACCCGAAGAAGGGCGGCGGCCGGGTCGGCGAGCTCGACGAGGAGATGGTCTACGAGTCCCGGGTCGGCGACGTCTTCACGCTCGGCACCACCTCGTGGCGGATCGAGGACATCACCCGCGACCGCGTGCTCGTCACGCCCGCGCCCGGGGTGCCGGGCCGGCTGCCGTTCTGGAAGGGCGACCAGCTCGGTCGCCCCCTCGAACTGGGCCGGGCGGTCGGCGCGTTCCTCCGCGAGGTCGGAGCCCTCTCCGACGAGGACGCGCGGCTGCGGCTGCTCGCCGCCGGCCTGGACGCGTGGGCCTCGGACAACGTCCTGGCCTACCTCCGGGAGCAGCGCGAGGCGTGCGGTCACGTGCCGGACGACCGGACGATCCTCGTCGAGCGCTTCCGGGACGAGCTGGGCGACTGGCGGGTCGTCATCCACTCCCCCTTCGGCGCGCAGGTGCACGCCCCCTGGGCACTGGCGCTCGGTGCCCGGCTGGCCGAGCGCTACGGCATGGACGCCCAGGTCATGCACGCGGACGACGGCATCGTGCTGCGCCTGCCGGACGCCGACCTGATGGGCCTGGAGATGGGCCTCGACCTCCTCGACCACGAGCCGGTGGACCCCGGCCGGCACCAGGACACCGCGTACGACGCCGACAAGGCGCCCATCGGCGCGGCCGACGCCCTGTTCGACAAGGGCGAGATCGGTCAGATCGTCACCGACCAGGTGGGCGGCTCCGCCCTGTTCGCCTCCCGCTTCCGGGAGTGCGCCGCGCGCGCCCTGCTGCTGCCCAAGCGCAACCCGGGCAAGCGCACCCCGCTCTGGCAGCAGCGTCAGCGCGCGTCGCAACTCCTCCAGGTGGCGAGCGAGTTCGGCTCGTTCCCGATCGTCCTGGAGGCCGTCCGCGAATGCCTCCAGGACGTCTTCGACGTGCCCGGCCTGACGGAGCTGATGGGCGACATCGAGGCCCGCCGCGTCCGCCTCGTCGAGGTCACCACCCATGAACCGTCCCCCTTCGCCCGCTCGCTGCTCTTCGGCTACGTGGCGCAGTTCCTGTACGAGGGGGACTCGCCGCTCGCCGAGCGCCGGGCGGCCGCCCTCTCCCTGGACTCCCGCCTGCTGGCCGAGCTGCTCGGCCAGGCGGAGCTGCGGGAGCTGCTGGACCCCGAGGTGCTGGCCGAGCTGGAGCGGGAGCTCCAGTGGCTGACGGAGGACCGCCGCATCAAGGACGTGGAGGGCGTCGCCGACCTGCTGCGGGTCCTGGGGCCGCTCACCGACGCCGAGCTCGCCGAGCGGGGCGCCGAGCCCGGCTGGGCTCCGGAGCTGGCGGCCGCCCGGCGTGCCCTTCGGGTGCGGATCGCGGGCCGGGAGCACTGGGCGGCGATCGAGGACGCGGGCCGGCTCCGCGACGCGCTGGGCACGGCCCTGCCCGTCGGCGTGCCCGAGGCGTTCACCGAACCCGTCAAGGACCCGCTGGGCGACCTCCTCGCGCGGTACGCGCGCACGCACGGCCCGTTCACCTCGTCCGGCGCGGCCGGACGCTTCGGCCTGGGCACGGCCGTCACCGACGGCGCCCTCCAGCGGCTCGCCGCGTCGGGGCGGGTCGTCCAGGGCGAGTTCCACCCCTCGGGCATCGGCCAGGAGTGGTGCGACGCCACCGTCCTGCGTCGGCTGCGGCGCCGCTCCCTCGCGGCCCTGCGCCACGAGCTGGAGCCGGTGCCCCCGGCGGCACTGGCGACCTTCCTGCCGCAGTGGCAGCACCTGGGGAGCAACAGCCTGCGCGGCATCGACGGCCTCGCCCGCGCCGTCGAGCAGCTCCAGGGCGCGCCCGTCCCCGCCTCGGCGCTGGAGAAGCTGATCCTGCCGTCCCGGGTCCGCGACTACACCCCGACGCTGCTCGACGAGCTCACGACCACCGGCGAGGTGCTCTGGGCGGGCGCGGGATCGCTGCCCGGCAAGGACGGCTGGGTGTCGCTCTACCTCGCCGACGCGGCCCCTCTGCTCCTGCCGCCGCCGCACCCCCTGGAGACGACCGCGCTGCACGAGTCCGTGCTGACCGCCCTCTCCGGCGGGTACGGACTGTTCTTCCGCCAGATCGCCGACCAGGTCAGGGCCACCACCCACCCGGACGCGACCGACCCCCAGCTCGCCGACGCCCTCTGGGAGCTGGCCTGGTCGGGCCGGCTCACCAACGACACCCTGGCCCCGCTGCGCGCCCTCCTCGGCTCGGGCCGCACGGCCGGCTCCACCGCCCACCGCGCGCGCCGCACGGTCCCCCGCGGCCGGTACGGCACGCTGACCGCGGCCGCCCGTCCGGCGTCCCGCACCGGCCCGCCCACGGTCTCCGGCCGCTGGTCGCTGCTGCCGCCCGCCGAGCCCGAGCCGACCCACCGCGCCCACGCCCTCGCCCGTACGCTCCTGGACCGGCACGGCGTGGTCACGCGCGGCGCGGTGGCCGCCGAGGGCGTCGAGGGCGGCTTCTCCGCCACGTACCGGATCCTGTCGGCCTTCGAGGACAGCGGGCAGGCCCGCCGCGGCTACGTGGTCGAGGGTCTCGGCGCGGCCCAGTTCGCGATGGACGGGGCCGTGGACCGGCTCCGCGCCGCCGCGACCGCCCGCGACCGGGGCGCCGAGGCCGCCGCGGGCCCCCGTGCCCTGGTCCTCGCCGCCGCCGACCCGGCGAACGCGTACGGCGCGGCCCTCTCCTGGCCAGAGCCGCCGACCGGCGCCGGGCACAAGCCGGGCCGCAAGGCGGGCGCGATGGTGGTCCTGGTCGACGGGGAGCTCACGCTCTACATGGAGCGCGGCGGCAAGACCCTGCTCGCCTGGCCGGCCGAGCCCGACGACCCCGCCCTCGCCGCCGCCGCCGAGGCCCTGGCCTCCTCCGCCCGCGGCGGCGCCCTGGGCACCGTCACCCTCGAACGCGTCAACGCCGTCCCGGCCCTCACCTCGCCCTTCGCCCGCCCCCTCGAAGCCGCCGGCTTCGTGGCCACGCCCAAGGGCCTGCGCCTCCGCCCCTGACCGGCTCCCGCACTGCGGACACCCCCGCTCCGCCCCGGGACCCCGCACAATGGACGCGTGCCCGAAGGAGACACCATCTGGCAGGTCGCCCGCCGCCTGCACGCCGCGCTGGCGGGCCGGGTCCTCACCCGCGCCGACCTCCGCGTCCCCCGGTTCGCGACCTCCGACCTCACCGGGCGGACGGTCCTCGACGTCACTCCCCGCGGCAAGCACCTGCTCGCCCGGATCGAGGGCGGGCTCACCCTCCACTCGCATCTGCGGATGGACGGCGCCTGGCGCGTCCACCCCACCGGGGAGCGCCCGCGCGGCGGCCCGGAGCACCAGATCCGGGCGATCCTCGGGAACGCCGAGTCCACCGCGTACGGCTACCGGCTCCCGGTCCTGGAGCTGGTCCGCACCGCCGAGGAGTCCCGCGTGGTCGGCCATCTCGGCCCGGACCTGCTGGGCCCTGACTGGGACCCGGAGGAGGCCGTGCGCCGGCTGTGCGCGGACCCGGCGCGGCCCCTCGGCGAGGCCCTGCTGGACCAGCGCAACCTGGCCGGCATCGGCAACGTGTACAAGTCGGAGCTGGCCTTCCTCGCCGCCGTCTCGCCCTGGCTCCCGGTCGGCGACCTCGGCGACGAGGTGCCCGAACGGCTGGTCGCGACCGCCCACCGGCTCCTGGAGGCGAACAAGGAGCGCCCCGACCGCCGTACGACGACCACCGCGCGCTTCCCCGGCACCCCGCTCCACGTCTACGGCCGCGAGGGCCGCGCCTGTCTGCGCTGCGGCGCCCGTGTCCGCAAGGCCGACGCCGAACCGGGGAACGGCGACCGGATCACGTACTGGTGCCCCGGCTGCCAGCCCGGCCCCACCCGGAGCGGCGCCGGCGCGGACTCCACCTCCCGCACCCGACACACCGATTGACGATCCGTCAGATTCGGTCGTACGGTCCGGACATGACCCTCTCGGCGTACGACCTCACCGGCCGCACCGCGTTCGTCACCGGCGCCGCGAGCGGGATCGGCCGCGCGACCGCCGCCCTCCTCGCCCAGGCGGGCGCCACCGTGCACGGCGCGGACCTCGACGAGCGGGGGCTCGAGGAGACCGCCTCACTGATCGCCCGCGACGGCGGCACCGCGCACGTCCACGCCCTGGACGTCACGGACCGCACGGCCCTGGCGGCCGCCGTGGGCTCGGCCGGCCCGCTCCACGTCATGGCCGCGGTCGCGGGCGTCATGCACACCAGCCCGGTCCTGGAGACCTGCGACGAGGACCTCGACCGCGTCCTCGCGGTCAACTTCAAGGGCGTCCTGTACGCGTGCCAGGAGGCGGCTCGCTCGATGATCGCCTCCGGCACCCGGGGGTCGATCGTCACGATGGCGTCGGGCGCGATGGACACGGCGAGCCCCGGACTTCTCTGCTACAGCGTCACGAAGGCGGCCGTGGTCCAGCTGACGAAGACCCTGGCGGTGGAGGCCGGGCGGCACGGCATCAGGGTCAACGCGGTGGCCCCGGGATGGATCCGCACGCCCATGACCGACCGCCACGAACCGGCCGCCCAGGAGCAGGCCGAGGCGGCGATGGTCCGTCACTCGCCGCTGGGGCGGGTCGGCGAGGCCGAGGACATCGCCCACGCGGTCCTGCACCTGGCCTCCGACGCCTCCTCGTTCACGACGGGCCAGATACTCCGCCCGAACGGCGGCGTCGCCATGCCCTGGTGACGAGGGACCCGTGCCCGGCGACCGACCGCCGCGCCGACGCGGTGACGTGGACCGGAAGCAGACTCAGCCCCCAGCCGCCCGCGATCACCGCACCCTCCACGGGCCCGGTCTCGCCGGGTATCAGCAGCAGGCGCACCAGCGCCCACCACCACAGCCCCCCGGCCACCAGCCCGACCGCGACCAGCGCGAGCGTCACCGGCGGAAAACGTCGCCGTACCATGGCCGCCTCCTGCGGTCGACGCTAGACCGGCAGGATCACCCGGCGGGAGGGCGCACCGGGGGCAACCCCGGCGCACGCCCTGCGTATCGCCACGGCGGGGCCGCCCTACACGCTCTCGGCGCTGAACATCCAGGCGTGCTTCTCCAGGTCGCCCGTGAGGGCGATGAGGAGGTCCTGGCTGATCGGATCGGGGTCGGCCGTCGCGTCGATGCGCTCCCGCATCCGGGTGGTGACGGCGCCCAGGGCGTCGACCAGGATCCGGACCGCGTCCACGTCCTTGATCCATCCCTCCGGGACCGTGCCGACGGCGCTGGAGGAGGCCACGGTCGCCGCGCGTCCGTCGGGGTTCACACCGAGCGCGGAGGCCCGCTCCGCCACGGTGTCGGAGTGCAGTCGTGCCGTGTCCACGACCTCGTCGAGCTGCAGATGAACGGAGCGGAAGCGCGGCCCGACGACGTTCCAGTGCACCTGCTTGGCCACCAGGGCGAGATCGACGAGGTCGACCAGCGCCCCCTGCAGAGCGTTGCCGACCGTCTTGAGGTCGGTCTCGGACAACGGGCTCTTCACCACGGACATGCGAAATCTCCCACCATTCGAACGTTCCCCCACCATGGCACGCCTGTCCGGAAACCGACATCTCAAACAAACCACCCGAGGGAACGCCCGGAAACGAGAAAAGCCCCGGCAGGCACCCCGTGGGGCACCGACCGGGGCTTCGCCCCACGTGCTTCGGTTCAGGCGGCGACGACGTCCACCGCTTCCGCGGGCGCCTTGATGGTCACCCGCTCGGTGGGCATACCTGCCACCGACGTCACCGACACCGAATTGAGCCTCGGGCGCACCGGTGCCGGCACCGGTTCGCTCGACGCTGCCGACTGGGCCAGTTCGGCGAGCGACAGCTCGTCGCTCACTTCGCGCATGAGCTCGGACATCCGTACGTCCAGCGCGTCGCAGATCGCGGAGAGCAGCTCGGAGGAAGCCTCCTTCTGCCCCCGCTCCACCTCGGAGAGATAGCCGAGCGAGACTCGGGCGGACGAGGAGACTTCGCGCAGAGTACGGCCCTGGCGCTGGCGCTGCCGACGCAGCACGTCACCCAGCAGGCGACGGAGCAGAATCATCGGTGGCTCCCTCCTCGGACCGCGTAGCCGCATCCTTCACGCCCTACCGTACCGCCTCCCGCTGCGGCCGTGCGGGGAGCGATGTCGTGTTCACTCAGGGCTGCAAACATCAATTCCCCCCGTGGTGTTCCGTATCCTGTGCCCGCGCATTTCCCGAGAGTTCCTCGAGCAGCAGTGCCAGCACGCTCCGTACGCTCTCTCTACGGATGTCCGTACGGTCGCCGTTCAACCTCAACGAGACCACTTTCCCGGCCCCGGCGCCCTTCGCGGCCGGACCCGCGACCGCCACGTAGACGGTGCCGACGGCCTGGCCGTCCTGCGGGTCGGGTCCCGCGACCCCGGTCGTCGAGATGCCCCAGTCGGCGCCGAGCCGGTCCCTGACACCCGCCGCCATCTGCAGCGCGACCTCGGGGTCCACCGCGCCGCGCTCCGCGAGGAGGGCCCGGTCGACACCGAGGAGCTCGTGCTTCAGCACGGTGGCGTAGGCCGTGACGGACCCCAGGAAGGACTTCGACGCCCCGGGTACGCCGGTCAGCTCGGCGGCCACCAGACCACCCGTGAGCGACTCCGCCGCGGCGAGCGTGTGGTCACGCTCCGCGAGCAGCGCCAGCGCCCGGGCGGCCTCGGTCATCGCGTCGCCGTCTCCGACCGTGCCGCCTCGCGCTCCTCGGCCAGCCCCCTGCGCCGCAGGACGACGGCCTGTCGCACATAGTCCAGACCGGTGACGACGGTCAGCACGACGGCGACCGCCATCACCCAGAAGCGCAGGGTGGCCAGCGGGCCGGTGAGCATGAGGACGTACATGCCGACCGCCGTGCCCTGCGCCAGCGTCTTCATCTTGCCGCCGCGGCTGGCCGGGATGACCCCGTGCCGGATGACCCAGAACCGCATCAGGGTGATCCCCAGCTCGCGGGCGAGGATCACGCCGGTCACCCACCAGGGCAGGTCGCCGAGGGAGGACAGACAGATGAGTCCGGCCGCCATGATCGCCTTGTCGGCGATCGGGTCGGCGATCTTCCCGAAGTCCGTGACCAGGTTGTACGCGCGGGCGAGGTGCCCGTCGAAGACGTCCGTGATCATGGCCACCGCGAAGGCCGCCCACGCCCAGGCACGCCACGCCGGGTCGTGCCCGCCGTCCTGGAGGAGCAGCACCACGAAGGCCGGCACGAGCACGAGCCGGATCATGGTGAGGATGTTGGCGATGTTCCACAGACTGGCCTGGTTGACGGCCGCCGTGCCCAGCTTGCCGCGGGGCGCCGGCCTACCGGTCCCGCCCGTCGCGGATGCCGGGACTCCGGTCATCTGCCTGCCTCCTCGAAAAGACACTCGGCCACCAGGTCGACGCCTTCCGTGCCGACGACCTTCGCACTGACCATACGGCCCACGGCGAGGTCGGGGCTCGTGCCGTCGGCCGTGGTGAGGACCACCTGCCCGTCGGTCTCGGGCGCCTGGTGGGCGGCGCGGCCGATCCAGCCGTCCTCCTCGTCGAAGGACTCGACGAGTACCTCCAGGGTCTCTCCCAGGCGCTCCTCCGCGCGCTGCGCGGTGAGCTCCTCGGCGAGCCGGGACAGGTGGGCGAGCCGCTCGTCGACGACTTCCTGGTCGAGCTTGTGCTCGTACGTGGCGGCCTCGGTGCCGTCCTCGTCGGAGTAGCCGAAGACGCCGATGGCATCGAGCCGGGCGTGGGTGACGAAGCGTTCCAGCTCGGCGAAGTCGGCCTCGGTCTCGCCCGGGAACCCGACGATGAAGTTGGAGCGGGCACCGGCCGTGGGCGCCTTGGAGCGGATGGTCTCCAGGAGCTCCAGGAAGCGGTCGGTGTCGCCGAAGCGGCGCATGGCCCGCAGCACGTCCGGGGCGCTGTGCTGGAAGGAGAGGTCGAAGTAGGGCACGACCTTGTCGGTCGAGGTGAGGACGTCGATCAGCCCCGGCCGCATCTCTGCGGGCTGAAGGTAGCTGACGCGGACGCGCTCGATGCCGTCGACGGCGGCCAGCTCGGGCAGCAGGCTCTCCAGGAGCCGGATGTCGCCGAGGTCCTTGCCGTACGAGGTGTTGTTCTCGGAGACCAGCATGACCTCCTTCACACCCTGCTCGGCGAGCCAGCGCGTCTCGTTCAGGACGTCCGAGGGACGGCGCGAGACGAAGGAGCCGCGGAAGGAGGGGATGGCGCAGAAGGAGCAGCGGCGGTCGCAGCCGGAGGCCAGCTTCACCGAGGCGACGGGGCTGGCGTCGAGCCGGCGGCGGAGCGGGGCGCGGGGGCCCGAGGCGGGCGCGAGGCCCTCGGGGAGGTCCTCCGGGGCGTCGACGGGGGCCTCGGGGGCTCCGTGCCCCGGCAGGGCCACGGCGGCGGCCGCCTCCTGGCGCTCCACGGGCGACAGCGGCAGCAGCTTGCGCCGGTCACGCGGGGTGTGCGCCTCGACACTGCCACCGTTGAGGATGGTCTGGAGGCGGTTGGAGATGTCGGCGTAGTCGTCGAAGCCGAGGACGCCGTCGGCCTCCGGGAGGGCTTCGGCGAGCTCCTTGCCGTACCGCTCGGCCATGCAGCCGACGGCGACCACGGCCTGGGTCTTGCCGTGGTCCTTCAGATCATTGGCTTCGAGCAGGGCGTCGACGGAGTCCTTCTTGGCGGCTTCGACGAATCCGCAGGTGTTGACGACGGCGACGTCCGCTTCCTCGGCGTTCTCGACGAGCTCCCAGCCGTCCGCTGCCAAGCGGCCTGCGAGCTCCTCCGAGTCCACCTCGTTACGGGCGCAGCCAAGAGTGACAAGGGCGACGGTACGGCGTTCGGGCATGGACTCAAGACTACTTCGTCCCGGCCGTTCCCCCGTCGCGCAGGGTTCACCTGCGCGACGGAGGTCACATCGGGGGGCGGGAAGCCCGGGTCTCAGCCGGCCTCGGGGTCGCCCTTGGTGTAGCTGAGCCGCTCGACCTGGCCGGATTCGAACGTGTCGGCGACCTTCTTGCCGTTCACGTAGAGCTCGATCGCGCCCGCGTTGCCGAGGACGAGGTCGACGCGCTCGTCGTCCTGGAAGGTCTTGGACTCGCCCTTGAGGAGCAGGCCGTCGAAGAGCAGCTTGCCGTCGTGGGCCTTGGCCGAGATCCAGCTCTTGTCGTCGACGGCGGTGAGCTTCACGGTCACCTTGTCCTGCGGGACGGCGGCGATCGCGCTCTCGGTCGGCTTCGGGGCGACGGGCTTGACCGGCTTCGGCTTGGCGGCGGAGGTCGCCTTCTCCGGAGCGGGGGCCGGGCCGCCGTCGGCGGCGGTGGTCCCCTTCGGGGCCTCGTTCCCGTCGAACATCGTGAAGCCGACGAAGCCGACGACGGCGACGATGGCCGCGACCATCGCGGCGGTCCAGTTGGGTCGCCTCGGCTCGGGGCGGATGCGTTCCGCCTCGAAGAGCGGGGCGGCGGGGGTGGGCGCGGGACGGCCACCGTGCTCGGCGTCGTACTGCTCGATCAGCGTGGCCGGATCGAGCCCGACGGCGCGCGCGAGGGTACGGATGTGGCCGCGGGCGTAGACGTCGCCGCCACAGCGCGAGAAGTCGTCCTCCTCGATCGCGTGCACGATCGGAATCCGGACACGGGTGGAGGCACTGACCTCTTCGACGGTGAGACCGGCGGCGACGCGGGCCTGCTGGAGAGCACGACCGATCGAGTCCCGGTCGTCTGCCGGGAACGTCCGGTCGTCTTCGGGGGAGTTGCCGATGGACACGAGAGCGCCTTTCGAGCGTGTAGCCACCTGCTGGACGTTCAGTCTATGGGTGGTACGAAAGGGTGGGGCAACCGGGCGGGTGCTGTTTGTACGCCATGAGGCTGGTTGTTCGCCATGGGGCCGGGACATCCTTCTGTCCCACCGTCCAACTTGACGTACGGCCAGGGGAAACGGTTGCCCTGTGTTCCCTTACGAGTGAGTCTCGGCCCGGTCTCGATCGGGTACGCCGACCCCCGGCGGCGGGGCACGCGCCCCACCGCTCCGGCTGCCCCGCCTCCCGGCGGGCTACTCCCCCGACTCGCCCCGGATGACGGCCAGCACGCCGTCCAGCTCGTCGGGCTTCACCAGGACGTCCCGCGCCTTGGAGCCCTCGCTCGGTCCGACGATGTTCCTCGACTCCATCAGGTCCATCAGCCGGCCGGCCTTCGCGAAGCCCACCCGCAGCTTCCGCTGGAGCATCGAGGTCGAGCCGAACTGGGTCGAGACGACCAGCTCGGCGGCCTGGCAGAGCAGGTCCAGGTCGTCGCCGATGTCCTCGTCGATCTCCTTCTTCTGCCGGGTGCCGACGGTGACGTCCTCCCGGAAGACGGGAGTCATCTGGTCCTTGCAGTGCTGGACGACGGCCGCGACCTCGTCCTCGGTGACGAAGGCGCCCTGCATGCGGACCGGCTTGTTGGCGCCCATGGGCAGGAAGAGGCCGTCGCCCTTGCCGATGAGCTTCTCGGCCCCGGGCTGGTCGAGGATGACCCGGCTGTCGGCGAGCGAGGAGGTGGCGAAGGCGAGCCGCGAGGGCACGTTCGCCTTGATGAGACCGGTGACGACGTCCACCGAAGGCCGCTGGGTGGCGAGCACCAGGTGGATGCCGGCGGCGCGGGCCAACTGGGTGATGCGGACGATCGAGTCCTCGACGTCCCGGGGCGCGACCATCATCAGGTCGGCGAGCTCGTCGACGATGACCAGGAGGTACGGGTAGGGGTTGAGCTCGCGCTCGCTGCCCTCGGGCAGCTTGATCTTGCCGTCCCGGATCGCCTGGTTGAAGTCGTCGATGTGGCGGTAGCCGAACGCCGCCAGGTCGTCGTAGCGGAGGTCCATCTCCTTCACCACCCACTGGAGCGCCTCGGCGGCCCGCTTGGGGTTGGTGATGATCGGCGTGATCAGGTGCGGGATGCCCTCGTAGGCGGTGAGCTCCACCCGCTTGGGGTCGACCAGCACCATCCGGACGTCCTCGGGCGTCGCTCTTATCATGATCGACGTGATCAGGCAGTTGATGCACGAGGACTTGCCGGAGCCCGTGGCGCCGGCGACCAGGACGTGCGGCATCTTCGCCAGGTTGGCCATCTCGTAGCCGCCCTCGACGTTCTTGCCGAGCGCGACGAGCATCGGATGGTCGTCCTCCGCCGCGGCCGCGAGCCGCAGCACGTCGCCGAGGTTGACCATCTCCCGGTCGCTGTTCGGGATCTCGATGCCGACCGCGGACTTGCCGGGGATCGGCGAGATGATCCGGACGTCGGGCGAGGCCACGGCGTAGGCGATGTTCTTGGTGAGGGCCGTGATCTTCTCGACCTTCACGGCGGGGCCGAGCTCGACCTCGTACCGCGTGACCGTCGGACCGCGGGTGAAGCCGGTGACGGCCGCGTCGACCTTGAACTCGGTGAAGACGTTGGTGAGGGCGTCCACGACGGCGTCGTTGGCGGCGCTGCGGGTCTTGCCCGGCCCACCGCGCTCCAGCAGGTCGAGCGAGGGCAGCGCGTACGTGATGTCGCCCGCGAGCTGCAGCTGCTCGGCCCGCGGCGGCAGGTCGGTCGGCTCGGGCGCCGGCTTCGTCAGATCCGGTACGCCGCCGCCGGCGCGCCGGTCGCCGCCGCGCGCGGGCGGCACCGGCGCGGCCGACCCCGCCTTCTCGGCCCGTTCCGCGGCGGCCGCGGCCACGGCGGCGTCCCGCTCGGCGGTGACGTCCTTGGTCAGGTCGGCCACGATCGGCGAGGGCGGCATGCCGTTGAGCACCGCGCCGTCGAGCGCGGCCGCCGCGGCCGCGGCCACGTCCACCGGGTCCATGCCGGGGTCGAAGGCGGGTGCCTCGCCGGAGCGGCGGGCGGCACGGCCGCGCCGCTCCAGCATCTCGGCCTCGGCCCGGTCCACGTCGTACGGCTCCGCCGGGCCGGTGGCACGGCGGCGCACGGGCCGGGCGGGGCGTGCGGGCCGCGGCTCGGCGTCCCGCCACTCCTCGTCGTAGCCCCCGTGCCCCTCGTACCCCTCGGCCTCCGGGTCGTACGCGGGTTCGACGAGGCCGAGCTTGGCGCCGAGGGCGCGCAGCCGCTGCGGGATGGCGTTGACCGGGGTCGCGGTGACGACGAGCAGGCCGAAGACGGTGAGGAGCACCAGCATCGGGACGGCGAGGACCTCGCCCATCATGAAGACGAGCGGCTGCGAGGCGGCCCAGCCGATGAGGCCGCCCGCGTCCTGCATGGCGCCGGTCCCGTCGCCGCGGCCCGGCGAGCCGCACGCGATGTGCACCTGCCCGAGGACGCCGACGACGAGGGCGGAGAGCCCGATGACGATCCGGCCGTTGGCCTCCGGCTTCTCCGGATACAGGATCAGCCGCACGGCGATCCCGGCGAGGAGCAGCGGCGCCAGCAGGTCGAGCCGACCGAAGGCGCCGGTGACCAGCATCTCGACGAGGTCGCCGACCGGGCCGCGCAGGTTGGACCAGGTGCCCGCGGCCACGATCAGAGCGAGGCCGAGGAGGAGCAGGGCGAGCCCGTCCTTGCGGTGGGCAGGGTCGAGGCCCTTGGCGCCGCGCCCTATGCCCCGGAACATCGCGCCGACGCCGTGGGCGAGTCCGAGCCAGGCACCGCGCACGAGCCGGTAGACACCACCGGTGGGCGACGGTGCGGGACGGGGCGCGGCCTTCTTCGCCACCGGCCTGCGCGCGGGGGCCCGCTTGGCGGGCGCGGCCTTCTTGGCCGGCGCCTTCTTGGCGGGCGGCTTGACGGCGGGCTTCGCGGGTGCCGCTTTCTTCGCGGCGCCCGTCGTACGGCCGGCGCGCGGCTTCGCGGCGCCCGCCGTGCCCTGAGAACTCTTGCCGGACGTACGTGAAGCCATGATGCTGAGGTTACCGGTGAAGCTTCGGGCTGTCCGCCTCACCCGATCGTGTCGCCCGTGCCGGGGCACGATGCTGACGGCCGATCACGGGGACCGGCCTTCCGGTGACGGTGCGTCAGCCCTGGGCGGGGAGGCTCGACGCCGCGCCGGTGCCCGGCTCCAGCGCGTCCAGCGCGCGGCGCAACCCGGTGAGCTTGCGCTCCAGATGCGCGGCGGTGGCCACGGCCGCGGCGTCGGCCGAGTCGTCGTCGAGCTGCTTCGACAGCGCCTCCGCCTGCTCCTCGACCGCCGCGAGGCGGGCGGAGAGTTCGGCGAGCAGGCCAGCGGACTCCTTGCCCTGGCCGGTCTCTCCGCCGCCCTCCAACTGCAGCCGCAGAAGGGCGGCCTGCTCGCGCAGCTTGCAGTTCTTCATGTAGAGCTCGACGAAGACGGACACCTTGGCGCGCAGCACCCACGGGTCGAACGGCTTCGAGATGTAGTCGACCGCACCGGCCGCGTACCCCCGGAAGGTGTGGTGGGGGCCGTGGTTGATGGCGGTGAGGAAGATGATCGGGATGTCCCGGGTCCGCTCCCGCCGCTTGATGTGCGCGGCGGTCTCGAAACCGTCCATCCCCGGCATCTGGACGTCGAGCAGGATGACCGCGAAGTCGTCCGTCAACAGCGCCTTGAGCGCTTCCTCCCCGGACGATGCCCGCACCAGCGTCTGATCGAGCGCGGAGAGAATGGCCTCCAGCGCCAGCAGATTCTCCGGCCGGTCATCGACCAGGAGGATCTTGGCCTTCTGCACCATGCCCCGTCCTCCTCGTCCCGGCAACGGCTCGCCCCGGCTCCCGTGACCGGGGGAAGCACCGGGCGCCGCCCCAGAAGACGACTCCCTAACGCCGTCCGTCCTTGTGCCGGTCATCGTAGCCGCACCCCGCCCGTCGCCACACCCTGTCACCGCGATGTCACTGTGCACGAACCGGAAACGCGGTGGGAGACCAGAAGGTTCCCCGTATCCGGCCCTCTCACACACCCCCGGCGACCTGGCGTCGACGGAGCCCGGGGGTCCGCGCGACGGCTCGCGCGGACCCCCGGTCCGGAGTCACTCCCCCCGCATCCACTGCTCCATCACCGACAGCAGATGGTCGGGGTCGACCGGCTTGGTCACATAGGCCGAGGCGCCCGACTCGATCGCCTTCTCCTTGTCGCCCTTCATCGCCTTCGCGGTGAGGGCGATGATCGGCAGCCCCGCGAACTGCGGCATCCGTCGGATCGCGGTCGTCGTCGCGTACCCGTCCATCTCCGGCATCATGATGTCCATCAGGACGACCGTCACGTCGTCGTTCTGCTCCAGGACCTCGATGCCCTCCCGCCCGTTCTCCGCGTAGAGCACCGCGAGCCCGTGCTGCTCCAGGACGCTGGTGAGCGCGAAGACGTTGCGGATGTCGTCGTCGACGATCAGCACCCGCTCGCCGGAGAAGTCGAAGGTACGGCGCGGCTCGACCGCCTCCTCCTGCTCCACCGGATCGGGCTCGGCCTGCCGGCCGGGTCGGCCCGGTGTCCCGTTCCGCGCCCCGGTCGCCTCCGCCGCGGCCTTGCGCCGGTGCCGGAACAGCGCCCCGGCCCCGGAGCGCGCCTCGGTGCGCACCGGCGGCGCGAAGTGCGGGAAGGGGTCGACCGCCCCGCCCATGCCGCCCTCGGCCCCGTGCTGCGGCTCGTCGGCGTCCGCTCCGCCCTGCCCGTACCCCTGTGTCGGGAGCTCGGTCGGGCTCAGCGGCAGGTAGAGCGTGAACGTCGAGCCACGGCCCGGCTCGCTCGCCGCGAAGATCTCGCCGCCGAGCAGCCGCGCGATCTCCCGGCTGATCGACAGGCCCAGGCCCGTACCGCCGTACTTCCGGCTGGTCGTGCCGTCGGCCTGCTTGAACGCCTCGAAGATGACCCGCATCTTGCCGGCCGCGATGCCGATCCCGGTGTCGGTCACCGAGAACGCGATGAGCGCCGCCTCCGGGTCGCGCAGCGAACCGGCCTCCAGGAGCTGCTCGCGGATCGACTGCGGCACGTCCGCGCCCGCCGGCCGGATCACCAGCTCCACCGCGCCCGTGTCGGTGAACTTCACCGCGTTGGACAGCAGGTTGCGCAGCACCTGGAGCAGCCGCTGCTCGTCGGTGTGGAGCGTGGCCGGCAGCTCCGGCGACACCCGCACCGAGAAGTCGAGCCCCTTCTCCGCGGTGAGCGGCCGGAAGGTGGCCTCCACGTAGTCGACGAGCTGGACGAGCGCGATCCGCGTCGGCGACACGTCCATCTTGCCCGCCTCGACCTTGGACAGGTCGAGGATGTCGTTGATCAGCTGGAGCAGGTCCGAACCGGCCCCGTGGATCGTCTCCGCGAACTCGACCTGCTTCGGCGTCAGGTTCGTCTCGGCGTTGTCCGCGAGCAACTTGGCGAGGATCAGCAGCGAGTTGAGCGGCGTGCGCAGCTCGTGCGACATGTTCGCCAGGAACTCGGACTTGTACCTCATGGAGACCGCGAGCTGTTCGGCCCGCTCCTCCAGGACCTGCCGGGCCTCCTCGATCTCGGTGTTCTTCACCTCGATGTCGCGGTTCTGCCGGGCCAGCAGCTCGGCCTTCTCCTCCAGCTCCAGGTTGGAGCCCTGCAGCTCCTTCTGCCGGTGCTCCAGCTCGGCCGACCGCTCCTTGAGCTGCTCGGTGAGCTCCTGCGACTGCTGGAGCAGCACCTCGGTCTTGGTGTTGACGCTGATGGTGTTGACGGTCGTGGCGATCAGCTCGGCGAGCTGGTTGAGGAAGTCCCGCTGGATCTGGGTGAACGGCTGGAACGACGCCAGCTCGATGACGCCGAGGACCTTCCCCTCGAAGAGCACCGGCAGCACGATCACGTGCGCCGGCGCGGCCTCCCCGAGCCCCGACGAGATCTTCAGGTACCCCGGCGGCACGTTGACCTGGATCGTCCGCTTCTCCTCGGCCGCCGTCCCGATGAGGGTCTCGCCGGGACGGAACGAGGTCGGCATGGACCCGGTGGAGTACCCGTAACTCCCGCGCATCCGCAGCTCGTACGAGCCGTCGCCCTCTCCCACCAGCTCCGCGTCCCCGTGTGCCTGGCCGGTCGGCACGGCCACGAAGAAGGCGCCGTGCTGGGCCGAGACCACCGGCGTCAGCTCGCTCATGATGAGCGAGGCGACGTCGTCCAGGTCCCGGCGGCCCTGCATGAGACCGGAGATACGGGCCAGGTTGCCCTTCAGCCAGTCCTGCTCCTCGTTGGCGAGGGTGGTGTCGCGCAGGTTCGCGATCATCGTGTTGATGTTGTCCTGCAGGGCCTGGATCTCGCCCGCCGCGTCCACGCCGTCGATCTTGAGATTGAGGTCGCCCCGGGTCACCGCCGTGGCGACGGCCGCGATGGCCCGCACCTGGCGGGTCAGGTTCCCGGCCATCTCGTTCACCGACTCGGTCAGGTCGCGCCAGGTCCCGTCGACGTCCCGCACGCGCGCCTGGCCGCCGAGGATGCCCTCCGTGCCCACCTCACGGGCCACGCGCGTGACCTCCTCGGCGAAGTTCGACAGCTGGTCGACCATCGTGTTGATGGTGTTCTTCAGCTCCTGGATCTCGCCGCGCGCGTCGATGTCGATCTTCTTGGTGAGGTCGCCCTTGGCGATGGCCGTGGTGACCGCCGCGATCTGGCGCACCTGACCGGTGAGGTTGGAGGCCATCGAGTTCACCGACTCGGTGAGGTCCTTCCAGGTGCCCGAGACGCCCGGAACACGGGCCTGGCCGCCCAGTTCGCCCTCCGTGCCCACCTCGCGGGCCACCCGCGTGACCTCGTCCGCGAAGGACGACAGGGTCGTCACCATCGTGTTGACGGTCTCGGCGAGTTCGGCGACCTCGCCGCGCGCCTCGACCGTCACCTTCTTGGTCAGGTCGCCGTTGGCGACGGCGGCCGAGACCCGGGAGATGTTCCGCACCTGGCTGGTCAGGTTGTTGGCCATCAGGTTGACGTTGTCGCTGAGGTCCTTCCACGTGCCCGTGACACCGCGCACGCGCGCCTGGCCGCCGAGGATGCCCTCCGTGCCCACCTCGCGGGCCACGCGCGTGACCTCGTCCGCGAAGTTCGACAGCTGGTCGACCATCGTGTTGACGGTCGTCACCAGCTCCAGGATCTCACCCCGGGCGTCGACCGTGATCTTCTTCGACAGGTCGCCCATGGCGACGGCCGTCGTGACCTCGGCGATGTTCCGCACCTGGATGGTGAGGTTGTTCGCCATGAAGTTCACCGACTGGGTGAGGTCCTTCCAGGTGCCGGAGACCCCCTGCACCTCGGCCTGACCGCCCAGCATGCCCTCGGTGCCCACCTCGCGGGCCACCCTGGTGACCTGCTCGGCGAAGTTCGAGAGCTGGTCCACCATCGTGTTGAGGGTGTTCTTCAGCTCCAGGATCTCGCCGCGCGCGTCCACGTCGATCTTCTGCGACAGGTCACCACGCGCGACCGCCGTGGCGACCTGCGCGATGTTGCGGACCTGGGTGGTGAGGTTCCCGGCCATGCCGTTCACCGAGTCCGTCAGGTCGCGCCACACGCCGGCGACGCCGGGCACCTGCGCCTGACCGCCCAGCCGCCCGTCCGTGCCCACCTCGCGGGCCACCCGGGTCACCTGGTCCGCGAAGGCGGAGAGCTGGTCGACCATCGTGTTGATGGTGTTCTTCAGCTCCAGGATCTCGCCGCGCGCGTCCACGTCGATCTTCTGCGACAGGTCGCCGCGGGCCACCGCCGTCGTCACCTGGGCGATCTGCCGCACCTGCGACGTCAGGTTGCCGGCCATGAAGTTCACGGAGTCCGTGAGCTCGCGCCAGCGGCCGGAGACCCCGTCCACCCGGGCCTGGCCGCCGAGCCGGCCCTCCGTGCCCACGTCCCGCGCCATCCGCGTCACCTGGTCGGCGAACGAGGACAGCTGCGACACCATCGTGTTGACGGTGTTCTTCAGCTCCAGCATCTCGCCGGCCACGTCGACCGTGACCTTCTGCGACAGGTCGCCGTTGGCCACCGCCGTCGTCACCTGCGCGATGTCCCGCACCTGACCCGTCAGGTTGCGGAAGGCCGTGTTCACCGAGTCGGTGAGGTCCTTCCACGTCCCCGCCGCGCCCGGCACCTCGGCCTGGCCGCCGAGCAGACCCTCGACGCCGACCTCCCGGGCCACCCGGGTCACCTCGGAACCGAAGGCCGACAGCTGGTCCACCATCGTGTTGACGGTGTTCTTCAGCTCCAGCATCTCGCCGGCCACGTCGACCGTGACCTTCTGCGACAGGTCGCCGTTCGCCACCGCCGTCGTCACCTGCGCGATGTCCCGCACCTGCGTGGTGATGTTCCGGAAGACGGTGTTGACGGAGTCCGTGAGGTCCTTCCACGTCCCCGCCGCACCCGGCACCTGCGCCTGGCCGCCGAGCAGACCCTGCGCGCCGACCTCGCCCGACACCCGGGTCACCTCGTCGGCGAACGTCCGCAGCGTCTCGGTCATCTGGTTGATCGTGTCCGCCAGCTGCGCGATCTCGCCGCGCGCGGAGACCCGCACCTTCTGCGACAGGTCGCCGTTGGCGACCGCCGTCGTCACCTCGGCGATGCCCCGCACCTGGTTGGTCAGGTTGCCGGCCATCGTGTTGACGGAGTCGGTGAGGTCCTTCCAGACACCCGCGACGCCCGCGACCTCGGCCTGTCCGCCGAGCTCGCCCTCCGTGCCCACCTCGCGCGCGACGCGGGTCACCTCGGAGGAGAACGAGGACAGCTGGTCCACCATCCGGTTGACGGTGTTCTTCAGCTCCAGCATCTCGCCGGCGACGTTCGCGGTGACCTTCTGCGACAGGTCGCCGTCCGCCACCGCCGTCGTCACCAGGGCGATGTCCCGCACCTGGGCCGTCAGCCGGTTCGCCATCGTGTTGACGGAGTCCGTGAGGTCCTTCCACGAACCCGAGACCCCGCGCACCTGCGCCTGCCCGCCCAGCTTGCCGTCGGTACCCACCTCGACGGCGACCCGGGTCACCTCGGAGGCGAACACCGACAGCTGGTCGACCAGGTTGTTCGCGGTCCGCGCGACCTTCAGGAACTCCCCGCGCAGCGGCCGTACGGCCCCGTCGGCACCCTCCGAACGCAGATCCATCCGCTGGTCCAGGTCGCCCTCGGCCACCGCCGACAGGACCCGCCCCACCTCGGACACCGGCCGCGCCAGGTCGTCGACGAGCGCGTTCGCGGCCTCGATCGCCGCCGCCCACGCCCCCTCGCTGGCCCCGGCCTCCAGCCGCTCGGACAGCTTGCCCTCGCGTCCCACCACCCGGCGGACCCGCGACAGCTCCCCGGTCACATGCATCTGCCGGTCGGCGACCTCGTTGAACACGGCGGAGATCTCCGCCATGACCCCGTCGCCGGACACCGTCAGCCGCCTGCGGAAGTTCCCGTCCCGCATCGACACCAACGCGGACAGCAGCCGCTCCAGTGCCGCCGCGTCCACCTGAACCGTCCCCCCACGGGAACGCCCGCCCCTCGCGCGCGTGCCACTGCCTCCGCCGCGCCGCGCCGCCGTGCCAGACTCCACCGTGTCCCTCCCGAAAGGGGTCGACCGTTCCGCTCCGACTTCCGCCGTAGCCTGCCCAGTGTTTCACCGTGCCCGAACCAGGCGATAACAGTTCGGCAGCTTCGCACAGCGTCCCTACCCCCGAGGGACGGAATCAACGGTGACCGGCATCCGCTCGGACAGCGAAGGTAAGTAACCTGGCTTCCGGCTGTCCAACCGCCCCGGTCCGCCCGGCGGGGGCGGAGTGGTGCGCGCACGACCACCGGGCAGCGGGAGGGACAGACCGAGCATGGCAGAGCCGGGCGTCGAGACGCGTACGAGGAGTGCTGTGATCACCGCGCGGGCGACAGCCAGCTTCGAGCCCGTGGGGCGGTCCGTCGCGGCCGCCCGCGCGTTCGTCAGGGACACCCTCCAGGGCTGGGGGCACCCCGAGCTCGTGGACGACGCCGTCGTCCTCACCAGCGAGCTCGTCACCAACGCCGTCATCCACGCCGGCACCTCCGCCGAGGTCCTCTGCCTCCGCTCCGACGACAGCGTCCGCGTCGAGGTGGCCGACCGCTACCCCGAGCGCGAGATCCCCGTCCAGAGCGGCCGCACCCTCGGCAGCCCCGACCGCGAGAACGGCCGCGGACTGCTGCTCTGCGCCGCCCTGGCCCACCGCTGGGGAGTCGACTACTCCCCCACTCGAAAGCACGTCTGGTTCCACCTCGACCTCCCCCGGCGCCCGGTGGGCACCCGCTCCGCCGGCCCCGTCCTGCCCGACGCCCTCCTGCCGGTCACCGACAGCCGCGTCCGCGTCGCCGTCGTCCAGATCGACCGCGGCGGCACCGTCACCGCCTGGAACGAGGACGCCGAGGAACTCTTCGGATACGCCTCCGACCAGGTCACCGGCAAACCCCTCGGCGACCTCGCCGCCTGGCCCCACACCCCCGGCACCGGCACCGGCCTCGCCGAGGCCCTGCGCCTCTCCCGCTGGGAGGGCAGCTACGGCATCCGCTGCGCCGACGGCCGCGTCGTCCCCGTCTACGCCTCGCACCTGCGCGTCCGCGACGCCCAGGGCGAGCCCTCCACCGTCTGCCTGCTGGTCCGCGAGCACGAGCGGGCCGTCCTCCAGACCCCGCACCGGCCCGCCGCCGAGCCGGGCTCGGAGAGCCGCGCCGCCGACCCGTTCGAGGTCTTCATCGGCTCCCCCGCCCCCGACGACCTCGACGGCCTCCTCCAGCGCACCGTGGAACGCGCCCGCGACATGCTCGACGGCGACGCCGCCTTCCTGCTGCTCGCCACCGACGACGAGACGGAACTGGAGGTACGGGCCACCACCGGGCTCCCCGCGGCCCGCCAGCGGTTCGCCCGCGTCCCCGTCGAGACCGGCGCCAGCCGCTACGGCTCCGCCCGCATGCCCGCCGTCCACGAGGACCTCGCCGCCGTCCCCGGCGCCGTGCCGCTCCTCGAAGGCACCGGCATGCGCGCGGTGGTCACGGTCCCGCTCAAGGTGGAGGGCCGCCTCACCGGCTCCCTCGGCGTCGCCGCCGAGACCGCGAACCGCTACTCCAACGAGGAGGCCCTGCGCCTCCAGTTCGCCGCCGACCGCATCGCCCTCGCCGTGGAGTCCGCCCGCCTGGGCGAGCTGGAGCGACTGCGCCGCGGCTCCCTCAGCTTCCTCGTCGAGGCGTCCGACCTGCTGGCCGGCACCCTCGACCGCGACCAGACCCTGGCCCTGATGGCCCAGATGACGGTTCCGACCCTCGCCACCTGGTGCGCGGTCTACACGATCGCCGACCAGACGTCCGACCCGTATCTCTCGTACGTGCTCCACGAGGACGAGGACCGCATCGACGGCCTCAAGGAACTGCTCTCCTCGATCGCCCCGCCGGAGCCGGTGACGAGCTTCGGCGCCCGGGTCTGGACCGCACCGGCCGAGGCGGCCCACCGCGCCGCGCTCACGGCCTCGGTCCGCGTCCTCGACCATCCGGCGAGCCCGCTCTCCTCCGGCATCGACACCACCCTCGCCACGGCCGGCACGGTCGCCGGTGAGACGGTCGTCCTGCCGCTGGTCGCCCGCAACCGCGTGATCGGCATGCTGACGCTCGGCCGCCCGGCAGAGGACCACTTCCGCCAGGAGATCCTGGAGCTCGCGGAGGACCTCTCCCGCCGGGCCGCCCTGGCCCTGGACAACGCCCGCCTCTACTCGGAGCGCGTGGCGATCAGCCAGTCCCTCCAGCGCAGCCTGCTGCCGCCCGGCCTCCCCGAGATCCCGGGGGTCGAGGTCGACGTCATCTACCGGGCCGCGGGCGAGGGCAACGAGGTCGGCGGCGACTTCTACGACCTCTTCCCCATCCGCGACGGCGCCTACGGCTTCGCCATCGGCGACGTCTGCGGTACGGGTCCGCAGGCCGCGGCCGTCACCGGCCTGGCCCGCCACGCCCTGCGCCTCCTGGCCCGCGAGGGCTTCGGCGGCCCGGCCGTCCTGGAACGCCTCAACGCGGCGATCCTCGACGAGGGCGACCGCAGCCGCTTCCTCACCCTTCTCTACGGCGAGATGCGCCCGCAGCCCGACGGTTCGGCGATCCTCAAGGTCGTCTGCGCCGGTCACCCCCTCCCGCTGCGTCTCCGCCCGGACGGCACCGTCCTGCCGGCAGCGGAGCCCCAGCCCCTGCTGGGCGTCATGGAGGACCTGGAGCTGTACGAGCAGACCGTCACCCTCGAACCGGGCGACGTGCTCCTCTGCGTCACGGACGGCGTGACGGAACGCCGCGAAGGCACCCGCATGCTCGGCGACGACGGCCTCGCCGAAGTCCTCAAGAGCTGTACGGGCCTGACGGCCGGCGCGGTCGCCTCCCGCATCCTGCGGGCCGTGGAACGCTTCGCGCAGGCCCCCGCCTCCGACGACATGGCCATCCTCGCCATGCGTCTCCGCGAGCCCGACCCCAGCTGAACCCGAAGGCCGGCCCTCCTCGTGAGGGCCGGCCTTCCCAGGGCCGGCTTCGGCCCACCTGTAGGACAACGCAAAAAAGGCCCCGCCAGATGGCGGGGCCTTTTTCTTTTCGGAGCCCTTTAACGGAATCGAACCGTTGACCTTCTCCTTACCATGGAGACGCTCTACCGACTGAGCTAAAAGGGCGGGTGTTCGGCGGCGTCCTACTCTCCCACAGGGTCCCCCCTGCAGTACCATCGGCGCTGAAAGGCTTAGCTTCCGGGTTCGGAATGTAACCGGGCGTTTCCCTAACGCTATGACCACCGAAACTCTATGAAGTTGAACTCAACCGGCAAAGGGAGTTCATTGCTTCAGAACTAACACAGTGGACGCGAGCAACTGAGGACAAGCCCTCGGCCTATTAGTACCGGTCAGCTCCACCCATTACTGGGCTTCCACAT